>NZ_JAVWWA010000007.1:20684-48624 GCF_036666375.1 Comamonas sp. | reverse complement strand
GTGCGGCAACTGGCCTGGCAGGGCAGGCAAAGGGTTGGATGACGCGCGGCGAGCGGCGAGCGGCGCGCGGCGAGCGCTGGGCGTGCATGGGCGCCCGGCAGCGGCTGACAGGGCGGGGGATGGATTCATCCTTTCGCGCTGCAGCGCCGCCCGCCAAGATCGATGGCAGGTGTTCGTCGTTTCCACCTTTTGCCGAGGAGGCTGCCATGCTGCGCAAACTACTGCTCCCATCGCTTCTGGTCGCGGGCCTGTTCACGGGGGCGGCGGCCCAGGCCGAAACGCTGCGCTGGGCACGCGCCTCCGATCCGACTTCGCTCGATCCGCATGCGTTCAACGTGGGCACCAATTTCACGCTGCTGCACCAGATGTACGAGACGCTGGTCAACCGCGACGCCAGGGGCCGGCTCGTGCCTTCGCTGGCGCTGTCGTGGCAGATGACCGCCGATCCCACGGTCTGGGAGTTCAAGCTGCGGCCCAACGTCAAGTTCCATGATGGCGCGCCACTCACCGCCAAGGACGTGGTGTTCTCGCTGAACCGCGCCAAGGGCCCCACGGCCCAGGTCAAGTCGCTGCTGTCGTCCATGGTCGAGGCCAGGGCCGTCGACGCCCTCACGGTGCAGGTCAGGACCAGCGGCCCCAACCTGATCTTTCCCAACAACCTGACCAACCTGTTCATCATGAACGAGGCCTGGGCCAGGGCCAAGGGCGCGCAGACCACCCAGGACGCGGCCAGCACCACGGAAAACTTCGCCACGCGCAATGTCAACGGCACCGGCCCCTATCAGCTCGCCAGCCGCGAGCCCGATGCGCGCACCGTGATGAAGCTCCATCCCCAGTACTGGGGTCGGGGCCAGGCGCCGCTGCAGGTGACCGAGCTGGTCTATCTGCCCATCAAGTCGCCGGCCACGCGCATGGCGGCGCTGCTGTCGGGCGAAGTCGATTTCGCCCAGGACGTCCCGGCCCAGGACGTGGCACGGCTCAAGCAGGATCCGCGGCTGCGCATCAACGAAGGTCCCGAGAACCGCTCGATCTTCCTGGGCCTCAATGTGGGCGGCAAGGAGCTCAAGTACTCGAGCCTCAAGGGCAAGAACCCGCTGGCCGATGCGCGCGTGCGCGAAGCCATCCACCTGGCCATAGACCGCGACGCGATCAAGCGTTCGGTGATGCGCGGGCTGTCGATTCCCTCGGGCATCATTGCGCCCCCCTTCGTGCACGGCTACACCAAGGCCATGGCCGCCTATCCCAAGGTCGATGTGGCGCGGGCGAAGAAGCTGATGGCCGACGCGGGCTATGCCAACGGCTTCGACCTCACGCTGCATTCGACCAACGACCGCTATGTGAACGACGAGGCCATCAGCACCGCGGTCGCGGGCTTTCTCGGGCGCGTGGGCATCAAGACCAGCGTGGTCGCCCGGCCGATTGCCCAGCACAGCGTGGCCATCAACAACGCCGACGCCGACTTCTACCTGTTCGGCTGGGGCGTGCCGACCTATGACTCGGCCTATATCTTCGACTTCCTGGTCTACACGCGCGGCAAGGACGGGCGCGGGCCGACCAATGCCACGGGCTTCAGCAATGCCCAGGTCGATGCCGACATCGCTTCGCTGGCGTCGGAGTCGGACAAGGCGAAACGCGACGCGGCAATCCAGCGGATCTGGGACGTGGTGCAGAAGGAGCGGTTCTACATTCCGCTGCACGACCAGATGGTGCACTTCGCTTCCGTGCGGCGGCTCGATATTCCCGTGCACCCCGAAAACGAAGTGCATTTCAAGGATGTGAAATTCGAAGGGCGGTGATGCGCACGGCGCGCTTGATGTTTCCCCCCATTGTTTGCCGTGCGCTGCGCCGTCAAGATGGATTTCGCAAGAAACGCCAGGCCTGGATCTTGCATCTGTGCAATGTGCGAACGTGACCGCCGGCAGGAACGCGGCGCGCGGCGCAGCTTGTCCCACTTCGTTTGTTGAGGAAACCCGATGCTGCTGAAATTGCTGTTTACATCCCTGCTGTCCGCAGGCCTGCTGACCGTGAGTGGCGCACAGGCCGAAACGGTGCGCTGGGCGCGGGCTTCCGACCCGACCACGCTCGATCCCCATTCCTTCAACACCGGCACCAATTTCGTGCTGTCGCACCAGATGTACGAGACCCTGGTCACGCGCGATGCCAAGGGCAAGCTCGTGCCCACGCTGGCCACGTCGTGGAAGCTCACCGCCGACCCCACGGTCTGGGAGTTCAAGCTGCGCCCCGGCGTCAAGTTCCATGACGGCGCGCCGTTCACGGCCAAGGACGTGGTGTTCTCGCTGCAGCGCGCCAAGGGTCCCACGGCCCAGGTCAAGTCGCTGCTGGCCTCGATGGTCGAAGTCAAGGCCGTCGACGACCTCACGGTGCATGTCAAGACCAACGGCCCCAATCTGATCTTCCCCGACAACCTGACCAACCTGTTCATCATGAACGAGGCCTGGGCCAAGTCCAAGGGCGCGGAAACCACGCAGGACCCGGCCAGTTCCACGGAGAATTTCGCCACGCGCAACGCCAACGGCACCGGCCCCTATCAGCTCGTGAGCCGCGAGCAGGATGCGAAGACGGTCATGAAGGCCAACCCCCAGTACTGGGGCAAGGGCCAGGCGCCGCTGCAGATCACCGAGCTGATCTATCTGCCGATCAAGTCCCCGGCCACGCGCGTCGCCGCGCTGCTGTCGGGTGAAGTCGATTTCGCCCAGGACATTCCCGCGCAGGACGTCGCCCGTCTCAAGCAGGACCAGCGCCTGCGCATCAACGAGGGTCCGGAAAACCGCTCGATCTTCCTGGGCCTCAACGTGGGCGGCAAGGAGCTCAAGTACTCGAGCGTCAAGGGCAAGAACCCGCTGGCCGATGCGCGCGTGCGCGAAGCCATCCATCTGGCCATAGACCGCGACGCCATCAAGCGCTCGGTGATGCGCGGCCTGTCGATTCCCTCGGGAATGATCGCGCCGTCGTTCGTCAACGGCTACAGCAAGGCCATGGCCGCCTATCCCAAGGTCGATGTCGCCAAGGCCAAGAAGCTGCTGGCCGACGCCGGCTATCCCGACGGCTTCGACCTGACGCTGCACACCTCCAACGACCGCTATGTCAACGACGAGGCGATCAGCACGGCGATCGCCGGCTTCCTGGGCCGCGTGGGCATCAAGACCTCCGTCGTGGCGCGACCCATTGCCCAGCAAAGCGTGGCCATCAACGGCGCGGATATCGACTTCTACCTCTACGGCTGGGGCGTGCCGACCTATGACTCGGCCTATATCTTCGACTTCCTGGTGCATACGCGCGGCAAGGACGGGCGCGGCCCGACCAATGCCACGGGCTTCAGCAATGCGGCCGTCGACACCGACATCGTCGCCCTGGCTTCCGAGGCCGACAAGGCCAAGCGCGACCAGACCATTGCCCGCATCTGGGACGTGGTGCAGAAGGAGCGCTTCTACATTCCGCTGCACGACCAGGTGATCCATTTCGCCTCCATCAAGCGCATCGACGTGCCCGTGCATCCGGACAACGCCGTGCTCTTCAAGGATGTGAAGCTCGGCGCGAAGTGAGGCAGACATGCTCGCCTATCTGTTGCGGCGCCTGGGCCAGTCGGCCCTGGTGCTGGTCGCGGTCTCCCTCATCGCCTTCATGGTGTTCCGCCATATCGGCGACCCGACCATCAGCCTGCTGGGCGAGGATGCGACGCTGGAGGAACGCGCGGCGCTGAACGCCGAGCTGGGCTTCGACAAGCCCGTGCCGCTGCAATACCTCAACTATGTGGGCAAGGTGGTGCAGGGTGACCTCGGCATCTCCTACCGCCTCAAGCGGCCGGTCAGCGAAGTCATCGTGGAGCGTTTGCCCGCGACGCTGGAGCTGGCGCTGATGGCCTCCATAGGCGCGCTGGCGATAGGCGTGGTGCTGGGCGTCTACACGGCCTTGCGCAGCGAGGGCTGGCTCAGCCGTGCGGTCATGACGGGGTCGCTGGTCGGGGTCTCGCTGCCCACCTTCCTGATAGGCATAGGCCTGATCTACCTGTTCGCGGTCGAGCTGCGCTGGCTGCCGTCGTTCGGCCGCGGCACCACCGTCAAGGTCGGAGGCTGGGAAACCGGCCTGCTCACGGCCTCGGGCTGGAGCGCGATCATCCTGCCCGCGATCACGCTGGGCTTCTACAACATGACGCTGATCATGCGGCTGGTGCGCGCCGAGATGCTCGAGGTGCTGCGCTCCGACTACATCCGCTTCGGCCGCGCGCGCGGCCTGCGCGAGAAGGACCTGTACTTCGGCCATGCGCTGCGCAACACGCTGATTCCGGTGATCACGATTGCGGGCCTGCAGATCGGCACGCTGATCGCGTTTTCCATCGTCACCGAGACCGTGTTCCAGTGGCCGGGCGTGGGCCTGCTGTTCATCTCGTCCATCCAGGGCGTCGACGTACCGCTGATCGCGGCCTATCTGATGTTCATCGCGCTGCTGTATGTGGTGATCAACCTGCTGGTCGACTTCCTCTATCTGGCCGTGGATCCGCGGCTGCGCCGCCGATAACAAGGGAAATGCAACATGTCCGATGTGATCGATAGACCCGCGCCGGCGCGGCGCGGCTGGCGCCAGAGCGACTCGCCCGTGAAGCGCGCGTTCGCGCGCTCGCGCACCGTGCAGGTCGCGTCCGCGGTGCTGCTGCTGATCGTGCTGGCCACGCTGTTCGCGCCCTGGCTGGCCTGGCAGAACCCGTTCGATTCCGCGAGCCTCGAATTGAACGATGCCTTTTTGCCGCCCTGGTCCGAAGGCAGTACCGGCGCGTTCTACGCGCTGGGCGCCGACGACCAGGGCCGCGATGTCGCTTCGGCCATTCTCTACGGCCTGCGCATGTCGGTGCTGGTCGGCGTCTCTGCCGTGCTGCTGTCGCTGTGCATAGGCATTCCGCTAGGCCTGGTTGCGGGCTATGCGGGCGGCTGGTTCGATACGCTGCTGATGCGCATTGCCGACGTGCAGCTCACCTTTCCCGTGATCCTGGTCGCGATGCTGATCCTGGGCGTGGTGCGCGGCGTCGTGCCCGAAGGCGTGCGCGAACAGGTCGCGGTGCTGGTGATCATTCTCGCGATCGCGCTGTCCGACTGGGTGCAGTACGCGCGCACGGTGCGCGGCGCGGTGATGGTTGAAAAGCAGAAGGACTATGTGCTGGCCGCGCAACTGATAGGCCGCAGCCGCACGGCCATCCTGGGCCAGCATATCCTGCCCAATCTGCTCGCTCCCATCCTGGTGATTGCCGCGATCAGCTTTGCCCATGCCATCGTTGCCGAGTCCACGCTGTCCTATCTGGGCGTGGGCCTGCCGCCGACCCAGCCTTCACTGGGCACGCTGATACGCATAGGCCAAAGCTTTCTGTTCTCGGGCGAGTGGTGGATCCTGCTGTTCCCCTCGCTGGTGCTGCTGGCCCTGGCACTGTCCGTCAATCTGGTCGGCGACTGGCTGCGCGACGCTCTGAACCCCAAGCTGCAATGAGTTCCTCCGACACCCATCCCCTGCCGGTGCTGCGCGTGCGCGATCTGGGCGTGACCTTCGACACCTACCGCGGCCCGGTACAGGTGCTGCGCGACGTGAACTTCGAGATTGCCGCGGGCGAAATCCTGGGCGTGGTCGGCGAGTCGGGCGCGGGCAAGTCCATGACCGGCGCGGCCGTGATCGGACTGATAGACCCGCCCGGGCGCATCTCCAGCGGCAGCGTGGAGCTCGACGGCGAACGCATAGACGGACTGCGTGGCGAAGCCATGCGGCGCATACGCGGGCGGCGCATAGGCTCCATCTTCCAGGACCCGCTGACCAGCCTCAACCCGGTCTATACCGTGGGCCGGCATCTGGTCGAGACCATTCGCACCCATCTGCCGCTGACCGAAGCCCAGGCCAGGGCGCGCGCGCTGGAACTGCTCGAAGAGGTCGAGATTCCCGAAGCCCGCGTGCGCCTGGGCCAGTACCCGCACCAGTTCTCGGGCGGCATGCGCCAGCGGGTGGCGATTGCGCTGGCGCTATGCGCCGAGCCGCAGCTGATCATTGCCGACGAACCGACGACGGCGCTCGACGTGTCGGTGCAGGCGCAGATCATCGCGCTGCTGCGCCGCGTGTGCCGCGAACGCCAGGCTGCGGCGATGCTGATCACCCACGACATGGGCGTGATTGCCGAGACCGCCGACCGGGTCATGGTGATGTACCAGGGCCGGGTGCTGGAAACCGGGCCGGTGCGCGAAGTGCTGGACCGGCCGACCCAACCCTATACGCGCGTGCTGATGGCCGCGATTCCTTCGGTGCACCAGCGGCTGGAACGCCTGCCCGTGCCCGAAATAGGGGCCCCGGCAACGGCTGCGCCGGTCAGGGCCGAGCCCGTGCCCCACGCCGCCGCCGCAGAAGGCAAGGCCCTGCTCGAAGTTCGCGATCTGGGCAAGGAATTCGATCTGTCGCTGGGCTGGCTCGAACGCCTGGTGTCGCAGCAGCCGCGGCGCATGCTGCAGGCCGTCGACGGCGTGAGTTTCAAGATACGTCAGGGCAGCACGTTCGGCCTGGTCGGCGAATCGGGCTCGGGCAAGTCGACCGTGGCGCGCATGGTCGCTGGCCTCACGGTGCCCACGCGCGGCCAGGTGCTGTTCGACGGCCAGGACCGCTTCCGCACGCAGACCGACCTGCGCCGGCGCATCCAGATGATCTTCCAGGACCCGTATGCCAGCCTGAACCCGCGCTGGACCGTAGCCCGGCTGATTGCCGAGCCGCTGGAGGTGCTGGGCCTGAGCAGCGACCCGAACGAGACCGCCGAGCGCGTGGCCCAGGCGCTGCGCCGCGTGCGCATGACGCCCGACGACGCGCGCAAGTACCCGCACCAGTTCTCTGGCGGCCAGCGCCAGCGCATAGCGATTGCGCGGGCCCTGGCCAGCCAGCCCGAATTCATCATCTGCGACGAGCCCACGTCGGCGCTCGATGTGTCCGTGCAGGCCCAGGTGCTGAACCTGATGCGCGACCTGCAGGACGAGTTCGGCCTGACCTATCTGCTGATCAGCCACAACCTCGCGGTCATCCGCCACATGTGCGACGACATCGGCGTGATGCAGCGCGGTCGTCTCGTCGAGGCGGGCGACGCCCAGGAGGTGCTCGATGCGCCGCAGCATGAATACACGCGCGCGCTGATGGCGGCCGTGCCCGATATCCAGCACGCGCACTGATCAGTTGAGGTGATATTCAATGTCCACGATGGTGGGGCTGTCGCTGGCATACCTGAGCGTGTGTCCGGCATTGGTGTTGAGGACTCTCAGCGCATAAGTGCCATTGGCCTCATCTCTGAAAAGGTAATGGCTTTGCCTTTCCGTTTGCAGGTTTATCTTGTGCGTGTATTTCAGCGGGGATTTTTCCCGGGTGGCACAGAATCTGGTCTTTGATGCGTAGGCTGCGCTGCCGCTGTCGAAAGGCTGAACGCCATTGTTGATGTTGAGAAATGAAGTCTGTCTGCATCCTGAATTTTGCGGGCGCATCTTCCCTGCAAAGAGCGTGCCGCTTTTGATTTTCCCAAGACCATCAATGGGTCCCGGGATCAGGAGGAATTTGGCGATTATTTCACCGGCATGGGCTGATGGGATGGCGTCTGAAATCGCATGGGCTGCGGTGTCTGTCACCTTGCGCCAGAGGCTTGCTGCAGCGGTGCCTGCCGGATTTTTCTCATATTCGGCCAGACTGGCTGCATCGGCCGGCACCACGCTGGGTGCCCCGGTGGCACCACGCAGGTTGCGGACCGTGGCACCAAAGACGAGGTCTGCCTGCATCGCACCGTTCGGTTTCTCGATATTTATGCTCTCCACGACATGGGTTTTCAAATAGGTATCGGCCTGTTTTTGGAATTTCGTTTTTTCGTCTTCCGACGCAAACTGGTAATCCTTCGCCATTTTTCTCACATCGAGATCCGGGGAATTGGCAGCAAGCAGCAGCGCGTCGAAAGCGATGTCCATGCCAGGCTTGCCCAATGAAACAGAGAAATTCCCCTGGGAATCGGTCTCCACCATGACGGGATCCGATACTTCGGCCTTACCTATGCGGGCCGTGGAACGGGCAATCGATGGCAACAGGATGATCTTCTGCCGGGCAAGAGGGCTTTGTCCGGGGTCCAGCAATTTCCCTATGATTTCGGTCGGCAGCCTGGACAGGTGATTGCCTATCTGCAGCTCATGGGTTTTGTCGGCCTGCAAATCGACCGCGGTTTTCTGCAGGGAGATCGGGGGGGATGTGCCACCGCTTGTCAACAGCACATCGTAAACACCTGGCTTGACCTGAATGTTGAAATTTCCGCTTGAACCAATGGACGTTTCGAATCTTTCATCGGTGATGCGGTTTTCCAGCAGGACCTGGTATCCGGAAACGGAGGCGCCATTTGCGCTGCGCAAGGTGCCCGAATAGCGGATCAGGTTTTCGGCAACTTCCGGCGGGTTGCGCACGGGCGCGTTTTTGTCTTCGCCTATGCTGCAGGCGCTGAGCAAGCCAGCCCATGCCAGGGAATATATAAGTGTTCTGTGCTTGAACTTCATGCATTTCACCCGCTGCTGATTTCGTGAGCGGAGTCAATCATTTTCGCGACCCCGATTCTGGTGATTTGTCTGAATGGGTGCAAATCCCTGGCAGCAATGCTTGGGTTTGCTGCGTCGATACCACCTGCATGTTCCCGAAAGAGGTTTTTCGGTTGTTTTTCCATCAGGTGCACCCAGCCATTCAGTCAGCGCAAGCGCAGATATCCAGTATCTGACCAGAAGCTTCATCGCCACTCCCTGTGAAAATGTGGGTTGCGTGCGGCTGCCGCGCGCCTGTCCTGCAGATCGCGGCAAATCCTATGGTCCCGGGAAAATCTCGGCGATGGGATCCATCACCGCGCTGGACACGTATAGGTAACCCTGAAATGGCGCGAGTTCCGTGTGCGCGGGGCTTTATCGCGCGCGCAGGCGCGCGCACCGCCGTGCCGGACCGGGGCGCGGCGACGCAGAACCCGGGCTGCGCGGGTCAGGGCTTGGCAGGCACGGCCGCCGGGGCCGGGGAGGATGGCTGGGCCACAGGCCCCGAGACCGGCATGGGCGTGCGCACCTGGCGCGTGCCCTGGGGCGGATTGGGGAAGCCGCTGAGCGCGGCGTCGAACAGCACGCCGAAGATCGCGGGATCGTTGGTCCAGACATCCTCATGCACTGCAGACGTTTCGTAGACGATGCGTTGCGTGCGCTGTTCGCGCATCACGACGCTCACCGCGCGGTAATGCAGCAGCGGCGGCGTGTCGAACATGAAGCCGCCAAAGCCCATGCCCCAGCCCGCGCCGCGGCCAAAACCCAGGCCCCAGTTCCAGCGCGGACCATAGGGCGCGTAAGGGCCGTAGTAGGAGGCGAAGTCGCGCGTATAGCGCGCCTGCGCGCCGATCTGCACGGTCAGGCTGCCCTGGCTGTCGTCGCGCTGCAGCCCGACCTTGGCCAGCGACTGCTGGGCCAGGGCTTCGATGCTTGCGAACTGCGGTGCATTGGCCTGCTGCGAAGGCAGCAGTTCAAGCCGGTAGGTGGGAGGCGAAGGCATGGCCGGCAGCGTCGAGAAGCTTTGCACATCGCTTTGCACTTCGCGCACGCTGGCGCAGCCGGCAAGCAGCGCGGCGCAGCCGAGCACGGTCAGGGAGAGTTTCCAGCGGATGGAGGCCATGAAATTTCCTTCGCGCTCGCGGTGCAAAACCACAGGCGGGAGGGCGGCGAGCCCGACATCCCTTGCCACCTGGACGCTGCCCCGATCAGGACAGCTGGACTACCTGGACTCCGGGCAGCGTTGCCGCGACCGGGAATTCCTCATGGTCGAACGCCATGTCGCCATCGGGGTTTGCAATGCCCGTGGCCTTGGCGTTCTTGAAGTCGTGCAGCTTCGGATCCAGCATATGCGTCGTGACCACATTCTGCATCGCGCGGAACATGTTCTCGATGCGGCCCGGGTGCTTTTTCTCCCACTCGCGCAGCATCTCGCCCACGGCCACGCGCTGCAGGCCGTCCTGGCTGCCGCAGAGGTTGCAGGGAATGATGGGGAAGTTCTGCGACTTGGCCCAGCGCTCGGTGTCCTTCTCTGGCACATAGGCCAGCGGGCGTATCACCACATGCTTGCCGTCGTCGCTCACCAGCTTGGGCGGCATGCCCTTGATGCGGCCGCCGTAGAACATGTTGAGCAGCAGCGTCTGCAGGATGTCGTCGCGGTGGTGGCCCAGCGCGATCTTCGTGCAGCCCAACTGGTCGGCCACCTTGTACAGGATGGCGCGGCGCAGTCGGCTGCAAAGACCGCAGGTGGTCTTGCCTTCGGGAATCACGCGCTTGACGACGCTGTAGGTGTCCTGCGTCTCGATGTGGAACGGCACGCCCAGGCCCTTGAGGTACTCGGGCAGGATATGGTCGGGAAAGCCGGGCTGCTTCTGGTCGAGGTTCACGGCCACCAGCTCGAACTTCACGGGCGCGCGCCGCTGCATCTTCAGCAGGATGTCGAGCATGGTGTAGCTGTCCTTGCCGCCGGACATGCAGACCATGATCTTGTCGCCGTCTTCAATCATGTTGAAGTCGACGATGGCGCGGCCGACTTCGCGGCACAGGCGCTTCTCGAGCTTGTGCTGTTCGCGTTCGATCTTGATGCCCGCGGCCTTGGTCGCGGCGGCATCGTCTGCGCTCGGGGCTTCGTCGAGCCAGGGATTGTGTTCTGTCGTGGCGTTCATCGGGGGCTCACCATTGTCCGGTTTCAATGCGGATGGCGACTTCGCAGTCGTCAAAGATTTCAAGTTTTGCAATTTTCACGCGCACGCCGTGCACGCCAGGTAACAACATCAGACGCTGTGCGAGTTTGCCGATCAGGCTCTCGAGCAGGTTCACATGCTCGGCCGTGCATTCATCGATGATGATCTGGCGCACCTTGCGGTAGTCGAGCACATGGCCGATGTCGTCGTCCTTGGGGCGCAGCGCCTGGGGTCCGAGGTTGAGTTCGGCATCAACCTGGATGGGTTGGGGCGCGGTCTTCTCATGGGCAAGAATGCCCAGGTTGGCGTCAAATCGCAAACCGGTCAGGTTCAGGGTTTGGCTGCCCACAGCAGCTGAGTTCATGATGGAAAGGAAAGAAGTTCGGCCGCGTTCGGCTTGATGGTGAAGACTTCGACGCCTACGGCTTCGCAGTCGGGGTAGACATCGGGTTTGCTGGTCGCCACGCGCGCGGCCACCACCTGCGGGTGGGCCAGCAGCGTCTGCAGCAGCGCGTCGCACAGCGTTTCCTGCAGCGCGATATGGCCGCGCGTGACTTCGCGCTGCACGGCTTCGCGCACGAAGTCGTAGTCGACGACTTCATGCAGCGCGTCGGCGCTGGGCGTGGTCGCGTGCAGCGGCACATACAGGTCGATGTCGAAGCGCATGCGCTGCTTTGCTGCGCGCTCGAAGTCGTGGATGCCGATAGAGACCTGCTTTTCGAGGCCCTGGAGGAACAGCCGGCGGCATTGCAGCAGGAGATCATGCGCGGCAATGCGCGACGGGGAGGCGGTCATGGTGAGGTTCGAAGGCATGGGTGTACGGGATCGGTGCGATTCACTCGATCATGAACATGACATCACGTTCCAACGGCACCAGATGCTGTCCATTGTCCACGCATAGCGTTATTCCTGTAATTGCCGGGTTTTCCGCGAAGAAGACGCCGGTCTGCGCCACATGCTGCGCCGCCAGCGGCGCACGCAGCAGATTCACGCGTGCCGCACGGTCGTAATTGTCCTGGCTTTGCGGCCCGCTGGGGTACATCAGGCCGGGCGCCAGGCCCACCACGCGCACATGGGGCGCGAGCGCCTGGGCCTGCAGCGCCACGGCGCGCTCGAGCGCGAGCTTGGACAGCGTGTAGGAAAAGTAATCGGGATTGAGATTGACGACCTTCTGGTCGAGCACATGGATGGCGACCGGCCGGGTGCTGCCCGGCGCGCGCGGCCGGGCGCGGTCGTGCGCCTGCCAGCGCTGGGCCCAGTCGCTGGCCAGCAGCAGCGGCGACAGCGTGTTGGTGTGCAACTGGCGGTCGACGCGCGCCAGGTCGCTGCCGAAATCGAGGGCGCTGTCGGGCTCGAACAGCGAGGCGTTGTTGACCAGCGCCTGCGGCAGGGCGCCGCAGGCCGCGTAGACCCGGGCCATCAGCGGCGCGACCGCGCCGCGCTCGCTCAGATCGGCCTGGAAGGCCAGCGCCTGCACGCCCAGCGCGCGCACTTCGGCGCAGGTGGCTTCGGCGGCTTCGCGGCTGCGCAGGTAGTGGCAGGCGACGTTCCAGCCCGCGCGCGCGAACGCCAGGCAGAATTCGCGGCCCAGGCGCAGGCCGCCGCCCGTGATCAATACCCAGCGCTGATGCATGCAAGTTCCTCGATATCTTGTGGGCCGGCGCACGGAGATTTCCATGCGCAAAAGTGGCAACCGGCAATTACAGCCGAAAATGGCGGCTTGTTGCCGGAAAGACAGACCAATGACGGACAGTAGTGAAAGCAGTAGTGCAAGTTTATCGGGCGCACTGACCCGGCAGATCCGCGGCCGCGTCGAGGACGCCGGCGGCTGGCTGGGCTTCGACCAGTTCATGGCGCTGGCGCTCTACAGCCCGGGCCTGGGCTATTACGCCAACGAGCGCCCCAAGTTCGGCGCCATGCCGGCCTCGGGTAGCGATTTCGTCACCGCGCCCGAGATTTCGCCGGCGTTCGGCCGGCTGCTGGCCGCCCAGGTGTCCGAAGCCATGGAGCGCACGGATACGCGCGAAGTCTGGGAGTTCGGCGCGGGCACGGGCGCGCTGGCCGAACAGCTGCTGGGCACGCTGGGCGACAAGGTCGAGCGCTACACCATTGTCGATCTTTCGGGCAGCCTGCGCGCGCGCCAGCAGGAGCGCCTGGCGCCGTTCGCCCACAAGCTGCACTGGGCCGATGCGCTGCCCGACAGCATGCAGGGCGTGGTGGTCGGCAACGAAGTGCTGGACGCGATGCCGGTGCAGCTCTTGATGCGCAAGAAAGGCGAATGGTTCGAGCGCGGCGTGGTCTGGGACGACGCCGGCGCGGGCTTTGCCTGGGAAGACAGGCCCACGGCGCTGCGCCCGCCGCTGGACATCGACGGCCCGCAGGACTACCTGACCGAAATCCACGCCCAGGGCGAAGCCTTTGTGCGCACGCTGGGCGAGCGGCTGCAGCGCGGCGCGGTGTTTCTCATCGACTACGGTTTTGGCGAGGGCGAGTACTACCACCCGCAGCGCCACATGGGCACGCTGGTCTGTCACCGCGCCCACCGCATGGATGACAATCCCCTGGTCGATCTGGGCCTCAAGGACATCACCGCCCATGTCAACTTCACCGGCATTGCCGTGGCCGCGCAGGAAGCGGGAATGGATGTGCTGGGCTATACGACCCAGGCGCATTTCCTGATCAACTGCGGTCTGCTGCAGCAGCTCGAACGCATGGAGCAGGGCCCGCGCGCCATGGCCGCCAAACTGATGATGGAGCACGAGATGGGCGAACTGTTCAAGGTGATAGGGTTGAGCCGCGGCGTCGAGCCCTGGTCCGCGCTGGGTTTCGTGCAGGGCGACCGCACGCACCGGCTGTGAGCCGGGCCACCCCATGATCCGCTGGCTGATCATCATTTTCCTGGCGCTGTTGATCATCAACGGGCTGTCGAACCTGCTCGAGCGCATAGGCCTGGGCCGGCTGCCCGGCGATTTCCGCTTTCGCGTGTTCGGCCGCGAGATCTTCCTGCCGTTTGCCAGCACGGTCTTGCTGAGCGTGATTGCGGCGCTGATTGCCAAGTTCGTCTAGGGTTGAAGATGGCAGTCACGCCCTGAAGTAAAGGCAATGTCCGGGCTGCGGCCCGCTTCTCGTTTCCCACGACAAAGGCCTGCCATGTCCGACGCCCTGCATTTCGTCTGCCCCCACTGCCACACCACCAACCGCGTAGCGCGCGAACAGCTGGGCAATGCGCCCGACTGCGGCAGCTGCCACCAGCCGCTGGTCACGGGTGCACCTGTGGCGCTTGATGCCGCGAGTTTCGCCAAGCATGTGGGGCGCAGCCAGGTGCCGGTCGTGGTCGATTTCTGGGCGCCCTGGTGCGGCCCTTGCCGCAGCATGGCACCGGCCTTTGCCCAGGCCGCGCAGGCGCTGGCGCCCGAAGTGCAGCTCGCCAAGCTCGACACCGAAGCCCATCCCCAGGCCGCCGCGCCCTACAACATCCGCAGCATTCCTACGATGGTGGTGTTTCGCGGCGGCCAGGAACTGGGCCGTATCTCGGGCGCGATGGGCGCGGCCGATATCCAGCGCTGGGTCCAATCCGTGATCTGATCAAGCGGGCGGCGTCGCCTCGCCCTGCGCTTCGAGTTCCGCGAGCTCGGCGGCGGTGAACACGCGCGAGCGCGTGTGAAAGCTCTTGCCTTCTGGGCCTTCGAGCGAGAACGTGCCGCCGCCATGGCCGTCGATCACGTCAATGATCAGCTGCGTATGGCGCCAGCTCGCGTATTGCGAGCGGCTGATGTAGAACGGGCAGCCGCCTATCTGGCCCAGATAGACATCGCCCGGCCCCGTGGTCAGCTCGCCCAGCAGATAGCAGTTGGCCGCGCTGTTGTCGCAGCAGCCGCCCGACTGGTGGAACATCAATCCCGGCCCGTGCTTCTTCTTCAGCTCGCCAATGAGTGCTTCGGCAGCGGGCGTTGCAATGACGGGTTCGACCATGGCGGATTTCCTTCACCGGCTCCGGGCAAACGCGAAAACCGTTCGTGGTGAGCCTGTCGAACCATGAACGGCCTGTCCTCACGCAGAGGGCCCCTGTAGACCGTTCGTGGTGAGCCTGTCGAACCATGAGCGGCCTGTCCTCACGCAGAGGGCCCTGTAGACCGTTCGTGGTGAGCCTGTCGAACCATGAACGGCCTGTCCTCCAGCGCAGGTCGCTTCAGAAAAACCCCATCTTGTTCTCGCTATAGCTCACCAGCAGGTTCTTGGTCTGCTGGTAGTGGTTGAGCATCATCTTGTGGTTCTCGCGGCCCAGGCCCGATTCCTTGTAGCCACCGAATGCCGCGTGCGCGGGGTAGTGGTGGTAGCAATTGGTCCAGACGCGCCCGGCCTTGATCGCCCGGCCCATGCGGTAGGCGACGTTGCCGTTGCGGCTCCAGACGCCTGCGCCCAGGCCGTAGAGCGTGTCGTTGGCGAGTTCCAGCGCTTCGGCTTCGTCCTTGAAGGTGGTCACGGCCAGCACCGGACCGAAGATTTCCTCCTGGAAGATGCGCATCTTGTTGTGGCCCTTGAACAGCGTGGGCTGCACGTAGTAGCCGCCCGCGAGATCGCCCTCGAGCTTGGCCACGCTGCCGCCGCACAGCACTTCGGCGCCTTCCTGCTTGCCCAGGTCCAGATAGGACAGGATCTTGGTCATCTGCTCCTGGCTCGCCTGCGCGCCCATCATCGAGTCGGTGTCGAGCGGGTTGCCGTGCTTGATGGCCGCGACGCGGCGCAGCACCTTTTCCATGAAGCGCTCGTAGATCGATTCCTGGATCAGCGCGCGCGAAGGGCAGGTGCAGACTTCGCCCTGGTTGAACGCGAACAGCACCAGGCCTTCGATCGCCTTGTCGAGAAACGCATCGTCCTTGTCCATGACGTCGGCGAAGAAGATGTTGGGCGACTTGCCGCCCAGCTCCAGCGTCGCCGGGATCAGGCTGTTGGCCGCGGCCTGGGCGATGACGCGGCCGGTGCTGGTCGAACCCGTGAAAGCGATCTTCGCGATGCGCTTGCTCGTGGCCAGGGGCATGCCGGCTTCGCGGCCGAAGCCGTTGACGATGTTGAGCACGCCTGGGGGCAGCAGGTCGGCGATCAGCCCGGCGAGCACCAGAATGCCTATGGGTGTCGACTCTGCGGGCTTGAGCACCACGCAGTTGCCCGCGGCCAGCGCGGGAGCGAGCTTCCACGCGGCCATCAGAATGGGGAAGTTCCAGGGAATGATCTGTCCGACCACGCCCAGGGGCTCGTGGTAATGGTAGGCGACGGTGTCGCCGTCGATCTCGCTGATGCCGCCTTCCTGGGTGCGGATCGCGCCCGCGAAGTAGCGGAAATGGTCGGCCGACAGCGGAATGTCGGCGTTGAGCGTCTCGCGTATCGCCTTGCCGTTGTCGACGGTCTCGACATAGGCCAGCAGCTCGCGGTTGGCATCTATGCGGTCGGCAATCTGCAGCAGGATCTGGCTGCGCGCCGCGGCCGAAGTCTTGCCCCAGGCGTCGGCGGCCGCGTGCGCGGCATCCAGCGCCTTCTCGATGTCGGCCGCCGTGCCGCGCGCGGCCTTGGTGTAGGCCTTGCCGTTGATCGGCGAGATCACATCGAAATACGCTCCGCCCGCGGGCGGCACCCACTGGCCGCCGATGAAGTTGTCGTACTGCGGCTGGAAGCTGTGCGGGGCATTGGCGGAACCGGGGGGCGCGTATTGCATGGACTTTCTCCTCACGTTGGACGAAAGTCCCATGTTCGGCCGAAATCGGACAAATGGACCCCGGTTTTACCCTGGGTCCGCGGCCAGCCAGTGCGCTATCGCCTGGGTGCGCGCCGCGGCCACGGCCTCGCCGATCGCGCGGCCGGCAAGGCCTTGGGCCGCGGCCTGGGCCGCGACTTGCGCCGTGACCACGGCCAGCGCCTGGTCCAGCGCCGCCTGCAGGCGCGCGCGCTGCGGATAGGGCTGGTCTTCGAGGCCCAGGCGGCCGCGCGCGTCGCATTCGCAGGCCAGCAGCGCCAGCGCGAAGCGCGCGGGCTGGCGAATCGCGTCGCAGCGCTCGAACAGCCGCATCAGTGCGGCCGCGTTCAGCTCGCCGCTGCGGTGAATATTGCCGTGCTCGCGCGCCACCACGTCGGCGAGTTCTCGGCAGTCGCTGGGCACGCGCAGCCTATCGCCCACCTGCTTTGCCAGGCGCGCGCTGCACTGCTCGTGGCCTATGTGGCGCGGCAGCACGTCGGCCGGCGTCGTGCCCTTGCCCAGGTCGTGCACCAGGCAGGCGTAGCGCACGGCCAGCGGCGCGTCCAGGCGCGCGGCCTGCTGCAGCACCATCATCACGTGCACGCCGGTATCGATCTCGGGGTGGTATTCGGCGCGCTGGGGCACGCCCCACAGGCGGGCGAGCTCGGGCAGCAGCACCTCGAGCGCGCCGCAGTCGCGCAGCACTTCGAACATGCGCGCGGGCGCGGTTTCCATCAGGCCGCGCGCGATTTCCTGCCACACGCGTTCGGCGACCAGGTCGCTGGCTTCGCCGGCGTCGACCATCTCGCGCATCAAGGCCATGGTCTCGGGCGCGACGCTGAAGTCGGCAAAGCGCGCCGCGAAGCGCGCGACGCGCAGTATGCGCACCGGGTCTTCGCGGAATGCGTCGGTCACATGGCGCAGCAGCTTCGCTTCCAGGTCGCGCTGGCCGCCATAGGGATCGCTGAGCGTGCCGCTTTCGGGCCAGCCTTCGGGCGCGGCCATGGCGTTGATCGTCAGGTCGCGGCGCGCAAGGTCTTCCTCGAGCGTCACATCGGGCGAAGACTGCACGGCAAAGCCGCGGTAGCCGCGCCCGCTCTTGCGCTCCGTGCGCGCCAGCGCGTATTCCTCGTGGGTCTGGGGATGCAGGAAGACGGGAAAGTCGCGGCCCACGGGCTGGAAGCCCTGGGCGACCATTTCTTCGGGCGTGGCGCCGACCACGACCCAGTCGTGGTCATGGACGGGGCGGCCGAGCAGATGGTCGCGCACCGCGCCGCCGACCATGAGGGTTTGAATGGAACTCATGCGCCAAGTGTCGCCGGATTTGGGGCGACCCCGGGCGCAAGTCAGAATGCCGCGGAGTAGATGGCGAGCGCGTCGTCCACCGTGAGCGGGCGCGGATTGTTCATCAGCAGCCGCTCCTGCAGCATCGCATCGGCGGCCAGCGTGGCGATCATGTCTTCAGCCACGCCATGGTCGCGCAGGCGCATGGGCAGGGCGGTTCTTTCGATCAGCGCAACGATATGCGCAATGAAGTCGGCCGCGCGCTCGGCCGGCGTGCCGGTCTGCGCCAGGCCCAGCGCCGCGCCCAGTTCGGCATAGCCTTCGGGGTGGGTCCGGGCGTTGAAGCGCAGCACATGGGGCAGCACCAGCGCATTGGTCAGGCCGTGCGGCAGGTGGTAGCGCCCGCCCAGCGGGTAGGCCAGGGCGTGCACGGCCGCGACCGGCGCATTGGCAAAGGCCTGGCCGGCGAGCATGGAGCCCAGCAGCATGGCTTCGCGCGCCGCGAGGTCCTTGCCGTTGATGCACACCTGTTCCAGATTGGTCGACAGCAGCGTGAGGGCCAGCGTGGCCGCATGGTCGGACAGCGGGTTCTTGAGCCGCTTGCTGGTGAAGGCTTCGATGGCATGCACCATGGCATCGATGCCGGTGGCGGCAGTGATCGCGGGCGGCAGCCCCACGGTGAGTTCTGCGTCCAGCACCGCGAGGTCGGCGTAGAGCTGGCGCGCGACGATGCCGCTCTTGGTGGTGGCACCGGTGGTGACGATGGCGACCGGGGTGACTTCCGAGCCGGTGCCGGCGGTGGTCGGAATGTGCACCAGCGGCAGACGTCCGCCGCTGACCTTTTCCACGCCGTACATCGCGCTCAGCGGCTGGTCGCTGGCGGCGAGCACCGCGACCAGCTTGGCGACATCCATCGACGAGCCTCCGCCCACGCCCAGCACCAGCGTGGCGCCGAACTCCCGGGCGCGCGCCGCGGCCTTTTCCACCACATGGTCCGGCGGATCGGCCTCGACATCGTCGCAGACCAGCAGCTCCCAGCCATGGGCGCGCAGCGAGGCAAACGCCGGCTCCAGCAGTCCGCTGCGGACCAGGAACTTGTCGGTCACGGCCATCACGCGGCCGGGCGTGAAGCGTTGCGAAAGGATTTCTCCTATGTTTTGCGCGGCACCCGTCTGGATGATGACTTGCGCGACGGTGCTGAATGAGAACGGCGACATGCGAGTGAAGGCGAGTGGTGGGAATGCGCCATCCTGACGCGACTTGGCGGCCAAGTCCAGCGCCTTGGTGTCACCGAGTGGGGCCGGCCGCAGTTACTGCGGCCTTCCCATTCACCGGCGTTCGCGGTAGGGTTCCTCGAAGTCGATGAAGTCCTGCTCGGCAAGCGCGTCCTGCACCCATTCCTGCACCGAAGGCAGGGCCTGTACGCGCTTCACGTAGGCTTCGATCTGCGGCGGAATGGGCAGGGCATAGGTCGCCAGGCGCAGGCAGACCGGCGCGAAATAGGCGTCGGCAATGGTGAAGTGCCCGAACAGCAGCGTGCCGCCATGCGTGGCCAGCAGCGCGCTCCACATGTCGATCAGCCGCTGCACTTCGTCGCGCACGCCGGGCTGCTCGTTCCAGATTTGCGCGCCGGCCGCGGGCAGATGGGCCTCGACGTTGAGCGGGCAGTGCGTGCGCAGTTCGGGAAAGCCGCCGTGCATTTCGGCGCAGATGCTGCGCGCATGCGCCCGGTCGGGCGCGAGCAGCGGCCACAGGTGCTTGTCGGGGTATTGTTCGGCCAGGTATTCGGAGATTGCCAGGCTGTCCCAGATGGCCAGGTCGCCGTCGACCAGCACCGGCACCTTGCCCGCGGGCGAGACCGCATGCAGGCGCTGCTTGAACTCGGATTGCAGCGAGAAGCTGTCGAAGCGCACCTTGACTTCCTCGAACGCGATTCCGGCCTGGCGCATCAGCACCCAGGGACGCATGGACCACGATGAGTAATTCTTGTTGCCGATGTAGAGCGCAAGCATGCTGACTCCTGTCAGGTCGTAAGACCAGGGTGGCCGGGTGTGCGCCCATGCTAGCGGCAGTTGTGCGGCTTGTCATGGGGAGGGCGTGGCTTTGGCCGCAAATCGGTGCGAAAAACCGTGCGAACGCTGGCGAAGCCCTGTAAAGCGGTAAGAAACTGTTTCTCCCTGTATCGCCTTGCAGGCGTGCAGTGCTTTAATGCCCGCCATGCATACAACCGCCCTGGTCCTTTTCTCCGGTGGACAGGACTCCACCACCTGTCTGGCCGATGCTCTTTCGCGTTATGAACGCGTCGAAACCCTGGGTTTCGACTACGGCCAGCGCCACCATGTCGAGCTCGATGCGCGCCAGAACGTGCTCGCCGAGATTCGCCGCCAGTTCCCGCAATGGGCGCCGCGCCTGGGCGACGACCACATGCTGTCGCTCGACGTGCTGCAGCAGATCGGCGGCTCGTCCCTGACCGACGACGTGGCCTTCGCGATGCAGGCCGACGGCCTGCCCAACACCTTTGTGCCAGGGCGCAACCTGCTGTTCCTCACGCTCGCCGGCGCGCTGGCCTACCGGCGCGGGCTGCAGGTGATCGTCACCGGCGTCTGCGAGACCGATTTCTCGGGCTATCCCGATTGCCGCGACGACACCATGAAGGCCTTGCAGGTCGCGCTGAACCTGGGCCTGGAGCGCCGCCTGCGCATCGCCACGCCGCTGATGTGGATAGACAAGGCCCAGACCTGGCAGATGGCCCAGGACCTGGGCGGCCAGCCGCTGGTCGACATCATCGTCAAGGACACCCACACCTGCTACCAGGGCACGCGCGACACGCTGCACGACTGGGGCTATGGCTGCGGCAGCTGCCCGGCCTGCGATCTGCGCGCCAAGGGCTGGGCGCGCTGGAAAAGCTAGCGCCGCGGTCGCTCGGCCTGGGGCCAGACCACGCCGTTGTCGTTGAGGATGGCGTCCAGCGGCAGGTCATGCGGCTCGGGCACGAAGTCGTCGAGGTAGCCGCAGGTGAAGCCCAGGCCCACGGTGAACGGGCGCGGCGTGAGCGTGGCCAGCGTGCGGTCGTAGAAACCGCCGCCATAGCCCAGCCGGTAGCCGCCGGGCGCATAGCCCACGCAGGGCACGAACAGCAGCGTGGGCACGACCACCTCGGTGTCCTTGGGCTTGGGAATGCCGTAGGCGTCCTCTTCCATCGGGCAGCCCGGATACCAGAGGTGAAAGCTCAGCGTCTTGTGCACCTTGTCGATTACCGGCAGCCCTATGCGCCGGCGCTGGCCGCCGCGCTGCAGCTCGCCGTCTTCCTTCCAGCGGTGCAGGGCGGGCAGGGGGTCAAACTCTCCTTTGATGGGCCAATAGGCGCCAATCACGGTATCAGGCCGATCAATGAGCCAAAATCGCATCACCTGTTGCAACAGGTCCGCGCGGTCCAGTCGATCCGTAAGGTTCAACCGCTGTTCGATCAATGCGCGCCGTAAGGCTGCTTTGTCCATCACATAATCCTCCATGCACTGGCACAAGATTCTGACACCGCTTCTCGCGGCAACCCTCTGGACCACAGCCTCGCCGCTGGTGGTGGCGCAAATCCGTGGTGACGATGCGTTGCTCGCAATGCAGCAAGCCTACCGCAAAGGCGACCGCAATCAGCTCGCACAGTTGTTGCCCGCGGTGCGCGGCCATGGGCTCGAGCCCTGGGGTGCCTATTGGGAGCTGCGTCTGCGGCTGGACCAGGCGCAGCCCGACGAGGTGCAATCGTTCCTCAAGCGCTGGGCCGGCACCTACCAGGAAGACCGGCTGCGCAACGACTGGCTGCTGCTGCTGGGCCAGCGCCGCGACTGGGCGCAATTCGCGCAGTTGCTGCCGGGCTACCGCATGCAGGACGACCGCGCGGTGCGCTGCTATGCGCTGACCATTGCCCAGATCGAAGGCCGTACGGGCGAGGCGCAGGCGCAGGAAGCGCGCGACCTCTGGTACGCGCAGCGCGACGCCGAGGACGCCTGCACCAATGCAGCGGCGACTTTCTATGCGGCCAAGCAGATGCCGGCCAGCGACATCTGGCGCAAGGCGCGGCTCGCGGCCGACGCCAACCGCCAGCGCGCGGTGCGCGATGCGGTGCAACTGGTCGCGCCCGAGTCGGCGCCGCTGGTCAACGAACTGTTTGCCTCGCCCATCAAATTCCTCACGGGTCCGCGCGTGGCGCGCGGCCAGGTACGCCAGGAACTGGGGCTGCTGGCCCTGATACGCCTGGCGGCCAATGATCCGGCCCAGGCCGCGGCCCAGCTCGAAGGCCGCTGGAGCGGCCAGCTCTCGGCCGAGGAACGCAACTGGGCCTGGGCGGCCATAGGCAAGCAGGCGGCATTCAAGCTGCAGCCCGAAGCGCAGACTTATTTCGCCAATGTGCGCAAGGACCAGGACCTCAACGACGAACTGCTGGGCTGGAAGGTGCGCACCGCCTTGCGCGCCAGCCAGTGGCGCCAGGTGACGCGCGCCATCGATGCCATGAGCCCCCAGGGCCAGGCCGACAGCACCTGGGTCTACTGGAAGGCCAAGGCGCTGCTGGCGCCGCATGGCGGCGACGCCGAGCGCGCGCAGGCGCGCCAGCTGTTCGAAGGCATTGCGGGATCGGGCGGCTTCTACGAGCAGCTGGCGCTCGAGGAGCTGGGCCAGCGCGTGACCGTGCCCGCGGCGCCCGCGCCCCTCACGGCGCAGGAAAAGGCCGCGGCGCTGGCCAACCCCAGCCTGCAGCGCGGTCTGCAGGCCATCCAGCTGGGACTGCGCAGCGAAGGCGTGCGCGAATGGAACTACGCGACCAACCTGCATACGCCGGGCGGCATGGACGAGCGCGCGCTGCTGGCCGCGGCCGACCTTGCCTGCCAGCGTGAAATCTGGGACCGCTGCATCAACACCAGCGAGCGCACGCGCAGCGAAGTCAACTGGAACCAGCGCTATCCCATGCCGTTCCACGACACCGTGATTGCGCGCTCGCGCATGATCGGCCTCGATCCGGCCTATGTCTACGGCCTGATACGCCAGGAAAGCCGCTTCATCATGGACGCGCGCTCGGGCGTGGGCGCTTCGGGCCTGATGCAGGTCATGCCCGCGACCGCGCGCTGGACCGCGCGCAAGATCGGCATGAGCGACTTCACTCCGGGCATGATCAACGACCGCGAAGTCAACATCACCATAGGCACGGCTTATCTGAAGCTCGCGCTCGACGATTTCGATGGCTCGATGGCCATGGCCGCGGCCGGCTACAACGCCGGCCCGGGCCGTCCGCGCGTATGGCGCAACGGTCCGGTGCTCGACGCCGCGATCTGGGCCGAGAACGTGCCGTTCACCGAGACGCGCGACTACGTGAAGAAGGTGCTGGCCAACACCACGGCCTATGCGGCGCTGATCACGGGCCAGCCCCAGTCGCTCAAGGCGCGCCTGGGCACCGTGGGTCCGCGTCCCACCAACGAGCCCGAGCCGCTCAAGGATCTGCCCTGAGCAAACGCCTGAGGCTTGCGCCTCAGGCGTTGTACAGCTGCCCGGCCTCGCGCCGGGCCGCGCCCACGGCGACCAGCTCATCGACCAGCGCTGTCGTCCAGTCTGCGGGTGTCGACTGGGCAAAATGCCGCGCATGCAGCTGCACCAGATAGGGCGTGGCTTCGGTCCAGGCCTGCAGCGCATCCGCGTCGATGCGCTGCCATTCGAGCAGCTTGAACTTGATCAGCACCTTGGCCGCATGGCGCGCATGGCGCAGCGGCGACTGCACAAAGCCCGCAAGCCGCGCGCGCGCCGCGACCAGTGCGCTGCTCACATCGCGAAAGATGGGGCCGTGGCCCGGAATGACGGTCAGCGGCGCGAGCTGCTCTATCAGGTCCAGCGTCGCGCCGACTTCGGCAAACGCATCTTCGCCGTCGAGTTCGGGAAACACCACGCCAAAGCCTTTTTCCCACAGCGCATCGGCCGAAATCAGCAGCCTTGCCGCGGGCTCGAACAGCACCACCGAATGCGAGTCATGGCCGGGCGCGGCGTGGATCTGCCAGGGCCGCCCGCCCAGGGAGACTTCGCCGCCCGGCGCCAGCGTGCCGTCGATGCGAAAGCGCGGGCATTGCTGGCCCGTGGGCACATAGCCCAGCGCCTGCGCATCCCAGTCGCGCACCTGGGCCGCCTGGCCCGGCGCGATTGCGGTGTGCACTTCCGGCCAGGCCGCCTGCAGCGCGGCGTTGCCGCCGCAGTGGTCGCTGTGCAGATGGGTGTTGAGGATGCGCGCCAGCGGCTCCCGGCCCAGCGCCGAGCGCACCAGCTCGACGGTCTGCTCGGCATGGATGCAGTAGCCGGTGTCGACCAGCGCGGCGCCGTCGCTCCCGGTGAACAG
The DNA here is from genome assembly GCF_036666375.1 of Comamonas sp. Classification (GTDB taxonomy): domain Bacteria; phylum Pseudomonadota; class Gammaproteobacteria; order Burkholderiales; family Burkholderiaceae_C; genus Comamonas. Next base: position 24,498 of record NZ_JAVWWA010000007.1, on the reverse strand, counting down.
CACGCTGTTCGCCGACAGCCAGCCGCGCTCCAGCACGGTCATCTCCGGCCACAGCGTGCCGGCGGCAGGGGCGCGGCTCACTGCGGGCTGCGCAGTTCGCGCCGCAGTATCTTGCCGACATTGGTCTTGGGCAGGGCGTCGCGGAACTCTATGTACTTGGGACGCTTGTAACCCGTGAGGTTTTCGCTGCAATAGCGCTGCAATGCGTCTTCGTCGAGCGCCTCGCTGCTGCGCACGACGAACAGCTTGATGGCCTCGCCCTGCTTTTCGTCGGGCACGCCTATGGCCGCGCATTCGACCACATGCGGGCACAGCGAGACCACGTTCTCGAGTTCGTTCGGGTAGACGTTGAAGCCGCTGACCAGGATCATGTCCTTCTTGCGGTCGATGAGGCGCACATTGCCCTGGGCATCCATCTGGCCCACGTCGCCGGTGCGCAGATAGCCGTCGTCGGTGAAGGCCCGCGCGGTTTCCTGCGGCTGGTTGTAGTAGCCGGTCATCACGTTCGGGCCCTGGATGCACAGTTCGCCGGGCAGGCCCAGCGGCAGGTTCTGGCCGTTCTCGTCCTTGATGGCGATCGAGATGCCGGGCAGCGGCAGGCCGATGTTGCCGGTGTACTCGGGGTTGGTGACCGGGTTGTTGGTGCCTATGGCGCAGGTCTCGCTCATGCCCCAGCCTTCGATCATGGTGCTGCCCGTGACTTTCTTCCACTCGCGCGCCGTGCCCTCGGAGGCCGCCATGCCGCCGGCCTGGGTCAGGCACAGGCTGGAGAAATCGAGCGCGCGGAACTGCGGGTTCTGCAGCAGCGCATTGAACAGCGTGTTCACGCCGGGCAGCAGATGGAACGGGCGTTTCTTCAGCACGCCGACGAATTTTCCTATGTCACGCGGGTTGGGAATCAGGCTCAGGCTCGAGCCCTGGCGTATGGCCAGCAGGCACAGCGTGAGCGCGAAGATATGGTAGAGCGGCAGCGCCGCGATGCTGTGCAGGTTGCGCCGGTCGGGCAGGCTGGACAGCGCGGGCGCGAACCAGGCCTCGGCCTGCAGCGTCGCGGCGATGATGTTGCGGTGCGTCAGGATCGCGCCCTTGGACAGGCCCGTGGTGCCGCCTGTGTATTGCAGGAACGCAATCGAGTCCAGCGTGGCCGGGCTGGGGCGCAGCGTGCGCTGCGCGCCCAGTGCCAGCGCGTCGGGAAAGGTCGTGACCTGGCGGCCGCCCGTGAGCGCCAGGGTGTAGGGCGGCACCATCTTGGCGAGATGGCGCGCGGCAAAGCGTATCCAGCGGCCGTAGATCGGGCCCAGCAGATCGCCCAGCGAAGTGATGCAGATCTGCTGTATGGGCGTGCGCTCGAGCACGCTGCCCAGCGTATGCGCGAAGTTCTCCAGGATCACGATGGCGCTCGCGCCCGAGTCCTTGAGCTGGTGCTCGAGCTCGCGCGCCGTGTAGAGCGGGTTGACATTGACGCAGGTATAACCCGCGCGCAGCACCGCGGCCATGGTCACGGCGAACTGCGGCACGTTGGGCAGCATGATCGCCACGCGCGCACCGGGCTCCAGCCCCAGGCCTTGCAACCACGCTCCCAGGCGTTGCGACAGCAGGTCGAGATCGCGGTAATGCATCCAGCGGTCCATGCAGACCGAAAACGGCTGATCGGCATTCTTCTTGAGCGATTCCTCGATCAGCTGCGCCACCGAGCGGTAGGCGCCGGGATCGACATCGTGAGGAACGCCAGCGGGATAGTTCTGCAGCCAGAGAGGATCCATGCGAGTACAGCCTTGAATGTCTGAAGAATCACCTGGCCCGGCAGGCCGCGGTGTGGTCTGTCCATTCTGTCGCCGTCAGCCCAGACTGTCCCCCGGGCTTGTCCTAGGGATTGTCCCGAGAAGGACAGCGGGCGCTGCGCCGACAGGCAAGTGCGTCAGGACATGGTAAACCTGGGCCATGACAAGGACCAAGGCATGAATGCGCGCTGGCAGCGGGCCGCGATTTTGGGCGGATGGATTCTGGCGCTGGCCTGGCTCTGGTGGTCATGGCCGCGCTCGCCCGTGCTGGCGCTGGGCGGGGTGCTGGCGCTGCTGCTGTTTCCCGCGTGGAGCATAGGAACGCAATTCGTCTGCCTGCTGCTCGCACCGCGCGGCGCCATGGGGGCGCTGCCGCCCGTGTCGGCGCGCGCGATGCTGCGCGCCTATCTCGCCGAAGTCGGCTGTGCCTATCGCATCTTCGGCTGGCGCCAGCCGTTTCGCACGCAGGCGCTGGCCGATGACCTCGGCGCCCGCGCGGTGGGGGTGGTGCTGGTGCATGGCTATCTTTGCAACCGCGCTTTCTGGCAGCCCTGGCAGCGCATGCTTGCGGCGCACGACATTCCCTGCATTGCCGTGACGCTCGAGCCCGCCTGGGGATCGATAGACGAATGCGTGCCCGATCTGGACGCCGCCGTGCGCCGCATGGCGCAGGCCACCGGCCACGCGCCGGTGCTGATAGGCCACAGCATGGGAGGTCTGGTGATACGCGCCTGGCTGCGCAGCCGGGGGGCCATGGTCGGCGAAGGCGTGACCGAAGCGCAGGCCGCGCGGCGGCTGCAGGCGCTGGTGGCGCGAGTGATCACGCTGGCCACGCCCCACCGCGGCACCTGGATCGCGAATTTCAGCCGCACGCCCAACGGCCGGCAGATGCGCCTGGACAGCGACTGGCTGCGCGCGCTCTTCGCGCGCGAGCCGCAGGCGCTGGCCGCGCACATGACCTGCTGGTATTCGAACTGCGACAACCTGATCATGCCCGCGCTCGCCGCCACCTATCCCGGCGCCGACAACCGGCTGATCGTCGACCAGGCGCATGTGCAGCTGGTGTTCGATCCGCAGCTGATGCAGGAATGCGTGGCGCTGGTGCAGCGCGCCCAGGTCGGCTGCCCGCCGGCGGCCAACTCGGGCAGCGCACACAGCGGGGTGTAGAGCGCAGCGAAGTCGGCTTCGGTCATGCGCGCGCCGGGCCCGCATGAAAAATGCAAAAAAAGCCCATTTCATGCAGTTTTCAAGGGTGACTCGGCGAAGCCCTGGGTGTTTTGGCCCATGTCCGTAGAATCCCCGCCATGAGCGCAACGCAAGCAATCGACAAGCTGGACCGGGCCATTCTCCGGCGCCTGCAGGAAAACGGCCGGGAAACCTATGACGTCATCGGCGAGCAGGTCGGGCTTTCGCCCAGCGCCGTGCTGCGCCGCGTCAAGCGGCTCGAAGAAGCGGGCGTGATCGACCGCTATGTCGCATTGGTGCGCCCCGAGACCGTGGGCCTGGGCCTGACCGCCTACCTCAACGTGCGCCTCGAGAAATACACCGAGACCAGCAAGCGCAATCCCATGGACGTGTTTCGCGCAAGCGTGCAGACCTGGCCCGAAGTCGTCGAATGCGCGTCGCTGACCGGCGAAATGGATTATCTGCTGCGCGTCGTGGTCAGCGACATGGCGCATTACAGCCGCTTCATCATGGAAACGCTGCTCAAGCACCCCAGTGTGCAGGACTGCAAGACCAGCTTTGTGCTGGACCGGGTCAAGGCGACAACGGCGGTGCCGGTTTAGTCGGCATCTGTTTTCCCGGTCGTGCTCATCTGCCGGGCTGCGTCAAAGGATGGACAACCAGTTCTCCAGGCATGAAGACGGGCGTTCATGGTTCGACAAGCTCACCACGAACGGTTTCCATGCGTCCCGAGCCCGCCTGGCGAGCCGCGTCAAAGGATGAACGACCTGTTTTCCAGGCATGAAGACGCGCGTTCATGGTTCGACAAGCTCACCACGAACGGTTTCCCATGCATCCCGAGGCCGCCT
>NZ_JAVWWA010000007.1:0-20584 GCF_036666375.1 Comamonas sp. | reverse complement strand
CACCACGAACGGTTTCCCATGCATCCCGAGGCCGCCTGGCGAGCCGCGTCAAAGGTATGAACAACCAGTTCTCCAGGCATGAAGACGGGCATTCATGGTTCGACAAGCTCACCACGAACGGTTTCCCATGCATCCCGAGGCCGCCTGGCGAGCCGCGTCAAAGGATGAACAACCGGTTCTCCTGGCATGAAGACGGGCGTTCATGGTGCGACAAGCTCACCACGAACGGTTTCCCATGCGTCCCGAACCCGGGCGGCCGCGTCGCAGGATGAACGGCTAACTCTCAAACCGCTGGCGCATGAAAGCGTTGCAAGCTTGCATCGTTCCCATGTTGCACTGCAGCATTCTTCTTGAAGAATCTAGGGTAATCCCCTATATTCGAAGCATGAACGTTTCTATTGACTGGTTGAAGTCTTCCTGGCGCGCGGGCAAGCACATGCTGCGTCCGGTGACCAGTCCATCAATCCGCTTCATCGCCTCGTGCCGTCCTGCCATGGTTCCTATCCGTACCTTGAGTGCGCGCCACCGCAACAGCGTGGGCCGCCATTTGCTCAAGCTCGACACCGCCGACCGCTATCTGCGTTTCGGCTATGCGGCCAGCGACGAGCAGGTGCTGCGCTATGTGCAGCAGCTCGATTTCGAGCGCGACCAGCTTTTCGGCATCTACAACCGGCGTCTCGAGCTGATCGCCATGGCCCATGTCGCCTACGCTCCCCATCCTGAGTACCAGAGCTGCGCCGAGTTCGGCGTGTCCGTGCTCAAGCAGGCACGCGGCAAGGGTCTGGGCAAGCGCCTGTTCGACCATGCGATCGTGCATGCGCGCACCCGTGGCGTGAGCATGATGTTCATCCATGCGCTGTCCGAGAACACCGCGATGCTCAAGATCGCACGCAAGGCCGGCGCCGTGGTCACGCGCGACGGCTCCGAATCCGAAGCCTATCTGCAGCTGCCGCCCGCGGGCATAGACACGCACATGGAGCAGATGGTCAACGAGCAGTTCGCCGAAGTCGACTACCAGCTCAAGAAGCAGGCCAGGCAGTTCTGGAGCTTTCTGGCGGGCATGCAGGAGATTCGCCAGGGCATGCGCGAAGGCCGCCACAAGGCCGGGGCATAACGCCGGCCATGCGCCGCAACAGCGGGCCCCGCTGCGCAGAGGGCCAGGGCGCCACGGGGATTTCTCGCAAATGCCACACCCCAGGTGCAGGCAATCCGCTATCCTTGCAGCTTGTTCCACTACCGCACGTCCTGCATTCCAAGACAGTGTCAGACCCGCATTCTGCTCGTTCTTCCGAAAAGGAAGACAAGCGCAGTTTTCTGCAAAAAGTCGCTGAATTCATCCATCCCGCTCCCGAGTCGGCCGATGAATTGATCGAAACCCTGGCGGAAGCCGAAGACAATCAAGTCATTGGCGCCGATTCCCGCGTGATGCTCGAACGCGTGATCCGCATGGCCGACATGACGGCCGGCGACGTGATGGTCGCCTCGACCCGCATGGACCTGATCAACATCGACGATCCGTTCGATGTCATCCTGCACCAGGTCATCACCACCGCCCATTCGCGCTTTCCTGTTTACCAGGGCGAGCGCGAAAACATCATCGGCATTCTGCTGGCCAAGGACCTCCTCAAGCTCCAGCGCGCTCCCGAACTGAATCTGCGCGCGCTGCTGCGGCCCGCGGTGTTCATTCCCGAGAGCAAGGGGCTGCACGATCTGCTGCGCGAGTTCCGCGGCAACCGCAGCCATCTGGCGGTCGTCATCGATGAGTTCGGCCGTGTCGCCGGGCTGGTCACGATCGAGGATGTGCTCGAGGAAATCGTCGGCGAGATCGAGGACGAATTCGATATCCCCGAAGACGAAGGCGACATCTTCGCGCTGGCCGACAACAGCTACCGCGTTTCGGGCGATACCTCGGTCGAGCGCGTCGCCGAAGCTTTCGATGTGGTGCTGCAGGCCACCGATCCTGAAGACGATTTCGAGACCATAGGCGGGCTGATCGCGCATGAAATGGGCCATGTGCCCAAGCGTGGCGAATACCTGCAGATGAAGGGCCTGGGCTTCACCGTGCTGCACACCAAGGGCGGCGCCGTGCGCTGGTTCCGCGTGGTGCGCGAGCATGCACCCGACAGCCTGGTCAGCAACTGAACATCTCCATGGCTTTGTCCTTGCCCGGCCGCGCGGCCATCTGGCTGCGAGCGGCTGTCATGGCCGCAGCGGGCCTGGCCCAGGCGCTGTCCATTGCCTGGCCCGTTGGCGGCAAGCCGCTGTGGTGGCTGCAAATCGTCTCGCTGGCGCTGCTGGCCCATGGCCTGCGTGCCAGCGCGACTCCACGCCGCGCCGCGGCGCTGGGCTTCGTCTTCGCGACCAGCTGGCTCGCGGCGACGTTCTGGTGGCTGTTCATTTCCATGCACACCTACGGCGGCCTGCCCGCGCCGCTGGCGGTGCTGGCCGTGCTCGGGCTGGCAGCCTTTCTGGGCAGCTATTACGCGCTCGCGGCCTGGGCTTTCACGCGTTTCAAACCATCTGGAGCGCTGGCCTCGGCGCTGCTGTTCGCCGCCTGCTGGACGCTGGCCGAGCTGGCACGCGGCAGTCTTTTTACCGGCTTTCCCTGGGGGGCGGGCGGCTACGCCCATGTCGACGGGCCGCTGTCGGTGCTGCCGCGCTGGCTGGGCGTCTACGGCACGGGCGCGGTCGCGGCCGCGCTGGCCTATGGGCTCGCGGGTCTGCGGGCCGTGCATCTGCGCCAGGCGCGTACCTGGGCGCTGGCGCTGGGCGGCGCGGCGCTGCTCGCCGGCCTGTTCTGGCAGCGTGACTGCGCGCTGCGCGCCTGCCTGGCCCAGGCCCCGGCCGCGCAACCTGGCGCGATCAGCGTGGCGCTGTTGCAGGGCAATATTCCCCAGGATGAGAAATTCGAGCCCGGCAGCGGCGTGCCGCTGGCGCTCGAGTGGTATTCGAGCGCGCTGCGCAGCACCGATGCCCAGCTGGTGGTCGCGCCCGAAACCGCGATTCCGCTGCTGCCCCAGCAGCTGCCGCTCGACTACATGCAGCTACTGCAGCAGCATTTCAGCCAGGGTCCGCAGGCCGCGCTGATCGGCATTCCGCTGGGCAATCCGGTCGAAGGCTATGCCAATGCCGTGATCGGCCTGCTGCCGGGCCAGGCGCCGGTCTACCGCTATGACAAGCACCATCTGGTGCCGTTCGGCGAGTTCATTCCGCCGCTGTTCCGCTGGTTCACCGAAATGATGAACATTCCGCTGGGCGACTTCAATCGCGGCGGTCTGGCCCAGGCGTCGATGGACTGGGCGGGCCAGCGGCTGGCGCCCAATATCTGCTACGAGGATCTGTTCGGCGAGGAAATCGGACTGCGGTTTCGCGATCCGGCCACGGCGCCGACGATCTTCGTCAATGTGAGCAATATCGGCTGGTTCGGCGACAGCGTCGCCATCGACCAGCATCTGGCGATCAGCCGCATGCGTTCGCTCGAGTTCGAGCGGCCCATGCTGCGCGCCACGAATACCGGCGCCACGGTGATCATCGACCACCATGGCGCCGTGACCCAGGCGCTCGCGCCACATGTGCGCGGCGTGCTGACGGGCAGCGTCCAGGGGCGCGACGGAATCACGCCGTTCGCCGGCTGGGTGCGCTGGGCCGGGCAGCTGCCGTTATGGCTGTTGGCCGCGCTGGCAGTGGCCTATGCGGCCTGGCGACAGCGAACGGTCAGCCAGGGCAAGTAGACTGTCGTCTTTTGAAGTTTCTGTGTTCTTTTGCATTTGCAGGGTCTTTGCGGTTATACGGCAGCGCCGTGGGCCGGATAATGCGCGCCTGTGGCGCATGCGAAATGCTGCGAATCACGCGACAACGAAGCGGTGAGTGCACCGCTGTGGAGCAAGTTTGACAATGGCCGATTCCTTTTCCTACCAGCAACTGATCGCCTCCGGCGAGGGCAAGCTGTTCACTCCTGATTCCGGGCGCCTGCCTTTGCCTCCCATGCTGATGTTCGATCGCATCACGCACATCGCCAGCGAAGGCGGCGAGCATGGTCTGGGCAAGATCGTGGCCGAGCTCGACGTGAACCCCGACCTGTGGTTCTTCAAATGCCATTTCCAGGGCGATCCGGTGATGCCGGGCTGCCTGGGCCTCGACGCCATGTGGCAACTGATAGGCTTTTACCTGACCTGGCTGCAATTGCCCGGTCGCGGCCGTGCGCTCGGCGCCGGCGAAGTCAAGTTCACCGGCGAAGTGGGCCCCGACGTCAAGTTGGTGACCTACGAAATCGACATCAAGCGCCTGATCAAGCGCAAACTCAACATGGCCATCGGCGACGCACGCCTGCTGGCCGACGGCAAGCTCATCTATACGGCAACCGACCTGCGCGTGGGTTTGTTCATGCGTGAGGGCAAAACCGAAGGATCCGCAGAATGAAGCGTCGGGTTGTGATTACGGGCACGGGCATTGTCTCGTGCATCGGTAACGACAATGCAACGGTCGAGGCCTCGCTGCGCGAGAGCCGTTCGGGCATACGGGCCATGCCCGAATTCACCGAACTGGGCATGCGCAGCCAGGTGGCCGGCATTCCGCAAATTGATGTCGAGGCATTGATCGACCGCAAGCAGCTGCGTTTCATGGGCGATGCCGCGGCGTATGCGCAAATAGCGCTGACCCAGGCCATCGCCGAGGCCGGACTCACACCCGAGCAGGTTTCCCATCCGCGCACCGGCCTGATCATGGGTTCGGGCGGAGGTTCGCCCGCGAACCAGATCGAAGCCGCGGACACGCTGCGCGAAAAAGGCATTCGCCGCGTCGGCCCCTACCAGGTCACGCGTTGCATGAGCTCCACGGTCTCGGCCTGCCTGTCGACGAATTTCGGCATCAAGGGCATCAACTACTCGATCACCTCGGCCTGCTCGACTTCGGCGCACTGCATCGGCTCCGCGGCCCAGCAGATCGCCTGGGGCATGCAGGACGTGATGTTTGCCGGCGGCGGCGAAGAGCTGTCCTGGGGCATGTCGCTGCTGTTCGACGGCATGGGCGCGATGTCCAGCAAGTACAACGCCACGCCCGAGAAGGCCGCGCGCGCCTATGACGCCAATCGCGACGGTTTCGTGATCGCCGGCGGCGGTGGCGCCGTGGTGCTCGAAAGCCTGGAGCATGCGCTGGCGCGCGGCGCCAACATCCTCGGCGAAGTCGTGGGCTTCGGCGCCACGTCGGACGGCGAAGACATGGTTGCGCCTTCGGGCGACGGCGCCATTGCCTGCATGCGCCAGGCCATCGAAGGCCTGGACGGCCCCATCGACTACATCAACACCCACGGCACTTCGACGCCGGTCGGTGATGTGCCCGAACTGCGCGCCATCCGCGAAGTGTTCGGCGAGAACATTCCGCCGTTCTCGTCGACCAAGTCGCTGACCGGCCATTCGCTGGGCGCGACCGGCGTGCAGGAAGCGATCTACTGCCTGCTGATGCTCAACAAGGGCTTCATCGCGGGCTCGGCCAACGTCGAGACGCCCGACCCCGCGGTCGAAGGCATGCCGCTGGTGACCGTGACGCGCGACGCCCCACTGCGCCAGGTTCTGTCCAACAGCTTCGGCTTTGGCGGTACCAATGCAAGTCTGGTGCTCAAGCGCTGGGAAGGCGCATAAGTTCCATTCGCCACCGCCCCGGGGCTCAAAGGCTTCGGGGCGAATCCTCTGCCTCCTTCATTTTTCCCTGATTTTCTCGCGTGGCGTTGTGTGGCCGGCGCACCCGACGGTGGCTGAATGCTCATGGTGACTGCAATCGCTGCGCGCGCCGCGTGTGGCACCTGGGCGACTCGGCTGTGATGGCCAATGCATGAAGTTTGAGCGACAAGTGGTCGGTGGCCACTTGGGCGCGCTGCCCGCAAGCTCCATTGCAGCAGTGCGTTTCTGCTGTAACTTAATGTGCAGGGTTCGTCCTGCGCTAGGATACAGCGCTCAGTGGATGGCGCGCAGGCATTGCGCGGCATCCGACGCCGGTACAGTCATGGCTGAAGGCAACCCAATAGTCAGACTGAAAGCACTGGTGGCGCCCACTCGCCCGACGCATGTCGTGGCCGACGCCGATGGATTTCCAGAAGCTTTGATTTAATTGATTCGTCGAAAAACAAATTCATGAATAGTCCGCAATCATTAAGTCTTCGGCAAGAGCTATCTTTCGAAAATTTGTCGGATGTATCGCTGGATATCTCCATCGTCACTTACAACTCGTTCAAGTGGCTGGCGAAATTCTTTGATAGCCTGGCTTCGCAGCGCATCCCACTGAAGCAGATTCGGCTCCTTGTTCGTGACAATGGTTCGACGGATGGAAGCATTGCCTGGCTGCAGAACTTCCAGCAGGAGCAGCAGCACAACTATCTGGAAATTTCCGTGGAAGCCGGCGCCAACGTCGGCTTTGGCAAAGGGCACAACGCCAATCTGGCGAAAGCGCAGAGCCCGTTTTTTCTGGTGACGAATGTCGATCTGGAGTTCGAGCCCGACACGCTGGTGGAGCTGCTGATACAGGCCTGCGCCGACGGCCCGGATGTCGCTCAATGGGAATGCCGCCAGAAACCGTACGAGCATCCCAAGCACTACAACCCGGTCAACGGCGATGTGCTCTGGTGTTCGAGCGCCTGCGCGCTGTTCCGTACCGAGGCGATGCGCAAGGTGGGCGGTTACGAGCCGCTGCTGTTCATGTATGGCGAGGATGTGGAGCTTTCCTATCGTCTGCGCGACAACGGCTACCGTCTACGCTACGTGCCCAAGGCCACGGTATGGCATTACACCTATGAGGAAGCTGCGCAGGTCAAACCCATGCAGTTCCTGGGCAGCACCTATGCAAACGTGCTGCTGCGCTGCCGCTACGGCAGCCGCCATCAGGTCATTGGCGGTGCGATCATGTACCTGGGGCTGCTGGCCGTGCCGCAGTCCTTTCCAGGCCAGCGCCGGGGCTTGCTGAAGAACGGCCTCAAGCTGCTGCGTTCCGCGCCCGTGTTTCTGCGCACACGCCGCAAGAGCCACCAGCCGTTCCCGTTCCGCCTGTGGGACTACGAAATGCCGCGCGAAGGCTCGTTCCACGCCTATCCCGAGAAAACCGGCGACGAGCCCAAGCCGCTGGTCAGCGTGCTGACCCGCACCACGCCCGGCAAGACCGGCCGCCTGGCAGAGGCCGTGGCCTCGGTCGCGGCGCAGACCTATTCCAACATCCAGCTGGTCGTGGTCGAGGACGGCGGCAACACGGCCCAGGCTTTCATGGACGAAGTCCGTGGCTATGGCGTGCTGTCGGAAGTGACCTATCTGCCCTTGCCCAAGATGGGGCGCTGCGCCGCGGGCAATGCCGCGCTGGCAGCGGCGCGCGGCGAGCTGCTGTGCTTTCTGGACGATGACGACCTGTTCTACGCCGACCATCTCGAAGTGCTCGTGGATGCATGGCAAAAGCGCCCCGAACTGGGCGCCGTCTATTCGCTGGCCTACCAGGTGCGCACCGAAGTGATCAGCGCCGAGCCGTGGATCTACCGCGAAATCGAGCACAGCCTGCTCTATCGCCAGCAGTTCAACCGCTACGTCATGTGGCACCACAACTATCTGCCCATCCAGACCGTGCTGTTCAAGCGTTCGCTGTTCGAGCAATACGGCGGCTTCGATCCCGACCTGGAGAATCTGGAGGACTGGAATCTCTGGGTGCGTTACTCCTTGCACCACGATTTCGAGATGGTGCACAAGGTCACGTCGCTGTACCGCGTGCCGGCCAAGGCGGAGATGGCCGTGGGGCGGCAGAAGATGCTCGATGACTACTATGCCAAGGCCCAGGAAAAGCATGCCCAGCTGCGTGCCGACATCAGCCCGGTCGAAGTGCTGTCTGCGGCGCAGCAGTTGTCGCGCGACATCTACGTGACCTTGATTCCTGCAAAGCAGGTGCGCAAGTTCATTTTGCAGGTTCCCAGTCTGCGCTGGCTGTACCATCCGTTGAGAAAGTTCGCCTACTACGTGAGACGCGTACGCAACAGATAGGCCGCATAGCGAGGAGACGAAATGGAGACCTGGTTTGCCCCCACCCAGCCGGGCGCGCTGCCTGCTGCGCGCAAGGTGCTGGTGTTGGCGCCCCATCCCGACGACGAGATATTCGGTTGCGGCGGCGCCGTGGCGCTGTATGCCCGGCAGGCCGTGCCGGTGCATGTGCACATACTCACGGATGGTGGCGGCTATGCGCCGGATGCGCAGCGCGAGCAGATCCGCGTCACGCGCCATGAGGAGTCACGCCGGGCGCTGGCCCATCTGGGCGCGGGCATCGACAGCTCATTTGGCCCTTACCAGGACCGCGCGCTGCTCAAGGAGAGCAGCCTGATCGCGCATATGGTGACGCTGCTCGAGCAGCACCAGCCCCAGCTGGTGATTGCGCCATCGCCCTGGGAAATCCACCCCGATCACCAGGCTTGCGCACGCGCTGCTGCGGCGGCCGTCAACCAGTGGCGGCGCAGGGCGCAGGCCGATGTGGGGCTGATGCTTTATGAGATAGGCAGCCCCTTGAAGACCAATCTGCTGCTCGACATCACCTCCGTCTGGGCGGTGAAAGAGCAGGCCATGCAGAGCTTTGCCTCGCAGCTGCAGCAGCAGGACTACATACGCCACGTCAAGGGCTTGAACTCGTACAGAACCTATACCTTGCCGCGCGAAGTGCGCTATGCGGAGGCCTTTCACTATCTGTCGGCCGACGACATGGCCGCGATGGACAGCGGCACCGACCCCGCACCGGCGAGCCGCAATCTTGCCGTGCAGTACCTGGACCGCTGGGTCGAGTCCGCGTTGCAAAGCGCCAGCGTCCATGCCGAAGACCTGCAGCAGGCATTGCTGGCGCAGAAGGAGCACAGCGCCCAGCTGGAACTGCAGCGCGAGCGGCGAGAGCAGCAGCAGGAGCAGGAAAGCCAGCAGCATCAGCAGGAAATCCTGCGATATCAGCAGCAAATGCAGCAGCAAATGCTGCAGCAGGCGCGCGAAAGCGAGTTGCAGCGGCAGGAACATATGCGGCTACAGCGTGAAATTCAGCTGCTGCAGCAGCAGGTGCTGGCGTCGGAGGAAGCCTTGCAGCAGCAGCAGCGCGCGCATGAGCAGCAATTGACGCAGGCACTGCAGGTGATCGAGGCGCTGCATGCCTCCACTTCATGGCGCGTCACAGCCCCGCTGCGGGCCCTGCGCCGCTGGCTCAGGTAAGCGTCAGGCCAGCCGGAACACCGGCAGCGGCGTGCGCGTCACAGGCCGGTCGGGCCCGATGCGCGCATAGAGCGGTCCTGTGCCCAGGCGCGCGATCAGATGGGCGGGGATCTCGGCCTGGGGGCCGCTGCCCAGCCAGCCCACCGCGGGAATGAGCAAGGCCGATGGGCTCAGCTCGAGCAGCCAGCCGCCTTGCCATGCAGCCGGCACATCAAGCACCGGGCAGGCCTTGTCATGTTCCTGGCAAGCCAGGGGCGCGGCCAGCGCAGGGCGCTGCATGCCGCGCGCCATTCTTTGCTGCCATGCGCCACGCCCGGCGAAATGCTTGTCGATATAGATCTGCTTGGATTTCTCCATGAAATCCACCTTGGCCGACGTGTGCTCCCATTCATGCAGCACATAGGCATCGGTCACCATACCCAACTGCCAGCCCGCACGTTGGAGGCGCCAGCACAGATCCGAATCCTCGTAGTACATGAAAAACGCCGGATCGAACACGCCGCCGTCCTGCAGCGCTGCCGAGCGGCGCAGCAGCATCGCGCCGCCCGAAAGCGCGCGCTGGGCAACGACTTGCGCGCTGCCCGGCTGCCATACGCGCAAGGCCAGATTGCGGTAGGCGTTCGACATCCTTGCCGCGACCGCGTGGCTGCGCCATGCCTGCTCTATGCACCACATCTCGATTCCTGTCGGCAGCCAGGCCGGAGGCAGGCGGAAGCGGCCCGAGGACTCCCACAGCTGGGCGGGACTGACGGCGGCCAGCTCGGGCATGCGCTCGAGGGCGGCCTGAAGCTTTGCCATGCAGCCCGGCAGCACCTGGGTGTCGGGGTTGAGCAGCATGATGAATTCCGCCTGCGTGCTCGCAATGCCTGTATTGCAGGCCGCGCCGAAGCCGGTGTTGCCGGCATTGGTGATGACCTTGACGCGCGGGTCCAGCACCTGGCGCAACCGCCGGTTTTCATCTGCATCCACGCTGTTGTCGACAACGATGACTTCCATGCCGGGGCTGTCGCGCAGCAGGCTCTCGGCGGCTGACTGGACGAGGCCGTGGCCGAAATAGTTGACGATGATGCTGGCTATCATGGAATCAAAAGATGGAATATCGGCTCTGAAGCGTGCTCAGCAGCGAGAAGGCGCTGAACGCGAAGAATGCGCACAGGAGTAATTGACCGGCCAGCGCGAAAGCGCGCGACCGGACGTCGAACAGGCCGTGCAACGCATAGGCCAGCAGCAGGAAGGGAACAATGAAATATCTTCCCTGAATACCGTGCACGATGGTTGCGGGATGCGGCGTCCAGGAAATGAGCAGTGCGGTGAAGATGGCCAGCACCGACAGCAGCGCCGTGGCCGCCAGGGAAGATCGTGCGATGGCGTGGTTTGCCTTGTTGAACGGTGCAAATGCGTTCAGCAGCGCAAACAGTATCAGGCATGTACCGAAGACCGGGTAATGCCACAGGGTCAGGTTGGTATCAAGCCAGCCCAGTTTCCCGATGAACGACTGAAAGTAGAAGTACATCATTTCGCTGTTGGTGACGGTATTGAACAGTACCTGGGCGAAGTCCACAGGGTGGATAACGTAATACCGCAGCGCTTCCAGCGACGAGATATCGCGCGGAATTCTGTTGTCCACGGTGGTCTTGATGGAAAAGACGATCCAGAACAGCGTGAAGCAGGAGGCGAAAAGACCCAGGCCCAGGTACTTGCGATTCTTCTGCTGCCATCCAATGATGAACAGCAGCAGCAAAAGCGGCGCCAGATGAATCCGCGTGGTCGCGATCAGTATCAGCAGGCAGGCCAGCAGATAGAACGTTGCGGGGCGCTGGGGCTTTGACTGGAAGCCGAGAAACAGGCTCACGGCCAGCAGGCTCAGGCTGGTGGTGATGCCGTCCAGCGTGGGCGAAAGCAGTTGAAAGACGCCCATGGGCAGCAGCAGGATGCCCAGTGCCAGCGTGCCGGGGCGGTGCAGCGAGAATGCAATCAGCATCAGGGCGATGGCGATCGCCATGACGAAAATTCGCGTCAGGTAATAGGTGTGGTGAATGGATAGCTGGGCCAGCTCTCCGGCCTTGATCGCCATCGCATGCGGCAGATAGATCAAGGGCAGATAGAAGCCGGTTCCCGGAATTTCCATGAAGGAACGGTTTTCTGCGCCGCTCCAGGCAAGACTCCTGAGCCTCTGCTTTTCCTGCGGCGGCAGCCGGAAGTCCGGGCGGCCGGAAAGCTGCATGTGTCCCTGGATGAAATCGCGCAGCCCGTCATCCACGTAGCCGCCCGACATCTTTCCCGGCGCAGTGGTCAGCAGCCAGTCGCCTTGCGCAACCAGATAGGCCTTGGCGATATGCTGGTTCTCATCCGGCGACTGCATGGGCGGGATGAAATACGAGCCACCGACAGCCAGCAGGAGAATGATGAGGTATTTGATGAAAAAGCGGGAGTCAAACATTCTCATGCGTTGCTGCCCAGCAGGGACACGTAGATTCCCGATGCAATCAGAACCGCTCCGACGAAGCTGTGCCAGCTGAGGCTTTCACCCAGAAAGAAGTGCGCGAGCACGGGCACGATGAAGAAGGCGCAGCCCACGAAAGGGTAGGCGAGCTTGAGCGGAACCTGGCGCAGCAGCAATATCCAGAACAGCGTGGAGATGCCGTAGACGACCAGTGCAATCCACAGGTGCGTGTTTCTCAAGGCCAGCATCACGATGGAGCCGTCGCCGTGGAGATTCTGCGCCGCGAGCTTGAAAAGAATCTGGCCTGTGGACAGGCCGATCACGGTCAATATTGCAAGAATGATGGATTGCAGACTCATGGTGGTTTTTCTTGCCGCTTGTTCAACCGCGCTGCAGCGCGCGGTCACAGATTCTGCTGAATCGCGCGCGACGGCACGTTGGAGACGTCGAAGGTCACGAAGGCCAGCAGCATCTGCAGGCCCATGATGGTCGGCAGGGCCGCGAGCATCACGGTGCCCGAAGGCGCCAGCGTTCCCGTGGAAAGCGTATGCGCCCACTGCGTGAGTCCATAGCAGATGCCGAATCCGAAAAAGAGAATTCCCAGCAGCAGTTCGAGCGACGCCGCCGTCATGTCGCGCAGGAAGTAGTTGTAGAAGATTCTCTTCACGGAGTTCTTGATGTGCTTTGCCGTGAACTCCAGGAAAATATCCTTGATTTTCAGATTGCTTTTTTCATCGGCATATACCGCGTTCATGGGGATGTCCATGACGCAGGCCCGAATGATGTTCAGCCGGAACAGCATATCGGTCTCGAAAAAATAGCGGTTGCTGATTTTCTGCAGCGGCAGATGGTTGATCAGCTTGACATGGATGGCGGTATATCCATTGGTGACATCGAAGATGTTCCAGTAGCCGGTGGAAAATTTCGCCACCATGGACAGCATCGCATTGCCGAACAGCCGAACGCCCGGCATGTTGCGGATCTTCTCCAGGTTGTAGAACCGGTTGCCCTTGGTGTAGTCCGCGTCCCCATTCAAAATGGGTTTGACGAACTGGGCAATCAGCTTCGGATCCATCTGGCCGTCGCCATCGATCTTCACGACGATGTCCATGCCTTCTTCGGCGGCCTGCCTGTAGCCGGTCTTCACGGCCCCGCCCACGCCCTGGTTTTCCGCATGCCAAAGAATATGCACGCGTGGATCGGTGCAGCTTTCCTGCACCAGGCGGCCGCTGCCTTCGGGGCAGGCGTCATCGACGACATAGATGCGCGCAACCTCGGGACCTATGGCCGCGATCACGCCCAGAATGTGCCGGGTGACGCGATAGCACGGAATGACGACGGCAATCATGTTTCTGTCCTCGGCTCAGCAATTTTGGGCATGGCGGGCAGCAGGTCGCTGGCCCACCAGCCGCCTGGATTGGCCATGATCTGCTGCGTGAAGAAATCGTAGATGCGCTCTATGGTCCGCGGGTCATGGGCGGGGCCGGGAGGGCAGAACACCATCCTGTAATGCCCCTTGCGCACCGGCACGCAGATGAAGCCGCCGATGTCGCTGTCCGTGCGCTGCGCCAGCCGCAGGCAGCCGCCGGCAATCGTTCTGGTGCCGCCCAGAAACCGCACCGTCATGGATGCGCCGTTGGGCAGCACGGGCGCATCGCCCAGCATCATCAGGATCTCGCGGCGCTTGAGCATGTCGTAGAACGGGCGCAGGCCGGCTTCCATTTCCACGACCTTGCCGCCGTTGAGGTACTGCTCCATGTCCTGGTACTTGGCGGTGAAGTGCTCACGCACGGCCTTGTCGACGCGCGGATCCTGGGTCACCGCGGACGTCATGATGTTGACGCTTTCGCCGCAGCGCGCGAGAAAGCTGGTGCCGAGGAAAAAGCTCTCGAAATGCGCGGTCAGCATGATCAGCCCGCGGCCGCGGTTGCGGCACAGGTCGAGCGCGTCGGGCGGATCGAACTCGCAGGTCAGCTCCAGCCCCCGTCCCGCGGCCAGCAGGCGGGCCTCGAACTCGTCCATGGCTTCGGACACAAAACGCTGGCTGCGCCAGTGGTCGAGTTGTTTCTCGGACGCCTCGGGAGCGAGCTCCTGATAGGCCGTGCGGCTTTGCTTCCAGATGTGCCGGAAGCCCAGGGCCATCGAGCGCCAGTCGCGTCCGGTCGCTCCATTGAGCGCGCCGCGCCATTGGGCCAGCGTATAGCCGAGTCCGAGAGGCAGGCGCGCCATCATCGGCAGCGCATGCGCGAAGTCCAGGTGGTGCAGCCAGCGGGCCGCTTTCCATTGGTATGGCTTCACGGCGTGCTCATGCTGGCCGCCAGCGCGGCGATATCGCCCGGGCGGTGGATGTCGAAGCAGGGGGTCTTGATCGGCAGGCGGTGGGCCCACTTCTGCTCGAAGGCATGGCCGTTGTTTTTCACGCGCTCGATCAGGCCGGGCGGCATCTCGCCCTGCGCGGGCGTGTCGGACCAATGCTCGCAATACGCGTCCAGCGCGGCGGCGCACATGCCCGCTGCCTGCGCCTGCAGCACCAGGTCGGTCGCATAGAAGTCAAAACCCATGGCCGGGTCCATGCGCAGGCCCGAATCCACGCGCACGGCGACCAGCAACTCGTCGAGGCTGTCGACCAGGCAGGGCAGGGCCGCGGGTTCCTTGAGCAACTGGCCGCGGTCCAGCACATGGCCGGCGCGCACGCTCTGTTCTCCCACGCCGCGCACGCCATACAGGCCGGCCACGGCCAGCGTGGGCCACTGCGCGCAGGCCTCGCCCAGCGCCCGGCGGAAAAGCTGGTCCCAGCCCGGCGGGAAATGCACATCCTGGTGCACCCAGACCAGCCAGTCGCTGCCTTGCGCCGCCTGGGCGTCCATCGCCGGGTTGAAAGCCGCGGCTGCGGACGGGCTGTTGAAGCAGGCTGACCAGGGCAGGCCGCCGCGCTGCATGCACTCGGACTGTGCCAGGCGCTGCTGCAGCACATCGATGCGGCTCACGCTCGTGACGACGGCAATGGATGGAAGGTGGGAAGGCCTGGACATGGTGTTCATGGAAAGGGTGTGAGGACGCCGTGCAACGGCTGCCGTGCGCCGCTGCAGCCATCAAGGCTAGAGGAAGTCGGTATCCCCTGCCATCAGCCACAGCTTCAGATCGGGCGCCTGCGCGGGCATGTCCGCGGGAGCGCGAATGCTGATGTTGGCGATATGGGGAAGAAACTCGGGCGCGGTGCCGGCCAGCCGTTCGCTCACGCTGGCGCTGGCCCAGGTCGTCATCGTCGGTGCGCCTTCCTCGGCCGCGACGCGCAGCGCGGCCAGGCAGGCATGCGCCAGATGGCGCGCGGGCCCGACCCAATCGAGCCATTGCACGGCTTCGCCGGGATGCGACGGCTGGGACAGCACGATCACGCCCAGCGGCTGCAGATCCCATATGCGCCGCAGCGTGTACAGCCGGTACGCCTTGTCCGGACGCTGGATGAAGCGCCATGACAGGTAATCAGCGTCACGTATGCCTATCGTGTAGTCCCGCGTATCACGGCGCATGGCCTGCCAGGCCCGGTCTACCGTGGCGCGCAGATGCGGCGCATCGGCGGCCAGCGGCTCGACACGCCATAGCCAGCCGGGAAGGGGCTGGCGCTGCGCGACCTGCCACTGCAGGAACGGCACGGCGCCGCCGTCGCGGCCCAATCCCTGCTTGACATGCAGCCGCGTGGAGCGCGCATGCGCGAAGCCGAAGCCGACCTTGTAGGGGCGGTCGCTGCCCAGGCGCGTCGTGTACATATGCTCGCAGGCATAGAAGAACGGGTTCTTGCGTGTGAACACGCCGCGCCATTCGGGGCTGACCATCAGGTCGCCGATCTGCAGGAAATTCGTCGCCTGGCCCTGCTGCAGCATGCGCCGCGGAAAGCCGCCGCAATAGGCGATCAGTTCCTGGCGTTCATTCCAGATGCCCACGCCTTCGCCCTGGCCCCGGATGTACTTCCATTCGAACCAGTCGCCTTGCAGGCCGCTGCTGAAAATCTGGTGGTGCAGTTTGAGCACATCGTCCCTGTGGGCTGGGACCATGTCGCGCAACTCGAGGGGCTGGCCTGCAATCAGGAGATCTTTGTGCATGGTCGGTCAGCGGGGCGCTTGCGGCGGGGTGGTCACCCAGTCGCGCGGCAGGCTCACAAAGCCTTGCTCCGTGCCTTCCTGGCGCACATTGAGCCGCAGGCAATGCAGCACCTGGTCGTAAGGGTGCAGGCCATCCTCCGATGACAGGAAGCAGGTGACCCAGTAGGTGCCCTTGAGCAGCGGAAACTGCCTGAACAGGATGCTGGCCTGACCCTTGCCCTGGGCATCCACGGGAATGACGATGCCGTCGTTGACGGAAATGGCGCTGGTCACGGTGGTGCCGTTCGCGTCGGAGATGCCGACGGCCACGCCCGGCGCGGGCAGATGCGGGTCGATTTCAAAGGAAATGTCGATGGCCAGATCGGACTGCCCCGAAACCAGATGCACTTCGCTGCCTTCCTGCACGCCGGTGCGTGCCACGGCCTTGACGATGCGGCCCGTGCCGCTGGCCATGGGCGCCGCTTCCTGCACGGCCGCGGGCGTGGTCGGTGCGTTGAGGCTGGTGGCGTAGGCGCTGGTGACGTCGGCCGCATTGCCATCCATCTTGACGCGGCCTTTTTCCATCCAGATCGCGCGCGCGCACAGCGCCTCCACCTGGTACATCGAATGCGAGCAGAAGAAGATCGTCTTGCCGGCTTCCTTCAGGCGCATGATGCGGTCGAACGACTTGCGCGCGAACGCGCCGTCGCCCACCGACAGCGCCTCGTCGATGATCAGGATGTCGGGGTCGGTGCTGGTCGCCACGGCGAACGCCAGCCGCACGTACATTCCGCTCGAATAGGTCTTGACCGGCTTGTGGATGAAGTCGCCGATGTCGGCGAATTCGACGATCTCGTCGAGCCGCTGCTCTATTTCCTGGCGCTTCATGCCCAGGATGGCGCCGTTCATGAAGATGTTCTCTATGCCCGTGAAGTCGGGGTTGAAGCCCGCGCCCAGCTCGAGCAAGGCCGCGACCCGGCCCTGCACGCGCAGCGCTCCCGAAGACGCGGGAATCGTGCCGCACAGCAGCTGCAGCAGCGTGGACTTGCCCGCGCCGTTGCGCCCGACCAGGCCCACGACCTCGCCGCGCGCCACCTGCAGGTTCACGTCCTGCAGCGCCCAGAAGGATTGCTCCTGGGTCTGCTTGCGGCCCCACAGCAGGCTCATCAGCCGGTCGGAAGGGTTGTTGTACAGCGGATAGCGCTTGGAGAGGCCGCTGGCGTCGATGGCGAAATCAGATGACATCGGAGAATCCCTCGCGCAGGCGTTTGAACACCACCGCGCCCACAGCGGCAACCAGCGTGCAGACGGCCAGGCTCAGCCCGAACTGGCCCCAGTCGGGCCACTGGCCTTGCAGCAGCACGGTGCGCGTCTGCGTCATGATGGGCGCCAGCGGGTTGAGCCACATCCACTCCTGCACCTTGGCGGGCAGGACTTCGACGGGAAAGAACACCGGGCTGATGAACACCAGCGCGCTCATGGTCAGGCTCACGATCTGGCCTATGTCGCGGATGAAAAGGCCTACGGCGCTGAGCAGCCAGGTCAGGCCCAGGCACAGCGGCAGCAGCGGCAGCCAGACCAGCGGCAAGGCCAGCGCCGACAGCGGAATGTTGCCCAGGCCGATCAGATGCAGCACCAGCAGGATCGCGGCGCCGATCAGCAGCTGCACGCAGGCCGAAAGCACCGTCGCCCAGGGGAGTATTTCCAGCGGGAAAACCACTTTCTTGATCAGGTGCGGCTGCTCCAGCATCAGGCTGGGAGCGCGATTGACGCATTCGGCGAAGAAATTGAAGATCAGCAGGCCCGTGTACAGCCGCAGCGCGAAGGCCAGATTGCCTTCCTCGGGCGGCGCCCAGCGCACCTGGAAGATATGCCGGAACACCAGGGTGTAGATGGTCAGCATCAACAGCGGCGCGAGCAGCAGCCATGCCATCCCGAGCCAGGACTGGCGGTATTTGGCTTCAATGTCGCGGCGGGCGAATTGAAGGATCAGATCCGAGTGGCCGAGAGGAAAGAAATAGGAAGTAAGCTTTTTCAAGGTTCAGGGTGGCTCAGGGGTCAGGCTTTGGGCGGCGGCATGCGGCCCTCGGCAATGTCCTTGATGACCACGGGTTCGATGATGATCAAGGAGTTCCCATCGCGCACCAGTATGCGCTGGGTGAACAGCAGCTGGAAGGCCCGTGTGACGGTCTCGCGGCTGGCATTGATCATGATCGCCAACTCCTGATGGGTCGGAATCTGCTCGACCACCCGCTGGTCCTTGAGCTGGCTGGACGGCAATTGTAAGAGCAGAACGCAAAGCCGCTGAAACGGGTTGGGTAGGCTCAGCAGCGTGCGCTGCGCCGTGACTTCGCGTATGCGCCTGGCCAGCTTCTGCATCACCGCCTTGGCCGCTTCCTGGTGGCTCAGAATCACTTCGCGCACCGTGTCGGCATCAAGAAAGGCCACGGTGGACTTCATTGCGGCCACGACAAATTCGGCCGGCGGCTGTCCATCGACCACGGTCAATTCGCCAAAATAATCTCCGGGATCGACGAAGTACAGGCCCACGCTGCGCCCGTCCACGGTGAAATCCAGGCCCTGAAGACGGCCATCGACCAGAAAGCCCAGCTCGAACACGCTTGCGTCCTTGGACAGCACCATGGCCCGGCGTGCAAACGAACGCAGGTTCATCCGGCTTGAAAGCTTTTCCAGCTCCTCACGTGTCAGTGACTGCAGCAAAGGGAACTGTGTCAGGAGTTGAACCGAAACGGGCATAGGCCGAGAGTGTATCAATCAGATGCAGGCCGCCACCCACGGTAACCGCCAAAATGCCTCAGGAGCATTGCAGTGCCTTGTGAACCACTGCATGGAAGCGCGTGCCACGGGGACCGATGAAAACCAGCGTGAAAGTGTGTCAATATGCTGCATCCCCCAACCTAGGATGCGCGCAAAATGGCAGCCCTGCACCCGTTTGTCCTCATGAAACACTATATGAGGTGAGCCGGTGCAGGGCGTGCGGTTCGATATTCCGTGGATGTGACTTTTTGTGTGACCGGGCGCACAGACGTTTCCACCAGTGCTCGGCAATACTACTGTCAACTATGTTGGGGTGCGCACTATGACGATGAGCAGGATATTCCGGTGTTCGGTGATCGGGGCAATGCTGGCCGGTGGCGCAGCTGCGCATGCGCTCACAGTGCAGCCTCTTGTCGCCCAGGCGACCATGGTCATAGGTCAGGTCAGCGTCGTGCATGCCGACGGCAGCGCTTCGGCCATGACGCGCGGCTTCGAAGTGCGCGTCGGCGATACGGTGCAGACCGAGCTGGGCGGCCATGTGCACCTGCGCTTCGTCGATGGCGGAAGAGTCAGCGTGCGCCCCTCCAGCCGGCTGCAGATCGACAGCTACGGCTATTCGGAAACCGATACCCAGGCCAGCGCGATCAAGTTCAAGCTCGAGGAAGGCGTCGTGCGCTCCATCACCGGAGAGTGGGGCGCGGCCGCGCGCCATCGCTTCCGCCTCAACACGCCGGTCGCGGCGATCGGCGTCAAGGGCACCGACTTCCTGGTCAAGGCCACGTCCGATCTGACTTCGGCCTCGGTGTTCACGGGTGCCATCTCCGTGGCGCCCTTGCTCGGCGCCTGCGGCGCGGGCCTGGGCCCGTGCCAGGACGGTCGCCTGCTGTCCGAAGACATGAAAGGCCAGGTGGTCGAGCTCGGCCGCCTGCAGACCGCTCCGCGCATCGTGCCGTCGACCGATCTGACCGTGGCCTCGCTGCCCCAGCAGGCGGTTACGCTGGCCGAGCGGCAGACGCAGAATGTAGGCACGGCCGTGCTGGTGGCCTCTACGGACAAGCCCCTGACCGAAGAGCAGGTGGCCGCCGCGGTCAATACGCTCAAGCCTACCCAGCCGCAGGAGCCCACGGTGCCTACGCTGCCTACAGAGCCGCCGCCGCCCAAGACCCTCAGCTGGGGCCGCTACACGTACGGCCAGCTGCTCACGGGTGACACATTCAGCAAGGAAATCAGTGTCGCCATGCTCCAGGCTTCCGAGCGCCTGGCCAGCAACGGCTCCTATGCCCTGCTGCGTCCGCTCGAAGACGGCAAGCCCATCGCCTTTGCCCCGGGTTCGGGCTCGGCGCAATTCCGCCTGGAAGGCGCCTCCGCGAGCGTTCTGCGCAACGGCCTGGCCACTACGCTCGAGCATGTGAGCGTCACCGCCGCAAGCCTGGGCGTGAACTTCGACAACAGCACCTTCTCCACGCGCCTCGATGTACAGGGCGCGCAACTGGGCAAGGATGTGATCCAGGCGTCCGGCACCATTTCAAGCACCGGCCTGATGCGGTCGGTCGGCGGCAACAGCATCGTGCAGGGCGGCCTGAGCGCCGATGGACGCGAAGCTGGCTATCTCTTCCAAAAAGGCATACCTTCGGGGACATTGCAGGGCATTACCGTGTGGGGACGCTGAAATGAAGCATTCCCTGAGCGGCTGTCGTCGCCCGTGCGATGGACCACAGCAGTTCAATGTGTCATGGACAGTTGAAGTGTGATGAAGCAAGCGAAGTTTTTGCGGCCACTGATTCCGGTGCTGGCCTGGTTGTTCGCGCTTTGCCTTTGGGCGCTGCTCGCGATCTGGGGCGCGGCCTGGGTGCAGCCGTTGCAGGAGCGCGCCACCGATCTCGTGTGGCGTGTGGGGGGAGTGCATGCCGAAGAGCGCCGCCTGGTGCTCGTGGACATTGACGAGCTGAGCCTCAAGGAGCTCGGAGCCTGGCCCTGGGAGCGCGAGCGCACCGCGCAGCTGATGCAAAAGCTCTCCGAGCGCGGTGCCGACCAGCAAATCTGGGACATCGTGTTTGCCGACGAACGCCACGGCGTTTCGGTGC
>NZ_JAVWWA010000006.1:0-83465 GCF_036666375.1 Comamonas sp. | reverse complement strand
AGGCCGACAGGAACCGCGCGCGGTTTTCACGGATCATCTAGGCTTGTCTGCGGCCTGGCCCGGGCGTTCGTGTCCGGCCTCGTTCCCGTTCGCGCTGAACCGGCCGAAGCGCAGTACCCAGTCCGCGCTGAGCCTGTCTAAGCGCGGCACTCCGTTCGCGCTGAGCCTGTCGAAGCGCGCTCTCCACACTTTCTTGCCTGCGTGACCAGGCGCCGGGCTTATGTTGCTTTCGCTGGTTGGGACTGCTGCCGTGATGGGCCTGATGGGCGGCCCGCATTGCCTGGCCATGTGCGCCGCGCCTTGCGCGCTGGTGACTGCGGCGCCGGCCGGCGCTGCATCCGCGAGCGTGGTCCAGGTCCATGGCCGGCGCAGCCGCCTGTGGCAGCGCAGCGCTCTTTTTCATGCGGGACGCATCGCGGGCTATGCGAGCCTGGGCGCGCTGGCCGCGGTCGCTGTCCAAGGCCTGGCCTGGCTCAACATGCGTACCACGGCGATGGGGCCGGTCTGGACTTTCATGCACCTGGCGATCATGGTCTGGGGCATTCTGATGATGGTCCAGGCGCGCCAGCCGGCCTGGATAGAGGAAGCGGGCCGCGCGCTGTGGCGGCGCGTGCAGCCCGTGGTGACGGCGCCCGGCGGCAGCCTGGCGACCGGCTATGTCTGGGCCTTGATGCCTTGCGGCCTGCTGTATTCGGCGCTGCTGGTCGCGGGCCTGAGCGGCGGGGCGCTGGCCGGGGCATTGTCCATGGCCGCGTTCGCCGTCGGCAGCGGGCTGTGGCTGGTGGCCGCGCCCTGGCTCTGGGGGCAGCTGCGCGGCCGGCTCAATGGCTGGCGCGCCGATTGGGGCAGCCGCGCCGCCGGGCTGATGCTGTTTGGCGTCGCGGCCTGGGCGCTGTGGATGGACCTGGTCTACAAACCTTCGCTGTGGTGCAGATAGCGTTGCCAGGGGCCTGAGCGGGCCTTATCCAATTTCAGTGGAGTGGGTTTTGTCCCATGTTAAAAGCGCCTGCCGAGTGGCAAGCTGTTATCGCTACCAAGGCCTGCAAAAAAGCCCAGCGGGCCTGGAGAACGCATGCATGGCCTCAAGAAGTGGCGATAATGGCCGAAACAATTGGACAGTTGTGCAACCTTTTGTACTGTATCGCTTTCACCAGTGAATTCCTCTGTCCTGATCAATCCGAATGCCTTGCGTGTAGGCATGTACATCCAGCTGGAAGTCGGCTGGATGCGCCATCCCTTTCCCGTCAACAGCTTTCGCATTGTTTCCGATAGCCAGCTCCAGACCGTCAAGGCGCTGGGGCTCGAGGTTATCCGCTATTTTCCCGCGCGCAGCGAGATCGCTTCCTTCGATACAGAGACGGCGGACAATGACGACGCGGCGTCGGCCCGGGAGGAGCGGTTGACACTGGGGCGCGAAGGCGCCGAGCCGCAGGAGGCGGCGCTTGCGCAGTCGCCGCCCGCCGAGCCGGAGCTGCCCCTGCATGGGCTGCCGCCGCTGTGGCAGCGCTGCGATGAGCGCTTTCGCGCCGCGGCGCGCGAATACATGCAGGTGTTCAACTGCGCGGCCGCGCAGCCCGAGCAGGCCCTCGCCAAGAGTCACGGCATGGTCCAGGGCTATCTCCAGGACGTATTGCCCACCGGTGATCTGGTGATACGCCTGCTGTCCGAAAGCTCGGGCCACCGCCAGTCCGAACACCCGGTCAACGTGACGGTGCTGTGCCTCTTGCTGGGCCGCGCGCTGGGCATGAACGCGGCGGATCTTTACGAACTGGGCCTTGCGGCGCTGCTGCATGACATAGGCAAGGATTCCAAGCCGGGCGCGGCGCCGCCGCCGCGCGCGCAGTATGAGAATCATGTCGGCGATTCGGTGGCGCTGGCGATGGGCATGGGCGTGTCGAGCGACGTGCTCACGGCCATGGCCCAGCACCATGAGTTTATCGACGGCAGCGGCTTTCCGCTGCATCTGATAGGCGAAGACCTGAGCGCTGCGGGCAAGGTGCTGTGCCTGGTCAATTCCTACGACCGCCTTTGCAACCCCGAACACGCGCAGGAAGGGCAGACGCCCCATGAAGCCCTGTCCGTGCTCTATGCCCAGCAACGCGAACGCTTCGACCCGACCATTCTGAAAGCTTTCATCCGCATGATGGGCGTGTACCCGCCGGGCTCGGTGGTGCAGCTCGCGGACGGACGCTTCGCAATGGTCGTTTCGGTCAACAGCTCGCGTCCGCTCAAGCCGCAGGTGCTGGTCTATGACGCGCAGGTGCCGCTGGCGCAGGCGCTGCCGCTGGACCTCGAGATGTTCGATGAAATCGGCATACGGCGCAGCCTGCGACCGGACCAGCTGCCGCGCGAGGCACTGAGCTATCTTTCGCCCAGGCAACGCATCTGCTACTTTTTCGAACGCGCCGTGGAGCCTTGCAGCCCGAAGGCAGCGACACCATGAGCCAGTCGTTCGAAGCCCTCTGGCATCAGACGCTCGATGCGCTGTTGGAGGCGGTCTGGCTGATCGACGAAGAAACGCTCAGCATACGTTTCGCCAATCGTGCGGCCGAGAAGCTCACGGCCTATGACCGCGAGACCATGCAGGGCATGCCCGTGCAGGCGCTTGCGGCCACGCCCCAGGATCTGTGTCTTTGGGAAGACGCCAACCAATGGCGTACCGGTTCGCAGACGCTGACCCAGGTGTTGTGCCGCGATGGCGTGCTGCGTCCGGTCGAGCAGCGCGTCGAGCGCATCGCTTTCCCCTCGGGCGGCGCGGCGGGGTGGCTGATGCTCAGCATGCTCGACCGCAGCGAGCAGGCACGCAACGAGAACGAACTCGAAGCGCTGCTGTCCGATCTGCGCGCGACGCTCGATTCGACGGCCGACGGCATGCTGGTCTGCAGCCAGGACGGCGGCATACGCGCGTTCAATCACCGGCTGGCGACCATCTGGGGGTTGCCCCGCGACATGCTGGTGGAGCGCAACGACGCGAGCATTCTCGACTACATGGCCGGCAAGGTGATTGACCGCGAAGGCTATGCGTTGCGTCTGCAGGAGCTGCACCGCCAGCCCCTGCTCGAAAGCACCGATGTGCTGGCGCTCGATGGCGGGCAGATCATCGAGCGGCGCTCCGTGCCCCAGCTCAAGCGGGGCGCGCCGATAGGACGTATCCATACCTTTCGCGACATCACGCGCGAAGTGGAAGTGCAGGCCGGGCTGGAGCTCGCGGCACGGGTGTTCGACTGCAGCCTGGACGCAATTTTCATTGCCGACGCTGAGCACCGCCTGGTGCGCGCCAACCCCGCCTGCCGGCGGCTGATGGGCGAGCGCAATTGCGCGGGGCGCAACGTGCGCGATCTTTTCGGCAGCAGCACGCCCCCCAACTGGTATGCGGCGGCGCAACAGGAGTGGAGCACCGGGGGCTTCTGGCAGGGCAACCTCTGGCTGGAGCAGGGCGCGGGCCAGCGCTGCCCCGTGCGCCTGTCATGGGTGGCA
The DNA here is from genome assembly GCF_036666375.1 of Comamonas sp. Lineage (GTDB taxonomy): Bacteria > Pseudomonadota > Gammaproteobacteria > Burkholderiales > Burkholderiaceae_C > Comamonas. Next base: position 79,988 of record NZ_JAVWWA010000006.1, on the reverse strand, counting down.
TTGCGCGACGCGCACAACGTGGTGTTTCAGACCATAGGCTTCATGCGCGACCTGACGCAGCAGCAGCAGGCCCAGCAACGCATCGAGGAGCTGGCCTTCAGCGACGCGCTCACCGGCCTGCCCAACCGTCTGAGCCTGGCAGCGCATGTGGGCGAGGCCATAGAGCGCGCCGCGGATACCCACGAAGTGTTCGCCATCCTGTTCATCGATCTGGACCATTTCAAGATCATCAATGATTCGCTGGGCCATCAGTTCGGCGACCGCGTGCTCAAGCTGGTCGCCGAGCGCCTGCAGGCCTGCCTGCGCTCGGCCGACATGCTCAGCCGCCTGGGCGGTGACGAGTTCGTGCTCTATCTGCAAGGCTGCGACGAGGCCTTGGCGGCCAGCGTCTCGCAGCGCATCCTGGGTGAAATGCTGCATCCTTTCCTGCTTGATGGACTGGGGTTCTCGGTGCAGTGCAGCATCGGCGTGGCCCAGTACCCCAGCCACGGCCACACGCTGGACGAGTTGATCATGCAGGCGGATACCGCGATGTACCGCGTCAAGGAGCGCGGCCGCGGCCATTACAGCTTCTACCAGCCGCAGATGAACTCGGGCCTGCTGTCGCGCATGAAGCTCGAACACGCGATGCGCCAGGCGCTCGAGCACAACCGCATGGCCGTCTATTTCCAGCCGCAGGTGCATATCGGCAGCAACCGCATCATGGGCGCCGAGGCGCTGCTGCGCTGGACCGACCCCGAATTCGGCGTGGTGTCGCCCGCGGTGTTCATTCCCATGGCCGAAGAGTCGGGCTACATCGTGACGCTAGGCGCCTGGGTGCTCGAGCAGTCGATCCGCGAAGCCGTGCACTGGAGCGATCAGGGCCTGCCGCTCAAGGTGTCGGTCAATGTCTCGGCGCTGGAGTTCCGCCAGACCGATTTCGTCGAGCGGCTGCAGCAGTTGCTGCTGCGCCATGGCTTGCCGTCGCACCTGCTCGAACTCGAGCTCACGGAAAGCATCCTGCTGCAGGATGCGCAGGAAATGGCGGCGCGTGTGCGCGCCATCGCCGACCTGGGCGTGGGCCTGGTGATCGACGATTTCGGCACGGGTTACTCGAGCCTGGGCTATCTGAAGAAGCTGCCTATCGCCAAGATCAAGATCGATCAGTCGTTTGTGCGCGGCCTGCCGCACGATCAAGGCGATCGCGCCATCGTCAGCGCCATCATCAGTCTGGGCAAGGCGCTGGGCACGGAAGTGGTTGCCGAAGGCGTGGAGACCAGCGAGCAGCGCGACTGCCTGCGCGATCTGCATTGCCATTTCTTCCAGGGCTTTCTGTGCTCTCCCGGACTTCCGGCCGAAGCCTTCGGCGCGCGCATGCGCGAGCAGGGCGTGCTGGGCGAAGATGACTGGCATGCGGGCGCGGTCCCGGGCCAGGGGCTGGGCCTGCAAAGCGGAAGTTCGGGACGCCAGTAAGAGCGGCCAGACGGAATTTGCTGCGTCGTTGTGCCAGGCGCAGGCAATGCACCTTGCCGGCCGCGCCTTGCCGGCCGCGCCTGACCTCGACCGCAAGCCTTGCGGGGGTTGGCCCCTCCAGAAGCGGTGCACGGTGCGCCTTGCGCCGTCGCCTGCCGCATGGTGCAGCGGGCGCAGGTTGGGGCCCGGGCGAATACGCTTTTGCAGCCCGTTCGCAGTGGCGCTGCGGCCTGCTGGCCGGATTTTCTTGCTGAATTGGTTTCAGAATGAAAATGCGCGCAAGTTAATGATGTATATCGATACACTTTCTTGTGATGATATTAATTTCGCGTGTACATAAAACGTTGAATTAATAAATACTATCGCCTGTTGTTTTTGATTGTCAGGCTTGTTTCGTGTAGGCCTAAGCCGACTGGCATAAAACTTCCTATCCCACAAGTCAGCTCGAGAAGGCGATATACATTAAATACACATTTCGCTTTCTGGTGAATGTGTTTGAAAATCAGCAGGCAGCAATTGCGGCCTGCTTAGATAAAAAAAGGATTTTTTATGAACGAAGATCGAATTGCAGGAAATTGGAAACAATTCAAGGGCAAGATCCGCGAGCAGTGGGGCAAGCTCACTGATGATGATCTTGACGTCATCGCCGGCAAGCGAGATCAGTTCATCGGCAAGATCCAGGAGCGACAAGGCATTCTGAAGGATGAAGCCGAAACGCAACTGAAGGAATGGGAAAAGCGCAATCCCGACTTCCGTTTCGATAAATAACGGTTCTCGCCGTCCACGAGCTTGTCCAATGCAGTCGCGCATGGTTTTCAAGAGTTGATTCCATTGCCCATGACTGCGCGTTAAAAATACAGGGAGATAATCATGAACTTCAAACAAAAACTGACCGCCGTTTGCGCCGTTGCCTGCATGTCGTCGGTGTTCGCCATGACGCCCGCTGAGCACAAGGCGGCCAAGGATCAGATCAGCGCTGATTACAAGGCAGCGAAGGCACAATGCAAATCCCTGATGGGAAATGCCAAGGATGTCTGCGAGAAAGAAGCCAAGGGCCGTGAAAAGGTCGCCGAAGCCGAACTCGACTACCGCGGCGATGCCAGCGAGCGCCATCGCCACAACCTGGCCAAGGCCAAGGCGGATGCCGCCTATGACGTCGCCAAGGAAAAATGCGATGACCTGAAGGGCAACCCCAAGGATGTCTGCGTCAAGGATGCCAAGGCTGAGCATGTGAAGGCGCTGGAAGCCGCCAAGGTTGCGGATGCGCGCGCCGAGACCAACGTAGCCCCCGCCAAGAAGGCTGCCGACGTGTCGGAAGCGCGCAAGGATGCGAACCAGAACGTGCGTGAAGCTGAATACAAGGCAGCGCGTGAGCGTTGCGATGCTCTGAGCGGCGATGTCAAGGACAAGTGCGTGGCCGACGCCAAGCGCGTCCACGGCCAATAACAGGCTCCAGCAGCTCTGAGGGCCCGTATTGCGGGCCCCGGGCTGATGCACGCAAGCCGCAGTTCTCTCACGGGAACTGCGGTTTTTTTGCGCCTGAAATCAATCGCTGGCTTTCAAGAAGTCCGCGAGCCGCATGCTCGAGCGCCTGGCGTCGCGCAGGAAAGGCGGCACGGAGAGTGCGAGCAGCAGTGCCGCCAGCGGAACGACACAGAAGAAGCCGATGTGCTTGAACCCGAGTGCGCCGGCGAGGCTGCCGAGCACGAACATGCCTATGAGCCCGGCGCAGGTGCGCATGCGCGTCCAGTCGTGCCTTACCGCTTGGGCGTCGGCCAGCGCTGTGCCGGCGTGGCGTCGCCAGAAAAGCATCTTGCCCAGTTCCATGCCCAGATCGGTGAAGTTGCCCGTCATATGGGTGGTGCGCGTGCTTCCGCCCGACGTCTTGGAGCCCACGGCATTTTGCAGGCCCATCATGAAGGACAGCAGCAGCACGGTGAGCGGAACGGCAAACGGCGTGTTCCAGGCAAGCGTCGCCGCGCCCATGATGCCGAAAGGCAGCAGCATCAGCGCCTCGAGCATCAAGGGCAGGGCATAGACGCTGTAGTGTTGGCGCTGGCGTCCCCAGTTGACCAGCACCGCGCACACGGCGGCGCCTGTCATGAAAGACAAGATGGCGCCCAGCGCATTGAGCAGCAGCTTGCCGTTTTCCAGCACCAGGCCGTCTGCCAATTGCGAGGCAAAACCCGTCATGTGCGAGGTGTACATGTGCAGCACCAGAAATCCGCCTGCATTGACCGCCCCCGCATTGAACGCCAGCAGCCACCCCAGGGCCAGATTGGTGGAACGTGCACGGTGGCGATTGGTGAGATGGCGAAGTCTGCGCATAGGAAGCTCCACGGACCTGTTTTTGCGAAATGCGCCCTGCGCTTGCAGCTGACCGCTTGGCGGGCCTCGACCAGCGGGCCAGCCCGCTGCCGCAACGGGGGCGAAAATGAAAAAGCCCGCATCAGCGGGCAAATTCAATTCAAAACAGCTGTGCAAGTCACTGGCGGCGGCGATGAACGCTCGCAACTTGCACAAGAAATAAGGTGTCTGCGAAACACCGGACCGGCATCCTGAACCGGGGTTCAGGGGGGCAAGGGCAGCTTGACGTTGGGTTCATCTAACGCGAGACGATCACGCTCATCAAGCGATGTACCAAGCCCGGGCTCAATGAGCATTGGTTCAAGGAAATATAAAGCCCGGCAGATTCGCAGACGCTTTCATTGTAGTGCGGATGCGCGGAGCTTGGCGCGGCCGGGCCGATTTTTTACAGTAATTGTGCGTCGGCCTCGAGCGCCTGGTCGAGGCGTTCGAGCAGCGCCACGATGCGCTGCGCGTCGGCCTGCTGCTGGATCATGGCCTGGGCCCAGGCGTCGGCGGCCGCCGGATCTTCTTCGACCTCAGCGGGCGGCTCGACAGGCTCGGGCGCGGGGGCGCGCTCGGCGGTCACGATGTCGAACGCCATGTTGAGCGCTGCCAGCACCGCCACACGCTCGCGCGAGCGCACCTTGCCCGCATCGCGGATGCGGGCCATGGTGTCGTTGACGCGGGACACGGCTTCGAGCAAGCGCTCCTCGTGGCCTTCGGGGCAGGTCAGCAGATAGCTTTGGTGCAGGATCTGGACATCAAGTTGCTTCATATGCCGGCTCCCTCGTTGCTGGGCAGGCGTTCGATCAGCGCATCGACGCGCGCACGCGCGGCGCTCAGGCGCGAGCGCAGCGAATCGCGCTCCTGGGTCAGTGCAGCGACCTGCTCGGCCAGCAGGGCATTGGTGCGCTGAAGCTCCTCGTGGCGCAACAGAAGTCGCTCCACGCGGTCGGAAATAAGGTCGAGGGGTGACTGGGCAGACATAGACTCGCTGATTGTAGAACTTGTAGCCCGGGATATGCGTAAGAAACAGTAGCGAAGGCGCTGGATGGCGCCGCAAATTCTCCGTCGTCCTACAAAACGGCAGGGCCGGCCCATGGAAAGCGGGCGCGGATACAATCACCGCCGTTGGTGCTCGTGCGCTTGGCTCCCGGGCGCGCAGTTCAACGGGAAGCAGGGAGGAGTCGCCGCGATGCGGATATTCCGTGCCTGCGCTGCCCCCGCAACGGTCAGCGGATGAGTGTTTTTGCGATGCTCGGCTCTTCTTTACTTGCCACTGGCGCTGCGCTGGGAAGGCTTGCAAGAGTGTGCTCCGCCCAGCCCGGATACCGGCCAACGAGGTGTGGTCCGCCGTCGCCCGCGACACGGATTGCTTTGACCCATAGCTGACGGGAAGGTCGGCGCCGGGTGCCTTCACGTTGATACTCATGTTTTACCCTTCTTCTGGCGCTGCCGCGCCCTTGTGCGTGCGCCCCTGCGTTCTGGCCCTGGCCTTGTCGGCTGTTTTCCCCGGCGTGCAGGCCCAGCCGCTGGCCGAAACCCAGAGCACGACGACCGTGGTCACGGCCGCGCGCGCACCCCAGTCCGCGCAGCAGCTGCTGGCCGACATGTCGGTCATTGACCGGTCGACCATAGAGGCCAGCGGCGCGACCGGTCTGGCCGATGTGCTCGCGCGCCTGCCGGGCATCCAGATGGTGCGCAACGGCGGCCTGGGCAATACCACCAGCGTCATGCTGCGCGGCGCCGATACCGCCTATACGGCGGTCTATATCGACGGAATCCGCTTTTCCTCGCAAAGCGGCAGCGGCGGCCCGACCTGGGAAAGCATTCCGCTGGCCATGATCGATCGCATCGAAGTGCTGCGCGGCCCGGCCGCGGCCATCTACGGTTCCGACGCGATCGGCGGCGTGGTGCAGATCTTCACGCGCCGTGCCGAGCAGGGGTTCACGCCGTCGGTGTCGGTGGGCCTGGGCTCGAACGGCACGCGGCGCGCCCAGGCCGGTGTCAGCGGCGTGGGCGGCGAAGACAAGGCCTGGGACTATGCGCTGGACATCGCCGGCGAACGCAGCGACGGCTTCGATGTGCGCCCCAGCCGCAACGCCGACCGCGATGGCTACAAGAGCCTGTCGGGCGCGGCGCGGCTGGGCTGGCGCATCAATGACCAGCACCAACTGCGCGCTTCGCTGCTGGCCAGCGACATCGACGCGGGCTACGACAACAGCACCCGGCCGGGCGTCGATGACCGCAGCCTGCACCGCATGCATGCCGCGGGCATGGAGTGGAGCGCGCAGTGGAGCGAGCGCTGGAGCAGCGTGCTCGCGCTCAATGCGTCCGAGGATCGCTACGAGACCACGCCCACGGCCTATCTGAGCACCACGCAGCTGCGCGGCCTGTCCTGGCAGAACCAGTGGCGCCTGGGCGCGCAGACCTTCTCGGCGACGCTGGAGCGCCGCGAAGACGCGCTGCAGAATGCGCCCGTGGACCGCGAGCGCGCGCAGAACGCGCTGGCGCTGGGCTACCAGTGGCATGCGGGCAAGCAGCATCTGCAGGCGCAGCTGCGCCACGACAGCGACAGCGAGTTCGGTGGCAAGCAAACCGGCAGCCTGGCCTACGGCTACGACCTCACGCCGCAATGGCGCGCGACGGCCGCAGCGGCCACGGCGTTTCGCGCGCCCACGCTTTACCAGCGCTTCAGCAATTACGGCACGGCCAGCCTGACGCCCGAAAACGGCCGCAACCTCGAGCTGGGTCTGCGCTACCGCGCGCAGCAAAATGAATTCTCGGCCACGGCCTATCGCAACCGCGTGAGCGACCAGGTGTCGTATCAGGCCGGCGCGCGCGGCTGCGCGAGCGCGCAGGGCTGCTACGTGAGCGTCGCCCAGGCCGAATACCAGGGCCTGACGCTGGCCGCCGCGACCCAGGCGCTGGGCGTGCGCTGGCATGGCGCGCTCGACTTCAATTCGGCCAAGGACGGCGCCACCGGCCTGTACCTCACGCGCCGCGCCAGACAGTTCGGCACGCTGGGCGCAAGCCGCCGGATCGCGGGCTGGCAATGGGGTGCCGATGTGCAGTGGAGCGCGCGCCGCTTCGACGACGCGGCCAACACCAAGGTGCTGGGCGGCTATGCGCTGTGGAATCTCTCGGCGAGCAAGACGCTCGCGCGCGACTGGAAGCTGCTCGCGCGCCTGGACAATGCGTTCGACAAACACTATGAGACCGCCGCCACCTACGCCACCGAAGGCCGGCGCTTCTTCGTGAGCCTGCAATGGACTCCCACACCTTGAATTCCGTGCGCTGCCCCGCGCTGCTGATCACCGCGCCCGCGTCGGGCCAGGGCAAGACCACGCTCACCGCCGCGCTGGCGCGCCTGCACACGCGCCAGGGCCGGCGCGTGCAGGTCTTCAAATGCGGCCCGGACTATCTCGATCCGCACTGGCACCAGCTCGCCAGCGGCGCGCCGGTCCATTCTCTGGACCTGTGGATGACGGGCGAGGCCGATGCGCGCGCGCGCCTGCACGCGGCCGCGTGCAGCGCCGACCTGATCCTGATCGAAGGCGTGATGGGCCTGTTCGACGGCAGCCCCAGCGCGGCCGATCTCGCGCGGCTGCTGGACATTCCCGTGCTCGCGGTGATAGACGCTTCGGGCATGTCGGCCACGCTGGGCGCGCTGGCCCATGGGCTGCAGCATTTCGAGCCGGGGCTGCGCTGGGCCGGCGTGCTCGCCAACCGCGTGGCGAGTGTGCGCCATGCGCAGCTGCTGCAGGCCGGCGTGCGCGCGGACAGCCTGTGGCAGGGCGCGGTGCAGCGCATCAGCGCCGATGCCAAGGCCCAGCCCGCGCCGGGCGCCGCTGCGTCGGGCGCCGCTGCGCTGCTGCCCCAGCGCCATCTGGGCCTGGTCGCGGCGCACGAACTCACTGACGGCATGCAGCGGCTGGACGCCGCGGCCGATGCGCTGGCCGCCACGCCGCTGGGCCAGCGCAGCTGGCAGGACTGGCAGCAATGGGCGGTGGAGTTTGCGCCGCCCGCGCTGCCCGCCGCCGATCAGCCCGAAGCCCTGGGCCCGTGGCTCGCGGGCCGTGTGATTGCGGTGGCGCACGATGCGGCGTTCAGCTTTGTCTACCCCGCGAATCTTGAATGCCTGCGCGCGCTGGGCGCCGAGCTGCGCATGTTCTCGCCGCTGGCCGGTGAGCGCCTGCCCGCATGCGACGCGCTGTGGCTGCCCGGCGGCTACCCCGAGCTGCATGCCGCGCGCCTGGTCGCGAACAGCGCCCTGCAGGCCGACATCCTGGCCCATTGGCGCGCGGGCAAGGCGATCTGGGCCGAGTGCGGCGGCATGCTCGCGCTCAGCGAAGGCATCACCACCGCCGACGGCAGCTGGGCGCCGCTGTGGGGGCTGATGCCGGGCAGGGCGCAGATGCAAAAGCGCCTGGCCGGCCTGGGAATGCAGCAACTGACCACGCCCTGGGGCACGCTGCGCGGCCACACTTTCCACTACGCGCGGCTGGACAGCGCGGCGACGCCGCTGGGCCGCAGCCACCGGCCCGATGAAGCGCCGGGAGCGGACAATGGCGAGTGGCTGTACCGCCATGGCAGCCTGCACGCGAGTTTTTTCCATGCCTGGTTCGCCTCGCACCCGCGCGCCATCGCTGCGCTGCTGGGCGCGCGGGCCGACCGGCAAGACGGGGAGTTGGACGCATGACGACAGCGCGCAGCGAATTGATCCTGGGCGGGCAGAAAAGCGGCAAGTCGCGCCGCGCCGAAAACCTGGCCCAGGAATGGATTGCGCAGTCGCCCGCGCACAGTGCCTGGCTGCTGGCCACGGGCCAGGCCTATGACGCTGAAATGGCGGCGCGCATCGCGCGCCACCAGCACGACCGCGCCGCGCGCGTTCCGGGCCTGGCCACCATCGAAGTGCCGCTGGACCTGGCGTCGGCGCTGCGCGAACGCAGCCGGCCCGACTGCCTGCTGGTCATCGACTGCCTCACCATGTGGCTCACCAACTGGATGATGCCCATGAATGCCCATTTGCCTGGGGCGCAGACCTGGGCCGAGCAGGCCGATGCGTTCGTTGATGCGCTCGCGCACGCTCCCGGGCCCGTGGTGATCGTGGGCAACGAGATCGGCCTGGGCGTGATTCCTTTGGGCCGCGAAGTGCGCGCGTTTGTCGACGCGCTGGGCGTGCTCAACCAGCGCGTGGCCGCGGCCTGCAGCCACGCGACGCTCATGTGCGCCGGACTGCCGCTGGTGCTCAAGGGCGAAAAATGACAGCTCAAACTAGCTTACATGCAGCGAAGAAGATCGCGGCATCGTTCCAATCTGCAATATTGGCTGCCATGCTGCTGAGCGCCTCGCTGCCCGGCATGGAAGCGAATGCGCAGGTGTCGTCTGCGCCCGCCGCAGCGGCGATCACGCTCACCGACGCGCGCGGCAGGGCGGTGCAGCTGGCCGCGCCGCCGCAGCGCATCGTGAGCCTGCTGCCCTCGCTGGCCGAATCGGTCTGCGCGCTGGGCGCGTGCACGCGCATCGTGGGCGTGGACCGCTACACCACCTGGCCGCCCGCGCTGGCCCATCTGCCGCGCCTGGGCGGCAATCTGGAGCCCAACATCGAGGCCGTGCTGGCGCTGCGCCCGGACGTGGTGCTGATTTCGGTCGCTTCGCGCGCCATTGGGCGTCTGGAGGCGCTGGGCCTCAAGGTGATCGCGCTGGAGCCGCGCACCCATGCCGAAGTGCATGGCGTTCTGCGCACGCTCGCGACGATGCTTGCGCTGCCCCAGGGCGCCGAGCCGGTCTGGGCGCGCATGGAGCAGGGCCTGGCCGAAGCCGCGCGCGCCATGCCCGCGCAGGCGCGCGGCCAGCGCGTGTACTTCGAAGCCAGCCGCGGGCCGTTTGCCGCGGGCGAGAATTCCTTCATCGGCGAGACGCTGGCGCGGCTGGGGCTGGTCAACATCGTGCCCGCGGCCTTGGGGCCGTTTCCGCGCCTCAATCCCGAATACGTGGTGCGCGCCGACCCCGATCTGCTGATGGGCGGGGTGCGCAGTCTGGGCGAAAGCCGCGAGCCCTATCCCGGCTGGTCGGCGCTGCGCGCGATGCAGTCGGGTCGCATCTGCCGTTTCGCCGGCGCCGAAGCCGACCTCGTGATACGCCCCGGCCCGCGCATCGCCGAGGCAGCGATGGCGATGGCGCGCTGCGTGCAGAAGGTCTACCCATGAGCGCCAACCCGCTGCGCCCGGCCTGGCTCGCGCTGGCGCTGCTGCTGGCCAGCCTGTTGCTGCTGCTGCTGGGCGCTGGCGTGGGCAGCACCGGCTGGGAAAGCGTCTGGCGCCTGGCGGCGCCCGACGCCGACCCGCTGGCCTGGCAGATCGTGCGCGATATCCGCCTGCCGCGCACCGTGGGCGCCTGGCTCGCGGGCGCCTTGCTGGGCCTTGCGGGCGCGGTCGCCCAGGGCGTGTTCCGCAATCCTCTTGCCGACCCCTATCTTCTGGGCAGCGCTTCGGGCGCCTCGTTGGGCGTGGCGCTGGCCATGGCCGCGCTGGGCGTCTCGCCGTTCGCGCTGCAAGGCCTGCTGCGCCTGGGCATCACCGGCGCGGCGTTCGCCGGCGCCGTGGGCGCGGTGCTGCTGACGCTGCTGCTTGCCAAGGGCGCGCACAACACCATGCGCCTGCTGCTCGCGGGCGTGGTCGTGGGCGTGGTGCTGGGCGCGGCCTCGTCGATGGTGCTGATGTTGTCACCCGAAATCATGCAGGCCATGCAGTCCTTCATGCTGGGCAGCACTTCGTTTGTCGGCTGGGGCGCGTGCGCTCTCATGGCCGCAGTGCTGGCGCTGGTGGTACTGCTCGCCTGGTCGCTGAGCCGTGTGCTCGACGGCCTGGCGCTGGGCGAATCAACGGCGCTGAGCCTGGGGCTGCCGCTGGCGCCGCTGCGCTTGCTGCTGATCGTGGTGATGGCGTTGGCCACGGGCACGGCCGTCGCGCAGACCGGGCTGATTGCTTTCGTCGGCCTGGCCGCGCCGCATCTGGTGCGCTCGCTGGTGCGCGCCATGCACGGCTGGCTGCTGCTGCTGAGCGCGGGCATGGGCGCGGTGCTGCTGCTGGGCGCCGATCTGCTGGCGCGCTGGCTGATCGCGCCGCAGGAGCTGCCCGTGGGCGTGCTCACGGCCGTGCTCGGCGGCACCTATCTGCTGTGGCTGATGCACAGACGCAATGTGCAGGAGATCGCATGACGCAAGCCTGGGCGCTCGAAACCGAAAGCCTCTGCGTGTCGCTGGGCGGCCAGCAGGTGCTGCATGAGCTGGCGCTGCTCCTGCCCGCGGGGCGCTGGACCAGCATCGTCGGGCCCAACGGCGCGGGCAAATCGACGCTGTTGCGCGCGCTCGCGGGCATGGGCCATGAGAAGGGCAGGGTGCTGCTGCAGGGCCGAGAACTGCACGCTTGGAACGGCCGTGCGCGCGCGCGCACCATGGCCTGGCTGGGGCAGAACCAGGCCGCGGCGGGCGACATGTCGGTCTATGACGTCGCGATGCTGGGCCGGCTGCCGCACCAGCCCTGGCTGGGCGCGCCGTCGGCACTCGACCATGCGGCCGTGGAGCAGGCGCTGCGCCGCACGCAGAGCTGGGACTGGCGCGCGCGCAGCCTGGGCCAGCTTTCGGGCGGGGAGCGCCAGCGCGTGCTGCTGGCGCGCGCGCTCGCCGTGCAGGCCCAGGTGCTGCTGATGGACGAGCCCCTGGCCAACCTCGACCCGCCGCACCAGACCGACTGGCTGCAATGCGTGCAGGAACTCGTCGCCCAGGGCACGACGGTGGTCAGCGTGCTGCATGAAGTCTCCATGGCGCTGCAGGCCCAGGAACTGGTGGTGATCGCGCAAGGCCGCGTGCTGCACCAGGGCGGCTGCGCCGACGCCGCGACCCATCGTGCGCTCGAACAGGTGTTCGACGACCGCATACAGGTGCGCGCCATCGACGGCCAATGGGTGGCGCTGCCGCGCCTGCCCGCGCCGAGCTGATTGAATTTTTCTCCCGGGGCCGCGTCCCCGGCCATCCCACTTCGTTGAAAGTATCTTCCATGGAAATCGAACAAGCCCCGACCGAAAAGCCCTATACCAAGCCCGAAGGCGAACGCCGCGGCCTGGTGCTGGTCAATACCGGCAATGGCAAGGGCAAGAGCACGGCGGCGTTCGGCCTGGCGCTGCGCGCCCACGGCCGCGGCAAGTCCGTCAAGATCTTCCAGTTCATGAAAGTGCCCACGGCGCGCTTTGGCGAGCACCGCATGTTCGAGCAGCTGGGCATGCCCATCGAAGGTCTGGGCGACGGCTTCAGCTGGAAAAGCCAGGACCAGGAGCATTCGGCCCAGCTCGCGCGCGAAGGCTGGGAGCGGGCACGCACGGCCATTCTCTCGGGCGCGCATTTCATGGTGGTGCTTGACGAGATCACCTACCCGCTGATCTATGGCTGGCTGCCGCTCGAGCCCGTGCTGCAGACGCTGCGCGAGCGGCCGCGCGAAGTGCATGTGGTGCTCACCGGCCGGCGCTGCCCGCCCGAGATCATCGAGATTGCCGACACCGTGACCGAAATGACGCTGGTCAAGCATGCGTTCCAGGCGGGTGTTCCCGCGCAACGCGGCATTGAAGACTGATGGCGCCGAGCGGACAATGGTCTGACCGATTGGCTTGAAGAAACGGCCCCACCATGACCCCCATTCCAGGCCCGGCCAACGCCGCAGATCTGCCCGGCGCCACGCTGGCCGCCGTGCCTTTTGATGCACCCGACCGCGCCGCGGTCTATCGCGCCATCCACGAACGCCGCGACATGCGCCATTTCAGCGGCGGCACGGTGGCCGAGGACGTGCTGCTGCGCCTGCTGCGCGCCGCCCACCATGCGCCCAGCGTCGGTTTCATGCAGCCCTGGCGCTTCATCCGCGTGCGCGAGCGCGTTATGCGCGAGCGCATCCATGCGCTGGTCGAAGCCGAGCGCCAGTGCACGGCCCAGGCGCTGGGCGAACGCGAAAGCGACTTCATGCGGCTCAAGGTCCAGGGCGTGCTCGATGCGGCCGAGGTGCTGGTGCTGGCCATGCCGCCGGGCCGCGAGCAGCATGTGTTCGGCCGGCGCACGCTGCCCGAGATGGACGTCGCCTCGGCGGCCTGCGCGATCCAGAACCTGTGGCTCGCGGCGCGCGCCGAAGGCCTGGGAATGGGCTGGGTGTCGCTGTTCGATCCGGTCGCGCTGGCCGCGCTGCTGAATATGCCCGAAGGCAGCCGGCCGCTGGCCGTGCTGTGCCTGGGCCCGGTGCCCGCGTTCTATGCCGAGCCCATGCTGCAGCAGGAAAAATGGGCGCAGCGCGCGGTGCTGGCCGACATGCTGTTCGATGAGACCTGGGGCCGGCCGGCTCCGGCCGATCCGTGCTGATGGATGCGGGGCCGTGGTGGCTCATGGTCACGGCGGCCGCGCTGCTGGCGCTGGCCGTAGACCGTGTCCTGGGCGAGCCGCCCGCGCGACTGCACCCGGTGGTGGCCATGGGCCATTTCCTCGCCTGGAGCGGGCGTTGGGTAGCCGCCGACAAGGCCATCGCGCCTGGCGACTGGCACCAGGGCCGCGGCGCCTTTGCGCGCGGAGCGCTGGCTTGGACGCTGGGTGCGCTGCTGGTGAGCGCGCTGTATGCGGCGCTGCAGTCGCTGCTGCTGGCGCTGTCGCCGTGGCTGGCGCTTGCGCTGCTCGCGCTGCTGCTCAAGCCGCTGTTTGCCTGGCGCATGCTGCAGACCGAGGTGCAGGCCGTCGAGACGGCGCTGCAGCAGTCGCTCGCGGCCGGGCGCGAGCGGCTGTCGTGGCTGGTGAGCCGCGATGTGACGCAATTGAGCGCGGAGCAAGTGCGTGAAAGCGCGCTCGAGACACTGGCCGAAAACCTCAATGATTCGGTGATTGCGCCGCTGTTCTGGTTTGCCTTGCTGGGCCTGCCCGGCGCGGCGCTGTACCGCTTTGCCAATACCGCCGATGCGATGTGGGGCTACCCGGGCTGGCGCAACGGGCGCCACTGGCAATGGGGCGGAAAATGGGCCGCGCGCGCCGACGATCTGCTGTCGTGGATTCCGGCGCGCATCACCGCGGCGCTGATTGCACTGGCCGCGGGCGGGCTGTCGCCCGTGCGGCTGTGGCGCGAAAGCCGGCGCACGCCTTCGCCCAACGGCGGCTGGCCCATGGCCGCGCTGGCGCTGGCGCTCGATGTACGCCTGGGCAAGCCCGGCTCCTATGTGCTGCATGCCGCGGGCCCCGCGCCCGAAGCGCGACATACGGCCCAGGCCTTGCGGCTCACGCGCCGCGCAGTGCATCTGCTGGGCGGGCTGGCCGCGCTGGCCGCGATCCATGGGTATGCAAATGCTTGAAAACTGCCATGGCGGCACCGATGCGCAGGGCGTGCCCGCGCACGATTTTTCGACAAATCGCAATGCCTGCGGGCCCTGTCCGCAGGCATTGGATGCCTTGCAATCCGCGCATTCCCAGCAGTACCCCGATCCCGCCTATGGCGCGCTGCGCCAGCGGCTGGGCGATTTCCATGGCGTGACCGCGCAACGTGTCGTGCTCGCGGGCAGTGCCAGCGAGTTCATTTTCCGCATCAGCGCCCATGCGGCGCGGCTGGGACTGCAGCGCGCGGTGCTGCCCGCGCACAGCTATGGCGACTATGCGCAGGCGGCGCGCGTCTGGGGGCTGGCGTGCGAACGCGACAGCGGCGCAATGCAAGCGCGCGCGCTGCACTGGGCCTGCGAACCTTCGAGCCCGCTGGGCCAGGCCGATCCCGCGCTGGCGCGCTGGCAGGCGGATAACGGCGCAGGCGCCGATCTGCGCGTGCTCGACTGCGCCTACCAGCCGCTGCGCCTGGACGGGCAGCCAAGCGCCGCAGCCGCCGGTGTCTGGCAGGTCTGGACGCCCAACAAGGTGCTGGGCATGACGGGGGTGCGCGCCGCCTATGCGCTCGCGCCCGAAGGCGCCGAAGCGCACATCGCCGCACTGCAGGCGCTCGCGCCATCGTGGGTCGTGGGCGCGCATGGCGTGGCCCTGCTCGAAGCCTGGACCACGCCCGCCGTGCAGCAGTGGATAGCGCGCAGCCGCATCCAGCTGGCGCAGTGGAAGGCCGCGCAGATCGATCTGTGCGCGGCGCTGGGCTGGCATGTGGAGCCTGGCAGCCTGGCGAATTATTTTGTCGCGCGCTGGCCGCGCGCCGAGCATGCGGGCATGGCCGCGCGCCTGGCCTGGCTGCGCAGCGAACACGGCATCAAACTGCGCGACGCGGCGAGCTTCGGCCTGCCCGCAGCGGTACGGCTGGGGGTGCTGCCTCCGGCGTCGCAGCAGGCGCTGGCCCAGGCCTGGCGCGCTGCGCAATCCATCAGGAACACACCATGAACTCCTCGACAAGCACTTCGCTTCCCCTGCCCACGCCGGGCCAACGTCCCGCGCTGTGCGTGATGGTGCTGGGCACCAGCAGCGGCGCGGGCAAGAGCTGGGTCACCACGGCGCTGTGCCGCTGGTACCGCAACCAGGGCTTCAAGGTCGCGCCGTTCAAGGCGCAGAACATGAGCAATCATGCGCGCGTGGTGCCGGCCGCAGGCGACGCCTGGGGCGAGATGGGCACGGCGCAGTACCTGCAGGCGCTGGCCGCGGGCTGCGCGCCCGACGTGCGCATGAACCCGCTGCTGCTCAAGCCCGAAGCCGACATGCGCAGCCAGGTGGTGATGCTGGGCCAGGTCGACAGCGCGCTCACGCAACTGCCCTGGCGCGAGCGCAGCGCCCATGTATGGCCGCGCATCGCCCAGGCGCTGGACGCGCTGCGCAGCGAGAACGACGTGGTGATCATCGAAGGCGCGGGCTCGCCCGCCGAAATCAATCTGCACAGCAGCGATGTGGTCAACATGCGCGTCGCGCGCCACGCCCAGGCGCATTGCCTGCTGGTCAGCGATATCGACCGCGGCGGGGCGTTCGCGCATCTCTACGGCACCTGGGCGCTGCTGCCCGCAGAGGAGCAGGCGCTGATACGCGGCTTCGTGCTCAACAAGTTCCGCGGCGACGCGCGCCTGCTCGCTCCCGGCCCGCAGATGCTGCAGGAGCTGACCGGCGTGCCCGTCGTGGCGACCATTCCCAGGCTCGCACGCCATGGCTTGCCCGAGGAAGATGGGGTGTATGACGCGGGCGCCGACGACCTCGACGCCGGCGCCGTGGTGCACACCACGGTGGCCGTGGTCGCCTATCCGCGTGCGAGCAATCTCGACGAGTTCCAGCCCTTGATCAACGTGCCCGGCGTGCGCCTGGTTTGGGCGCGCAGCCCGGCCCAGCTGCAGGGCGCCGACTGGGTGATTCTTCCGGGCTCCAAGGCCACGGCCAGCGACCTGCGCTGGCTGCGCCGCCAGGGGCTGGACGCGGCGCTCACGGCCCATGTCGCGCAGGGCGGGCGGCTCTGGGGCATCTGCGGCGGCCTGCAGATGCTGGGCGAAGCCTTGATCGATCTGCACGGCGTCGACGGCAATGAGGCCGGTCTGGGGCTGCTGCCGCTGGTCACGGTGTTCGACCTCGACAAGCGGCTGCTGCGCGCTGCAGTGCGCATGCCGGCGCTCGATGCGCCCTGGCAGGCGCTGTCGGGCGTGGAAATGCAGGTCTATGAAATCCACCATGGCCGCACGAGCGTGCGCGACGACATGGTGGCCGCTGGCCAGGGCGTGCATGAACTCGTGCCGGGCCTGGTCTGGCAAGGCGCCGAAGGCCGCATTCTGGGCAGCTACTGGCATGGCATGTTTGAAAACGCCGCTGTCGTGCAAGCCCTGCTTGGCGCGAGCGCTCCTACGCTGGACAGCGTGTTCGAGCGGCTGGCTGCCGGGGTGGATGAATGGTTTGCGCCGCAGCCGGCGCGAGAGTGATCCTGCAGGCTGTAGGTCAGGGCCTGCGTTCGCAGGCGGGATGGGCTGATAAGGCTTCAAAATGTACGGCCCCAAGCTGAGGCACGCGTCCAAGAGGTTGCCATTCCGCTTCGGAAACCCTCTCGATCGTGTCCTTTCACTTTGGAGAAAAACACCATGAAATCCACCACCTTGTCCCGCTCGCTGCAAATGACTCTGTGTGCTGCTGCCCTGTGTTCCTTTGGCGCCGCCAACGCCCAGACTCCGCCCCCCGCCGGCGCCACCGGGATGTCGCAGTCGCAGTCGGAAGTGAGCAAGCCCGCGCAGGCGCCCGCAGTGCAGCCGGGAGCGCGCGACGGCATGCAGCATTCATCGCCCACGCATCGAATGACGCAGTCGGAATCCGAAGCCAAGAAGCCGGCCCAGGCGCCGGCGCCGCGCGCCGGCTCGCGCGACGGCAAGGCGCAGTCGTCGCCGGCACCGGCCAGCGGCAAGGGCATGTCGCAGTCGGAGTCTGAAGTGAGCAAGCCCGCTCAGGCGCCTGTCGGTGCCGGCGGCAAGTAACGGCCAGACCGCGTGGCGGCAACCCGCAAAGGCCTCTTCGGGGGCCTTTTTTTGTCTCCGGTCACTGCCGCGCAGCGCCTGGTTTGCGGGCTTCGCGCCGCGGCCCAGGGCCGCCGTTGTAGGTTCGCGCCTGCAGACGCAGGCGGGCTGGGCTTATAAGCCCGGCGCGCAAACTGCCCCAAGCTGTGAAACGTAGCGAGGAGGCAAGCGCTTAGTTCCTCCTCTTCGATCGATTCACTTTGGAGAAAACCACCATGAAGTCCACCTGGTCCCGCTCCTTGCAAATGACGCTGTGCGCCGCCGCCGTGTGCGCGCTGGGCGTCGTCAATGCCCAGACCCCTGCGCCCATGGCGCCAGGGGCCGCCACGCCGCCCGCCGGCGCCCAGGCACCCGTGCCGCCGCCGCCACCGCTGGGCGCCGCGCAGCATGACGGCAAGAAGCCGCACCACATGAAGCGTGACCACCGCGGTCACAAGGACGAGCGCCATCATGGTCAGCGCGGCAAGTATTCCAACCCGCACGAGCACGAAGCCGCAGCAGTGCGTGCCGAAGAGCGCGCCGGCCGCATGCCGCGCGGCCAGGACATGGACCAGTACCAGCGCAATGCGCTGGCACGCTGCGAAGTGTTCCGCGAAGCCGAAGACCGCCGCTCGTGCGCCGACCGTGTGCGTTCCGCCGAAGTCAGCGGCAGCGTGAAGGACGGCGGCGTGCTGCGCGAGTACACCGAACAGGTGCCGGTGCGGCCGTAATCGCAACGCACTGCGCATAGAAGGCCCCTCGGGGCCTTTTTTCATGTCCGGGCAAGACCCTGACGGTGGCGCGCGGATGCGCAGTCCCGGCCCATGCCGCGCCCAGGCCGGCGATACTGGCGGTCTTTGGACTTTATGCTGGCCGGTGCGCGATGACTCGTTTTTTGCCTGAAATACCTTCCATCCATGACCCTGTATGGAATGCGCGCGTGCAGACGCTGATCGACCACAAGACCAAACCACTGGGTTCGCTGGGCCTGCTCGAGCGCACCGCGCATAGACTGGCCGGCATCCTGCACTCCGAGGCGCCGCGACTCGAGCAGCCGCAGATGGTGGTGTTTGCCGCCGACCATGGACTTGCGGCGCGCGGCGTCTCGGCCTATCCGGTCGATGTCACCTGGCAGATGGTGGAGAATTTTCTCGCCGGCGGCGCGGCGGTGAGCGTGCTGGCGCAGCAAAACGGCCTGGCGCTGCATGTGATGGATTGCGGCGTGGCGCGTGATTTCGCCGAACGCCCCGTGGTGGCCGGCCGGCCGCGGCTGTGGCATTGCAAGGTGGCGCATGGCACGCAGGACTGCTCGGCAACCGATGCGATGACCGCCGCGCAGTGCGACACCGCGATGCGCCATGGCGCGGCGCTGGTGCAGGCGCTGCCCGGCAATGCCTTGCTGCTGGGCGAAATGGGCATAGGCAATACATCGTGCGCTTCGTTGCTGCTGGCGCGTCTGTGCGCGGTCGACGTCGCCAAGGTCACGGGCGCGGGCACGGGCCTCAATGCCGCGGGCGTGGCGCGCAAGGTGCAGGTGCTGCGCGAAGTGCTGGCCTGGCATGACGGGGTCGAGGAGCCGCTCGACGTGCTAGCGGCCATGGGCGGCTTCGAGATCGCGGCCATGGTCGGCGCGGTGCTGCAGGCCGCGCATGAGCGCCGTGTGATCGTGGTCGACGGCTTCATCACCACCGCCGCGGTGCTGGTTGCGAGCCGCCTGCGCCCCGCCGTGATTGAACGCTGCGTGTTCGCCCACCGTTCGGGCGAGCCGGGCCACACCATCGTGCTGCAGGCACTGGGCGCCGAGCCGCTGCTCGACTGGGGGCTGCGCCTGGGCGAAGGCTCGGGCGCGGCACTGGCCTGGCCGCTGCTCGAATCGGCCTGCGCGATGCTGCGCGACATGGCGAGCTTCGCTTCGGCCGGGGTCGCGGGCCAGCAGACCGAAGCCGTCAGCGCCTGAGTTCGGGCTTCAGGGCGCAGGCGTTTTCGGCTGGTAGTCGCAGTAGGTCGAAACAATGCACTCCCAGCAGCGCGGCTTGCGCGCCTGGCAGACATAGCGCCCCAGCAGTATCAGCCAGTGGTGGGAGTCGACCGCATAGGCGGGCGGAACACGCTTGAGCAGCTGCTTCTCCACGGCCAGCACGTTGGCGCCCGGCGCCAGCCCCGTGCGGTTGCTGACGCGAAAGATATGCGTGTCCACGGCCATGGTCGGCTCGCCGAACGCGACGTTGAGCACCACGTTGGCGGTCTTGCGGCCCACGCCCGGCAGGTCTTCGAGCGCTTCGCGCGTGCGCGGCACCTGGCCGCCATGGCGCTCGACCAGCCGGCGGCAGGTTTCCAGCAGGTGCCTGGCCTTGCTGTGGTACAGCCCTATGGTCTTGATGTACGACTCGAGGCCGTCGAGGCCCAGGTCCAGAATCGCCTGGGGCGTGTTGGCCACGGGAAACAGCTTGCGCGTGGCCTTGTTGACGCCCACATCCGTGGCCTGGGCCGACAGCAGCACGGCCGCGAGCAGCTCGAACACCGTGGTGTATTCGAGCTCGGTGTTGGGCATGGGATTGGCCGCCTTGAGCGTGGCGAAAAAGGGAACGATCTGCGCGGTCTGCATGGGGGTAACCCGGGGCAAAAGGCGATTGTCGGGCAAAGTGTGGACGCGCGCTGGGGCCAGTTCAAAGGTGGCGTCGCGCATTGCGCACGCGCGGCGCAAATTTGATGAAAAATGGGGGGTTGGCGGCCGCGCGCGACCGTCCCCGAATTTTGTTGCTGAAACGGACCCTATCTATGCAATTCGCCGAGCGTCTGAACAATGTGGAGACTTCCGCAATCCGTGAACTTTTCAAGCTGCTGGGCAAGCCCGGCATCATCAGTTTTGCCGGCGGTTTCCCCGACAGCGCGCTGTTTGATGTCGCCGGCATCAGCGCCGCCTCGCAGGCCGCGCTGACCGCCGAGCCCGGCGCGGCGCTGCAATACGGCGCCACCGAAGGCTACCAGCCGCTGCGCGAGCAGATCGCGGCCTTCATGGCCGGCAAGGGCGTGAGCGCTGTCGCACCCACCGATTTCGTGGTCACTACCGGCAGCCAGCAGGCGCTCGATCTGCTGGGCAAGACCATGATCAGCCCCGGAGACAAGGTGATCGTCGAAGGCCCGACCTTCCTGGCCACCATCCAGTGCTTTCGCCTCTACGGCGCCGAAGTCATCAGCGCCCCCATCGATGCCCAGGGCGTGGACACCGACGCGCTCGAGAAACTGATCGCCGAGCACCAGCCCAAGATGGTCTATCTGATCCCTACCTTCGGCAACCCCAGCGGTGCGACGCTGAGTCTCGAGCGCCGCAAGAAGGTGCTCGAACTTGCGGTCAAGTACCAGACGCTGGTCGTCGAAGACGATCCGTACGGCGATCTGTACTTCGACGCCGCGCCGCCGCCCAGCCTGCTGGCGCTGTCGTCCGAAGTGCCCGGCAGCCGCGACTGGCTGGCCCACTGCGGCAGCCTCAGCAAGGTGCTCAGCCCCGGCCTGCGCATTGGCTGGCTGGTCGCGCCCGACGCGCTGCGCGAGCGCGCGGTGATGTGCAAGCAGTTCAGCGATGCCAATACCAGCACCTTCGCGCAGGCGACGGCGGCGCAATACCTCAAGGCAGGCCACATGCCCGCAACGCTGGCCAAGGTGCGCGCGGTCTATGCCGAACGCGCCCAGGCCATGGGCGCTGCGCTGCGCAAGGAGCTCGGCGATGCGGTGACTTTTGTCGCGCCACAGGGCGGGTTGTTCCTCTGGGTCAAGCTCACGGGAGCGCGCGGCCAGTTGCAGGACGCCAACGTGCTTGCCAAGCGTGCGATCGACAAGGGCGTGGCTTTCGTGCCCGGTGCGCCTTTCTTTGCGCAGAATCCCGATATGTCGAGCTTCCGGCTGTCGTTCGCGACCGCCGATGTGGCCAAGATCCAGGACGGCATGGCCCGGCTGGGTCAGGCGTTGCAGGGTTGAGCATGGCCGATGAACAGGCGCAGCGCGCGCAGGACCGCATCACCGAACTCGAGATCAAGGCCAGCTACGTCGAGGACACGCTGGATCAGCTGAACATGACCATCTACCGTCAGCAGCAGCAGATCGACGCGCTGATCGCCGAAGTGCGCAACCTGCGCCAGCAGGTGCCGGCCGAAGGCGGCGGGGGCGGGCGCAATCTGCGCGACGAATTGCCACCTCACTATTGAGAGGGATTCATCAACGCAAAGGCTTCCGAGGAAGCCTTTTTTGCTGCCTGCCGAAGCGTGCCAGTCTATTCAGGCGCCTTGTTCGCGATGTTCTTCATCTTGCCCAGGAACAGGCGCAGGAAGAAGATGCCCATGCCAATGATCAGCAGAATGGATATCAGGCTCATCAGGCCATAGTCGGTAGAAAACAGGTCGATCCACAATTTCATGCATAGCTCCATTCGGGCCCGGGGTGCTGTTCCAGTGCCATGGCTGGACTATCGCCGCGAACCCGGTGGCACCGCTTGCGCCAGATCAAGCGCCGCGATGAAACGCGCGCGCACGCGTCACTGGTGAATTGCGTCTGGGCCCGCAAGTGGGTCGTCGTTTGGCCTACAAGCGCCGGCGCTTTGTGCAGGCAAGCTCAAGGGGTTGCGGGCGGACAGCGAAAGCTGCCGACCCGCCGCAGCAGGCGCAGCGGCCGCACAGCCGCTCGCCGATGGCCCTTTGTTTTGAGCAGGAGCACATATGACCACACCCGAACAACGCAAGAACCTCAATCTCGACCCGATCACGGACGAGCCCGGAGCCCACCCGGTGGGCACGGGCCTGGGCGCGGGCGGCGGTGCGCTGGCTGGCGCCGCAGCGGGTGCCATGGGCGGTCCGGTGGGCGCTGCCGTGGGTGCCGTGGTCGGCGCTGTGGCCGGCGGGCTCGCAGGCCACAGCGTGGCCGAAGCCATCAACCCCACGGCCGAGGACGCGTATTGGCGCAGCACCTACGACAAGGAAGCGTATTACCGCTCGGATTACACGTATGACGATTACGCGCCAGCCTACCGCGCGGGCTGGGAAGGCCGCGCGGCCGGACGCGACCGTTGGGACGAAGTACGTGACGACTGGTCGCGCCGCTGGCACGGCGAGCCCCATGGCTCGCGCCTGCGCTGGGACGAAGCCGAACCCGCGGCCAAGGCCGCCTGGGAGCGTGCCAACGAACATTACGTGTTCAACAAGCAGGAATGAACACCCTGGTTTCAGCCGCCTGATTTTTTCGGCGCCGCAGCCCCTGACTCTGGGCCATCCGTTGGCAGGGGCTGCAGCCAACCGGCAGCAGCCGTGATCACGCAATGCGTCAATCGCTGCAGCCCGGCCTGGGCATTGCGCGCATGGGCCCAGTAAAGCGGCACATCGACGCCCGTATCGGGCAGCACTTCCACCAGCGTGCCTGCGTCGAGGTGGCGCTGGATCAACAGCAGCGGCTGCATTCCCCAGCCCACGCCTGCCTCGCCCGCACGCACGAAAGCATAGGCCGATGGCAGCCAATGCTTGGGCGGTCCGTGGCGCGTGGCCAGTCCCTGGGCGTGCAGCCACTTGTCCTGCAGCGCATCCTTGCGGTCGTAGCTGAGCATGGGCGCGCGCGCAATCGACTCGGGCGTCACGCCGGCGGCGAAATGCTGTGCCATGAATGCCGGGCTCGCCGCCGCGACATAGCGCATCGAGCCCAGCGGCCAGGTGTTGCAGCCCGTGATGCTGGTCGATGTCGCGGTCACCGCGGCCATCACTTCGCCTTCCTTGATCCGCTTGGCCGTATGGTCCTGGTCGTCGATGCTGATGTCGAGCAACTCGTTGCCTTCGCGCGTGAACGCCGCCATCGCATCCATGAACCATGAGGACAGCGAGTCGGCATTGACCGCGAGCTTGAGCGTAGGCGGCATGAACTGGCCTTCGGACACCAAGGCAGGATTGGTGCGGCGCAGCTCGTTCTCGAGCAGCGCGACCTGCTCCACATGCAGGCACAGCCGCCGCCCGGCTTCGGTTCCCGTGCAGGGCTGGCCGCGCAGCACCAGCACCTGGCCCACGCGTTCCTCCAGCAGCTTGATGCGCTGCGATACCGCGGAAGGGGTGATATGCAGCTTGCGCGCGGCGCGCTCGAAGCTGCCTTCGCGCACCACCGCGGCCAAGGCTTCCAATCCGGCGTAGTCGAGCATCAGTTCTTCTTAATAGGTTGAAACTAATTTAATTTTACTTAATATCCGGATGAATCGACAATTTCCCTTATGTGGACAACGTTGATTTCTTCTTCCTGGATTGCGGGCTTTACGGTCTGCCTGTCTTTGATCATCTCGATAGGCGCGCAAAACCTCTATGTGCTGCGCCAGGCCGTGCAGGGCCGGCATGTGCGCGCCTGCGTGGCGTGGTGCGTGTTCAGCGACGTGCTGCTGATCGGCATAGGCGTGGCGGGCATGTCGCAGCTGCTCGGGCGTGCGCCCGATCTGGCTTATTACCTCTCGCTGGGCGGCGCGCTGTTCCTGCTGGGCTACGGCCTGTACGCACTGTGGCGGGTGTTCTATGCGGCCGACGTGGCGCTGCAGGGAGCGCAGGCGACGCAGCGCGGACTGCTGAGCGTGGTCGGCACGCTGGCCGTGATCACGCTGCTCAACCCCCATGTCTATCTGGACACGGTGCTGCTGGTGGGCAGCATAGGCGCGCGCCAGGATGGGGCGCTCAAGGCGGTGTTTGTCGCGGGCGCGGCCTGCGCGAGCCTGCTGTGGTTCATGTTGCTGGCCAGCGCGGGTCGGCGCCTGCAGCATTGGTTTGCCCACCCCATGCCCTGGCGCGTGCTGGACGCGCTCACGGGCGTGATGATGCTGGCGCTGTCGTGGTGGGTCTGGAGCGGCATGGCCGCGCCGGCCTGAGCTGGGCGCTCAGCCCAGCTTGGCGAGGACTTCCAGCAGGTTCCACTGATTGCACTGGATCTGGTAGTGGCCTGTCGTGCCATTCTTGTGGCTCTGGGCCTCGACGACGATCACATTGCCCAGCGCGCGCGCGGCCGACAGCGGGCGAATCTTGTCGTACTGATGGGCTTCGGCGATGTCGCCGCGAAACAGCAGCAGCGGCGAGGCGGCATCGGGCTGGCCGTACTTGCGCGCATACAGTTCCAGCGTCTTGGCGCGCGTGACTTCGTTCAGGCCGACAAGCACTGCCTGATCCATGGAAAGGGTGGGGGACAGCGTATCTTCGGACATGGCGGAAATTGGGTGGGTGGATAGTGAGGTGCCGACCGTGCGAAAGCAGCGGCCGGCGTCATGGGCCGGATTTCACCATAACCCGCCCAAATTATGTTGCAGTTTTTACATCTTTATGACGCCCGCATGACCTTGGCGAGTGAAATTCCCGCCGCTGGCGGCAGCCGCAACCCTCCGCCGCTGGCGCTCAGAACGCGGGAACGACCGCGCCCTGGTACTTGTCCTGCAGGAACTTCTTGACGTCTTCGCTGCGCAGCGCCTGGATCAGCTTGGTGATTTCGGGGCTGTTGGCGCGGTCCTTGCGCGCGGCGACGATGTTGGCGTAGGGTGAATCCTTGCCTTCGATGAACAGCGCGTCCTTGGTCGGGTTGAGCTTGGCTTCGATCGCGTAGTTGGTGTTGATCAGCGCCAGGTCGACATCACCGAGCGCGCGCGGCAGCAAAGGCGCTTCGAGTTCCTTGAACTTGAGCTTCTTGGGATTGTTCACCACATCGAGCGGCGTGGGCGTGAGGCTCTTGGGGTCCTTGAGCGTGACCAGGCCCTGCTTGGCCAGCAGCAGCAGCGCGCGGCCGCCGTTGGACGGATCGTTCGGGATGGCCACGGTGGCGCCGTCCTTGAGATCCTTGATGTTCTTGAGCTTCTTCGAATAGGCGCCGAACGGCTCGACATGGATGGTGCCGTTGGGCACGGCGACCAGCGAGCTCTTGCGGTCCTTGTTGTAGCTGTCCAGGTAGGGCTGGTGCTGGAAGAAGTTGGCATCGAGCTGCTTGTCTTCGACGGCCGCATTGGGCTGCACGTAGTCGCTGAATTCGCGCACCTGCAGATCGATGCCCTGTTTCTTCAGCGCGGGCTTGATGTGGTTGAGAATTTCGGCGTGGGGCACGGCCGTGGCTGCAACCTTGAGCACTGCGTCGGCGGCATGGGCGGTCAATGCGAGGGTGGCAAGGGCGATGGCGGACAGGGTTTTCTTCAGCATGACGAACGCTTTCCTGGATGAATTTGTTGAATGAGCGCCAGCGCCGAAACCGGTGGAACTGGGGCGCAGCAGGCCTTAGTTTAGTGTGCTGTGGACGCGATGTGCAGTGAAAAAGCGATTTTGGTTATAAGAATGTGGTTTTTTATGCAAATCTATCGTTTTCCAATGCGCCGCGCCTATGCGCACTGATCGTGCCGAGGAATCCTCTGGGCGGCGTATTCCATTGATAATGGCGCCCAGGCGGGAATCGGCTGATCCGATCCCGCACAGATGCGAAGGTGCCCCATTCAGGGGTTCAACGACAAGCAGGTGCGCCGCGCTCCAGAGCCCGGCAATTCCTGCGCTGCCCCCGCAACGGTAGGCGAAATCTCAGGTTCTCACGCGGGTCCAACGATGACCCGCAGTCACTGCGCCCGTACAGGGCGTGGGAAGGCGAGGACTGAGCCGGCACACGCCGGCGTTTCGCAAGCCCGGATACCGGCCTTTGCCATCGCTTCGGACGCCGCGGGAGTGCGCATGTCAGGGCAGATGAGGTGGCGGGGCGCGCGCGTTCGGCGGCCTCTTTGCCTGTGCGTGCCCTGCGGTGGGTATTGATCCATGGGCTTCGCGGGTGAGCGAAGCACAGATTTGAAATCATCGCATGCATTCCTCAGGTAGTTCGCGGCCTGCGCCTGGCCGCGCCGTTTTGTCTTCTTCCCCGGTTTCTTGCGGCTTGCGCCTGCAACGCAGGGCCGCGCTGTGCCTGCTGGCCTGGTCAGCCGGTGCGGGCATGGTCCATGCTGCGGCGGAACCCGCGCTCGGCGATGTGTTCGTCACCGCGACGGCGCGTCCCGAAGACCGCGCGCGCATTGCCGCGACCACGCAGACCATTGACCGCGCCGAGATCGAGCGCTCGTCGGCGCGTTCGGTCACCGACCTGCTGGCCGAGCATGCGGTCGGCTTCCTCAGCGAATGGACCGCGGCCCAGACCTCGCTGAACCTGCGCGGCGCGGCCACCGACGGCCAGGGGCGCGACTACCGCGGCCAGGTCGCGGTGCTGCTCAACGGCAGGCGAGCGGGCACGGCCAACCTGTCGAAGCTGAGCCTGTCGGATGTGGAGCGCATAGAGATCGTGCGCGGCCCGGCCTCGGTGGTCTACGGCAGCCAGAACATGGGCGGCGTGATCAACATCATCCTGCGCACGGGCGCGACCGGCGGCGGCAACCGCGCCTCGGTGGTCGGCGGCAGCGCCGGCCTGTGGCGCGCCGATACGCAGATCAGCGGCGCGAGCGCGCAGTGGGACTGGTACATAGGCGCCAACGCCGGCGGGCGCGACGACTACAGCGCGGGCAGCGGCGGCGGCGAACAGCAGAACACCAGCTACAAGCGCCGCGGCGCGAGCGGCGCGCTGGGCTGGCAGATTGCCGACCTGCACCGCGTCGAAATGCAGCTGCGCACCGATGGCATCTACAACGCGGGCTTCCGCGGATCGGGCGCAAACATCCACAGCCGCGACAACCGCTACAACCAGTCGGCCGATCTGCGCTACGAAGGCGCCTTGCCCGGCGGCCGCGTGAGCTGGCTGGCCCATCTCTACACCTTCGAGGACGTGGACGAATTCAACTGGGCCTCGCCGGTCATCAAGTCGGGCGTCAACGCCGTGCCGGGAACGGCGCGCGACTACAACATCCGCAAACTGGACGCCAGCGGCCTGCGCCTGCAGCCGCGGCTGCGCCTGTCGGATTCCAACGACCTGCTGCTGGGCTTCGACTACGAGAAGAACCGCCTGCGTTCCGAGCGCGAGCGCAATGCCATGCCCGGCGGCCCTGCGGGCCAGGTCGCGCCCTATGACAACAACCAGACCGAGCACACGCATGCGCTGTATCTGGAAGATGCGCAGAACTTCTTCGGCGACCGCCTGACGCTGCGCGCCGGCGTGCGCAAGACCTGGGGCGAGACGCGCTTCGACCAGACGCCCAACGTGGCGGCCGCACTGACCACGGCGCGCGACTACGACCAGACCACCTGGTCGACCGGCGCGACCTGGAAGGTCGACGACGCCTGGTCGCTGCGCGCGGGCGCGTCCACGGGTTTTCGCGCGCCCACGGCCAGCGAGCTGTCGGCCGATTTCACCGCGGTCGGCGGCGGGCGCAGCTTCGGCAACCCCAATCTGAAGCCCGAAGCCAGCCGCCAGATCGAAGTTGGCAGCACCTGGCGCCGCAGCGCCTGGAAAGTCGATGCCGCGCTGTTCCAGAACACGATCTCGGACCGCATCATCACGGTCTCGCGCGGCCCGACGACCAATACGTCCGACTACGCGAACAACGCCGCCGACATCGTCGCGCGCGGGCTGGAGCTCAGCGCCAACGCCGATCTGAACCAGCTGCTGGGCGTGTCGCTGGGCGGTCCGGTGCTCAGCGTGTTCGGCAATGGCTACTATCATTTCGAGATGAAGGACAAGGGCGCGGCCGCGTCGGCCAACACCGACCGCGTGCAGCGCATGTACCAGTACGAGGCCGCGGGCGGACTGCGGCTGGCGCGCGGCATGGACCGCAATCCCGGCGACTGGAGCGCCCAGCTGACGGCGCTGCTGCGCGGTCCGATGTGGTACGACACCGAAGAGAATCTGCTGATCCCCCAGGGCGAGCCCAGCAGCACTTTCATTCACCGCAAGGGCGCGTTCACGGTCTGGAACCTGCGCGGCGAATACCGCGTGAGCCGCGGCATGAAGCTGTTCGCGGGCATCAACAATATCTTCGACCTGAACCGCCATCCGATCTTCATCGCGCGCGATCAGCGGCCCTGCCTGGCCAATCCCATCTTCCAGAACGGCGGCTGCGGCACCTCGATGCCGGGCCGCGAATGGATGGTCGGCCTGCAGGCGGATTTCTGAGCGTGATGCTGCGCCGGCGGGCTCTCGGTGGGCTGGGGCTGGCCGTGCTGCTGCCTGGCGCAGCGGCGCGCGCTGGCGCTCCCATCCGCCTGCGCGATGCGCTGGGCCGCGACGTGCTGCTGCCCGGCCCGGCGCAGCGCATCGTGACCATCTTCTCGTCGAACACCGAACTCGTCGCGGCCCTGGGCCTGATGCAGCGCATCGTGGGCGTGGAGGAATACACGCGCTTTCCGCCCGAAGTGGCGGGCCTGCCCAAGGTCGGCGGGCGCCTGGGGTTCTCGGTCGATGCCGTGGTCGCGCAGCGTCCCGATCTGGTGATCGTCACGCCCGCGCGCCAGGCCGCGAACCAGCTGGTCGATCCCATGGAGCGCATAGGCGTGCCGGTGATGGTGCTGCTCAGCCGCAGCCTGGACGAAGTGCTGGGCAATGTGCGCCTGGTCGCGCAGGCTGCGGGCGTGGACGCGCGCGGCGCGGCGCTGGTGCAGTCGCTGCAGCAGCGCTTGCGTGCCGTGGACGAACAGGTGAATGCGCGGGTGGGGGGCCAGCCCGCGCCGCGCGCGCTGATGATCACCGGCCGCCTGGGCAATGGCATGCTGCTGGTCGCGCGGCCCGGCACCTATACCAATGAAGCGATGCTGCGCGCCGGCGCGCGCCATGCGATTCCCGGCATAGGCGCGCTGGCCCAGGTCTCGCCCGAGGCCGCGCTGGCAGCCGACCCCGATGTGCTGCTGTTCGCCGGAGCGCAGTCCGGACTCGATGATCTTGCGCGCCGCCCCGGCTGGCGCGACATGCGCGCGCTGCGCGCGCAGCGCGCGATCACGGTGGCGCGCGCCGAATTCCTGATTCCCGGTCCGCGCACTTTCGACGGCATAGAAACGCTGGCGCGCTGGATCACGCAGACGCAGCAGAAAGGATGGGGATGAATCCCTCCGGAAAAATGTGGTGCCTGGCCCTTGGGGCGCTGGCGCTGGCCGTGGTGCTGGGCATCTGCGCGGGCCATCAATGGGCCGCACCCGCCGAAATCTGGCAGGCGATCACCGAGCGCGACACGCTGCGCAGCCGCCTGCTGTGGGAGTGGCGCATGCCGCGCGTGCTGGCCGCGGCCTGCGTGGGCGCGCTGCTGGGGCTTTCGGGTGCGGTGTTCCAGGGCGTGTTCCGCAACCCGCTGGCCGAGCCCTATCTGCTGGGCGCTTCGGGCGGCGCGGCGCTGGGCGCGACCATTGCCTTGCTGGTGCCGCTGGGCCTGCCGCAGTCCTGGCTGCTGCCCCTGCTGGCCTTTGCCGGCGCCTGGGGCGCGACGATTCTGGTGCTGGGCGTGGCGCGCGTGGCCGGTGCCCTGGATGCCTCGGGCATGCTGCTGGCGGGCGTGGCGATGGCCGCGATGCTCGGCGCGATACGTTCGTTCCTGATGCTGGCGCTGTCCGACGAGACCGTGAGCCTGCAGGTGGTGATGAGCTGGGTGCTGGGCGGCATTCAGACGCCCACCTGGAGCGGACTGGGCTGGCTCGCGCTGATCACGCTGGCCTGTCTTCTTGCCACGCAGACGCTGGCGCGCGGACTCGATCTGCTGGGCCTGGGCGACGCCACGGCGCAGTCGTTCGGCCTCGATGTCGCGCGCTTCGTGCCGCGCGCCGTGCTGCTGGGCTCGCTGGTCGTTGCCGCGGCCGTGGCCTATGGCGGGCTGGTGGCCTTTGTCGGCCTGGCCGCGCCGCATATCGCGCGCTGGTGGGTGGGGCCGCGCCACCGCTGGGTGCTGCCCGCGAGCGCGCTGGCCGGCGCGCTGGTCGTGACCGTGGCCGATGCGATTGCGCGCAGCGTGCTGCCGCCGGCCGAAGTGCCGCTGGGCCTGATCACCGCCGTGGCGGGCGGGCCGTTCTTCATCGTGCTGCTGGCGCGCCGGCTGCGCGCCCATGGAGGGCGCGCATGAACGACGCCGCAATGCTGTGCGCCGCCCATCTGCATCTGTGCCGGCAGGGCCGGGCGCTGCTTGACGATGTGTGCCTGGACCTGCCGCAGCGCGGCGCCGTGGCCCTGGTCGGGCCCAATGGCGCGGGCAAGTCCACGCTGCTGCAGGTGCTGGCCGGACAGCTCGCGCCCGATCGCGGCGGCGTCACTTTGCAGGGCCGGCCGCTCAAGGGCCTCGATGTGCGCGCCCGCGCCCAGCGCCTGGGCTATATGCCGCAGCGCTTCGAGCCGCATTGGGATGTGACGCTGCTGGACCTGGTGCAGATGCGTGTGGCCGATCCCGCGCGGGCCGCGCAGGTGTTGGCCGAGGCCGATCTGCAAGTGCTGGGCGAGCGCCGCTGGAGCACGCTGTCGGGCGGCGAGCGCGCGCGCGGCATGCTGGCCGCGGTGCTGGCCACCGACCCGCCCGTGCTGCTGGCCGACGAGCCCGGCGCGGCGCTCGATGTGCAGCACCGGCTGGCGCTGGTGCAGGCGCTGGCGCGGCGCGGGCGCGAGCGGCTGGTGGTGGTCGTGATGCACGACCTCGATCTGGCTTTCGAGTGCTTCGATCGCGTGGTCGTGCTGCATGCGGGCCGCGTGGCCATGGACGGCGCGCCGGCAGATCTGCTGCACGCGCCGCAACTTGACGCGGTGTTTGGCGTGCATTTCGAGCGCATCGCGGTGGCGCCAAATACCTTGCTGCGCGCGCGCAGCCTCACTTGGAAGGACAAGCCATGATGCGCATTGATATTGCAGGCTGGACACGCGAAGCCATGGCGGGCGACCACCAGGCATTCCGCGCGATTTTCGAAAGCGCCGATCGCTGGGGCTATGACGGCGCCTGGTTCAGCGAATTCCGCGTGCCGCAAAGCGACTGGCAGTATCCATCGCCGCTGCTGCTGGCCGCGGCCCTGCTGGCGCGCACCGAGCGCCTGCGCGTGGGCACGGCGGTGCTGGTGCTGCCCTTGCACCACCCGCTGATGCTGGCCGAGGAAATCGCCCAGCTCGACTTCCAGAGCGGCGGGCGCATCGACGTGGGAATCGGCCGCGGCACCGAGCCGGCGTCGCTGGCCGCGCTGGAAATCGACGCCGAGAGCACGCGCCAACGCTTTGAAAGCGGCGCGCGCATTCTGCGCAATGCCTTGCGCGGCGACACCGTGGCCGCGGACGGCGGGCCCTGGAATTTCGCGCCGCGCAAGTTGGCGCCGCTGCCGCTGCAGCGTCCGCACCCGCCGATCTACGTCGCTGGATCGACCGAGGAAACGCTGGGCTTTGCGCTGGCCGAGGACCTGCCTTTGCTGCTGAGCCTGGAGCCGCCCGAGACCACGCAGCTCGAGCGCCTGGCGCATTGCGCGCAGCGCCAGGTGCGCGACGCCAGGCCGCTGCTGGCGCGTTCGTCGCTGGCGCGCTATGTCTGCATTGGCGCCAATGCCGCCCAGGTACAGCAACAGCTCGAAGGCCTCTGGGAAAAGCTCTACGCGCGCCGCGTCTACTTTGCCGCCAGGCGCGGCGTGGCCGCGGCCGATGTGCCGCCCGTAGACCAGGCCAAGGTGCTGCGCGAGCAGTTCATCCACGGCACGCCAGAGCAATGCCATGCGCAGATCCTGGCGCTGCGCGAACGCTTGGGGCTGCGCAGCCTGCGCTGCATCTTCAATGCCAACGGCCTGTGGAGCAACGACGCGGCGCTGGCCGCGATGCAGTTGTTTGCGCAGGAAGTGCTGCCCGCATTGCATCGGTCGGAGCCCGTGGATGCCTGACAATCCCGGCATGGACTCCGAACAACTCCAGCGCCTTGTGACCGTGCAGATGCCCTATGGCAAATACCAGGGCCGCTGCATTGCCGATCTGCCCGGCAACTACCTGATGTGGATGGCGCGCGAAGGCTTTCCGCGCGGCGATCTGGGGCGCTTGCTGGCGCTGATGTACGAACTCGATCACAACGGCCTGTCGCATCTGCTCGATCCTTTGCGGGGCGCGCGTTCGTCTTGACATGAGGGCAGGCCGTTCATGGTTCGACAGGCTCACCACGAACGGTTTGCATGCATGCGCCCTGAGCCCTGATCTTGTCGCAGCAGCGGCTGGCCCCGCTAGCCCTGCCGCCTGCGCAGGCGCCGCCAGCCGATCACCATCCCGCTGCCACTGAGCAGCAGCCCGCCCAGGCTCAGCGTCAGCAGCGTGATGTCCCACAGCGGCCGGCGCTCGAGCAGCGGCAGCCAGTCCCAGCTGTGCAGCATGGCGAACAGCCAGCGGCTGGCGCGTTTGTGGCTGTCGAGCCGGCCCAGCACATTGCCGGTGTGCGGGTCCAGATGCACCCAGCTGGCATGCGTATCGTCAAAGACAATCCGCCAGATGGGCAGCGGGCGTTCGCTGGCGCCCATCATGCTGTGCGGCGCGCGCGCGTAGTAGTAGAGGTCGTAGTCGGTCAGCGTATCGATGCGCGCCACGGGGGCTGCAATCAACTGCGTGGCCGCGGTCTTCAATGCCGCGGGA
The DNA here is from genome assembly GCF_036666375.1 of Comamonas sp. GTDB lineage: Bacteria > Pseudomonadota > Gammaproteobacteria > Burkholderiales > Burkholderiaceae_C > Comamonas. The sequence continues at coordinate 47,249 of NZ_JAVWWA010000006.1, read as the reverse complement.
TCAAGGGCCAGCGGCCGGGCTGTGCCGGCATCGAACAGTTGCGCCGCGCCGCTGGCCGCCTGGGCAAATGCCGTGGGCCGGCCCAGCACCATCTGCCAGCGCAGTTCGCGCACCGGACCGCCGGCCGCGCCAATCAGCGCCTGGGGCGTTGCGTGTTGCGCCGTCAAGACCAGCGGCCCGCCTTGCAGTGCCGTGGTCTGCAGCGGCGCGGCTCCGCTGTCGAAGATGCGCCAGGGGTTCATCGACATCAGGCCGCTGAAGATCCAGGTGATGGTGATCAGTGCGAACAGCAGTCCCGAGACATGGTGCCAGCGCATCATGCGCCCGGGGTAGGGCGAGCGCGCGCCGCTGCGGTAGGGCCGGGTGAAACGCCAGCGCATGATGCCGACCGCGGTGCCCGCCAGCGCCACGCCAATGCCGGCAACCGACAGCCAGTTGACGATGTCGCTCCAGTAGGCATTGAACGCATTGCCGCGAAACGGGTAGAGCCAGTGGATCCACGCACCCGCGTAGTTCCACAGGCGTTCGGTGCGCGTCGCGTCGCGCACCACTTCGCCGGTCTGGCCGGAAACATAAAGCCAGCTATGGTCGGCGTCCGCGAGCTGCACGCGGTGCAGCGGGCGGTGGGCATCGAGGCCGCGCGAATGCGTGAACGCGTCCTCGTCGACGCTGCCCAGATACGCCAGGCCCTGGCTGCTGCCCGCATAGGCGGCCGCGCTGGCCAGCGCCCAGGACGCGTCCACGGGCGGCAGATGTTCGCCGTGCAGCGCGTCTATGACCACGACATCGCCGCCGCGCGCGCCCGCGGGCGTGGCGAAGTAGACCGGCCGCCCGCCGCTGGCCGCGGCCAGGCGCAGGTCCTTGAGCGCGCCGCCGACGCCGGCGCGCTCCAGTGCCTGCGCGGGTGACAGCAGCGGCGCCGCCGCATCCAGCGCCGGCAGGTGCGCCAGCCGCTCGGCGGGCGTGAGCTTGGGGTAGCCCACATACATCATCACCATGCCCGAGACAAACCACATCGCGAAGAACGCGCACAGTGCAATGCCCAGCCAGCGGTGGGTCAGATAAAGCCAGCGTTTGGGGTGCAGTCGCATGGCCGGCGCTTTCAGTAGCTCACGCGCAGCGTGAGATCGGCGCTGCGCGCCGCGCCCAGATAGGCCATGGTGCTGCTGACATTGGCCGCGTAGATTCGGTCGGTGGCATTGCGCAGGCGCAGCACCAGCGACATGTTGCGCTGGAGCTGGTAGCTCAGCCCCAGGTCCAGCAGCGTGTAAGCGGGCCAGCTTTGCGTGTTGGCGGCGTTGGCGTAGACCTTGCCCACATGGCGCAGCCCGGCGCTGGCCTGCAGCGCGGGCGTGAACGCATACGAAGTCCAGAGATTGGCGACGACTTCGGGGGTATTGGTCGGCCTGGTGCCGGCCAGCGATACGCCGCCCTGCTGGAAGTTCTCATAGCGCGCGCGCACCAGTCCCACATTGCCCTGGATGGACCAGGCGCGGCTGGGCTGCAGGCCCAGCGCCAGTTCCAGGCCCTTGGCCGACTGCTCGCCGACCAGCACCGTGAGCGCGCTGTTGTTCGGATCCTGCGAAGCGATGTTCTTGCGCGTGAGGTGGTAGGCGGCCAGCGTAGCGCTGCCTTTGCCGTTCCAGAAATCAAGCTTGCTGCCGACTTCCAGCTGCCGGCCCGTGGTCAGCGCGCTGTTGTTGCGCACATCGGCAAAAGAAGCCGTCGACAGCACGCCCGATGGTGGATCGGCGGCCGTGGCGTACTGCGCGTAGAGGTTGGCGCCGGGCGCGACATCCCAGACCACGCCGATGCGACCCGTGGTCGGCTGGTAGCTGCGCGCGAACGACGCGGGGTTGGCGGCCGTGACTTCGCGCCGGTTGGTCAACTCCAGCGCAATGCGTTCGTGGCGCAGCGCCGTGACCAGGTGCAGCGCGGGCGTGAGCGCGGTGCGGTTTTCCGCGTACAGCGCCGTGGTCTCGATGCGGTTGTCGCGGTCGGGCCTGAAGCCCGGCGCCATGCCGGGAATGTCGAAGAAATTCTCGGTGCCGAACGCATAGGGATTCACCGTGCTCACGGTCGCCGACAGGCTGTTGGGAAAGCGCGTCTGGCGGTTGAGGCTCAGCTCCAGGCCGAACGCCCAGTCGCTGCGCCGGCCCGCGATCTGGCCGTTGTAAGTGGCTTCGCTGCGGTTGCCGACCATGCGCTGGTCGTGGCGCTGCAGCAGCGCGGCCGAGCGGATCACGGCGCCGTTGTCGGCGTTGAAACGATAACTTTCGACATTGCGGTAGTCGCGCAAGGCGTCATACGCATAGAACGTGTTCTTGAACTGCAGGGCGTCGTTCACGCGCCAGTCGGTGATGGAACGCAGCCACTGCACGCGCTGGGCATAGAGGCCGTCGGCGCTGTTGTAGTTCTTCAAGCGCGTGCCTTCGTCTATGCCCAGGCGGCCCGTTGCCGGGTTGCGCAGCGGCGTGCCCCAGTAGGGCCGGTCCACGGTTTCGGTCTGGTACTCGTAGGCCAGCGTGTGGCGCAGGCCGCTGCCCAGGTCCGATAGCAGCGAGGTCGCCAGCTGGGTGGCGCGGCTGTGCGTGCCATCGGTCCAGCTGCCGCCGTCCTTGTGGTTCAGGTCCAGGCGGAAGAACTGGCCCTCGGCCAGGCGGCGGTTCAGGCCCAGCGAGGCTTCCTTGAGGTCGTCGCTTCCCAGGCGCAGCCGGCCTTCGGAAAAGTCGTGGCGCTCGGGCAGCTTGGTGAGGTAGTTGATCGTGCCGCCCACGCCGCCGGCGCCATACAGAAAGCTCGAGGCACCGCCAATCGCCTCTACGCGGTCGTAGATCCAGCTGTCGACCGGGCGCGCCGCAATGCTGTACTGCACATGGATGCCGTTGAACAGCTGGCTCAGCGAACTGCCGCCAAAGCCGCGGTAGCTCACGCCGATGTTGCCGGGCGCGTCGTGCGCGGTGACGCCGGCAATCGCCTGCAGGATTTCCTGCGTGTTGCGCGCGCCGCGCGCTTCTATCGTCGCGCGGTCGACCACCGTGACGGCGGCCGGCGTCTCGCGCGGCGTGAGGCCCAGGCGGCTGGCGGTTTCGGTGGGCGTGTCCAGCGGCAGCAGGCCGTTGGCCTGGGGCGCGGCGCTGGTGACTTCTACCGTGGGCAACGAAGGCGTGGCCTCCTGGGCCTGGGCCGTGAATGCGGTGGCGGCAAGCAATGCCGCGGCCAGGGGCTGGCGGCGATGGGGCACATGAATATGGGTCATGGAAATCTGGTCTTGACGAACGAGAGCCGTGGCCTGGCGCAGCGACAGGAATCCCTGCGGCCATGGGTCGGTTTTGGAGATAAAGGGATGGCGCTGCGGCGCAGCGTGGGGCGCGCGTGCGAACGCGGCCGGGCCGGGTGTGGCCTCAGTGGGGAGGGCGGCGGCCCGTGCAGGCGCGCCGGTGCGGCATGGCCGCGCAGAGGCTAGAGGGTCAGGCCGGCGGGCCGCGCGGCGGCAAGGGCGCGCCCGCGATCGCGGCAATGCGCGCCGAAACCACGGGCTGCAGCGCCCGGCCCAGCGGCTGGGGCTGGGCAATGAACTGCGCGGCCTGTGGCGGCGGCGGGGCGGTGATGCTCAGGCACAGCGGGCAGTCGAGCCCGTGCTGGCCGTTGGCCGTGACCTGCTGACCGTTGTCGTCGACGACGATCACTTTCATGCTGCCGTTGGCCGAGCACAGCATCTGCAGCGACTGCGGATTCACGATGGGGGAAGCCACGGCACATCCCAGCGTCAGGACGAACCAGACCATGACCAGTCGGGCCAGTGGTATGGAGTTGCGCAGGATTTGCATGACGGCACATTATGGCGTGGTCGCCGGCGGCTTGTGCGAATCCGCCTACAAACAACAACGGAGCCCTGGGGCTCCGTTGTGTGGTGACAAGGGCCGGGACCAGCCCGGACCGCAGGCCGATTTACTTGACCGCGGCGCGCGCGGCTTCGGCCTTGGCCTTGGCGGCGTCGGCCTTGGCCTGCAGGTCGGCGGCTTCGGCTTCGGCCGCCTTGGCTTCAGCAGCCTTGGCGTCCGCTGCCTTGTCGCCCGAAGGGCCGGCCATGGCGTTGCCGACCACACTGCCGGCGACGGCGCCGACAGCGGCCGCGCCCATCATGCCCATCATGCCGGGGCCGCGTGCGGGGGCCGCAGCTGCGGCGGGAGCCGCAGCGGCGGCAGGCGCTGCTGCTGCGGGCGCTGCCGCAGCGGGCGCTGCCGCGGCGGGAGTCGCCGGGCGCGCGGCCGTGGGCGCAGCCACGGGGGCTGGCGCGGGCGCGGTCTTGCCAATGCTGGCCGGGCGAACGGACTTGGAGCCGCCCATGCGTTTGGCGTGGGCCAGGCTAGGCGCGAGCAGCGCGGCGCAGGTCATGGCAAGCACGGAAACAGTGGCGCGGTAAGAAATGTTCACGGAGATTCCTAAATGAAAAGTCAACAGACAGATGACCCATGCGAAGACCGGCGCCGGCGGCTTGCGCAACCAGGCTCTCGGGCTCACGGAAAGTACATGGGGGGACTGCGCCGGAATGCAAGCGTTGCCGCGGGAAAGCCGGGTAACGATTGGTCAGCGCAGTGCGCGCGCTTGGAAGAAGTCGTTTTATGCGCGCAGCCGTTGATTCTAGGGCGCTGGCGCCGCGCCGCCGCAAAAATGACGGGGCGCGGCGCGGGCCATTGCCCGGCGCACCCGTTCAGCGGCTCAGCGCAGGATTTCCAGCAGGCGGTCCAGGCCGCCCTGGTTGATCGCGATCTGGGCTTCGGCGCGCACCCGCGGCTTGGCGTGGAAAGCCACCGACAGGCCCGCGGCGGCCATCATCGGCAGATCGTTGGAGCCATCGCCCACGGCAATGCATTGCTTGGGATCGATGCCCAGCAGCGAGGCCACCTCGAGCAGCGTGCGGCGTTTCTCGGCGCCGTCGCAGATGTCGCCCCAGGGCTGCTCGATCAGCCCGCCGGTCAGCACGCCGTTGTCGCTTTCGAGCATGTTGGCGCGCACGAAGTCGATGTTCAGCAGGCCGCGCACATGTTCGGCGAAAAAGGTGAAGCCGCCCGAGACCAGCAGCACCTTGAGGCCGGCCTTCTGGCAGGCCTGGACCAGTGTCTGCGCGCCCGGCGAGAGCTGCAGGCGCTGGTCGCGCACGCCGGCCATGTCGGCTTCGGTCACGCCCTTGAGCAGGGCCACGCGCTGGCGCAGGCTTTCCTTGAAGTCGGTGATCTCACCGCGCATCGTGGCTTCGGTGATCGCCGCGACTTCGGCTTTCTTGCCCGTGGCATCGGCGATCTCGTCGATGCACTCGATGGTGATCAGCGTCGAGTCCATGTCGAAAGCGATGAGCTTGTAGTCGCTCAGACGCAGGGGCGCAGGGGTGCGCTGGACCATCAGGCCGGGGGCAAATTCGGTAGCGGCGCTCATTGTGGGGCGGTGGAATGCAATAGGTGAAAAAAGTGCCGGCGCGCAAGCACCGGCAGGGGTTGCGTATTATCGCCTCGAGCGCCGGACAAGGCCCCGTCCTGGGGCTTACTGGGGCGTGAGTCCCGCGGCCTTGACCAGCTCCGCGTGCAGCTTGATTTCCTCGGCAATCGTCTGCTGCAGCTGCTGCGGCGTGGTGGGCGCGACTTCCATGCCGTTCTCGCCGAGCTTGGTCCGGATGTCGCCGGCCAGAATGCCGTGCACCGCGCGGTTGAGCTTGTCGATCACCGCGGGCGGTGTCTTTGCGGGCGCCAGCAGGCCGACCCAGGCCGACAGATTCAGATCGGCAAAGCCGCTTTCCGCCATGGTGGGCGTGTCCTTGAGCACGGGCGAGCGCTGCGGGCTCAGCAGGCCCAGCGCGTGCAGCTTGCCCGACTGGATATGCGGCAAGGCCTCGGGCAGCACCGCAAACAGCATGTCGACATTGCCGGCCAGCGTGTCGTTGACGGCCGGCGCGCCGCCCTTGTAGGGCACATGCAGCATGCTGGCCTTGGTGCGCGTCTCGAACATCAGCGCCGCCAGATGCTGGGGGCTGCCGTCGCCCGATGATGCATAGGTCAGCTTGCCCGGCGCGGCCTTGGCGGCCGCCAGCAGCGCCGCGACGCTGGGGAACTTCTGTCTGTCCTTGACGACCAGCACCATGGGCTGGTTGACCAGCTTGGTGATGGGCACGAAGTCGGCCTGCGGGTCGTAGGGCAGGGACTTGAAGATGCTCTTGTTGGTCGTGAGAAACGAGGCCGGCGAGATGGTCAGCGTATAGCCGTCGGCCGGCGCGCGCGCCACGGCGGGCAGGCCGATCTGGCCCGAGGCGCCGGCGCGGTTCTCGACGACGAAAGGCTGGCCCAGTTCGGCCGCGAGCTTCTGGCTCACGACGCGCGCAATCATGTCGGCGCTGCCGCCCGCGGGCAGGGCCACCATCACCTTGACAGGGCGTTCGGGGTAGCTGCCCTGGGCCAGCGCTGGCAAAGCCAGGCCCCCCGTGGCGAGTGCGCAGGCGAGGGCGGAAATCAGGCGTCGAAGATGCATGGCAAGGCTTTCGCAAAAGAACTGAAAGCAGGCGGTCTGCCTGCAGGAGAGCTTTTGCAAATCTTGTGCCAGCCTGGGTGGTGCGTGGGTCTTTTTTTCCTGGACGCTGTGGTTTGCGCCACATCGCATGGAAACCCCCGGGGCGCATTTGCCGCCCCTTCGGTTATTACGCCGCGACCGCTTCGGCCTTGAGCGGCTGGCCCAGGCTCCTGAGCACATCGCGCACCAGTTGGGCGCGCGCCATCGGGTCGGGCAGCGCGCGTTCTATGCGCAGCTTCTCGTTGCCCGCGAGCTTGATGTGCTTGTTCTTCTGGATCAGGCCGATGATGTTCATCGGGTCAATCGGCGGCTGGGGCTTGAACGTGATGGTGATCACCCCCGGCGCGGCATCGACCTTGACCACGCCATAGGGCTGGCTCAGCACGCGCAGCCGGTGCACGTCGATCAGCGTCTGCGCCTGCGGCGGCAGCTTGCCGAAGCGGTCGACGATTTCTTCCAGCAGGTTGTCGATCTGTTCGCTGGTCCTGGCTGTCGCCAGCTTCTTGTAGAACGACAGCCGCAGGTGGACATCGCCGCAATAGCTGTCGGGCAGCAGAGCGGGGGCGTGCAGGTTGATGTCCGTGGACACCGACAGCGGCGCCAGCAGATCGGGCTCCTTGCCTTCCTTGAGCGAGCGCACGGCCTCGGACAGCATCTCGTTGTAGAGCTGAAAGCCGACTTCCATCATGTTGCCGCTCTGGTTCTCGCCCAGCACCTCGCCCGCGCCGCGGATCTCGAGGTCGTGCATCGCCAGGTAGAAGCCGCTGCCCAGCTCTTCCATCTGCTGGATGGCGTCCAGCCGCTGCTGCGCCTGCTTGGTCAGGCTGTCGATGTCGGGCACCATCAGATAGGCATAGGCCTGGTGGTGGCTGCGGCCCACGCGCCCGCGCAGCTGGTGCAGCTGGGCCAGGCCGAACTTGTCGGCGCGGCTGATCAGAATGGTGTTGGCGCTGGGCACGTCGATGCCGGTCTCGATGATGGTCGAGCACAGCAGGATGTTGTAGCGCTGGGCCACAAAGTCGCGCATCACGCGCTCCAACTCGCGCTCGGGCATCTGGCCGTGGGCCACGGCAATCCGCGCCTCGGGCAGGATTTCCTCGAGCTTCTGGCGCCGGTTCTCTATGGTCTCGACTTCGTTGTGCAGGAAGTAGCACTGGCCGCCGCGCTTGAGTTCGCGCAGCACGGCCTCGCGGATCACGCCCGTGCCTTCGTTGCGCACGAAGGTCTTGATCGCCAGGCGGCGCTGCGGCGCGGTGGCAATCACGCTCAGGTCGCGCAGGCCCTCAAGCGCCATGCCCATGGTGCGCGGAATGGGCGTGGCGGTGAGCGTCAGCACGTCGACTTCGGCGCGCAGCGCCTTCATCTGCTCCTTGTGGCGCACGCCGAAACGGTGTTCCTCGTCGATGATCAGCAGGCCCAGGTCATGGAACTGCGTGGACTCCGACAGCAGCTTGTGCGTGCCGACGACGATGTCCACCGTGCCGTCGGCAATGCCTTTGACGGCCGCGGTGATCTCCTTGCCCGAACGAAAGCGCGAGACTTCGGCCACGCGTATCGGCCAGCGCGCGAAGCGGTCGACCAGCGTGCGGTAGTGCTGCTCGGCCAGCAGCGTGGTGGGCGCGAGAAACGCGACCTGCTTGCCGCCCGTGACGGCGACAAACGCCGCGCGCAGCGCGACTTCGGTCTTGCCGAAGCCCACATCGCCGCAGACCAGACGGTCCATGGGCTGGGGGCTGATCATGTCGTGCACCACGGCGTGGATCGCGGCCTTCTGGTCGGCAGTTTCCTCGAAGCCGAAGTCGTTGGCAAAGGTCTCGTAGTCCTGCGGGCTGTAGCGGAACGCATGGCCCTGGCGCGCGGCGCGGCGCGCGTAGATGTTGAGCAGCTCGGCGGCGGAGTCGCGCACCTGCTCGGCGGCCTTGCGCTTGGCTTTTTCCCACTGGTTGCCGCCGAGCTTGTGCAGCGGCGCATCCTCGGGCGACATGCCGGTGTAGCGGCTGATCAGCTGCAGCTGGCTCACGGGCACGTACAGCACGGCGTCGCCCGCATAGGCCAGGTGCAGGAATTCCTGCTGCGCGGGGCTGCCGTCGGGGTTTTGCTGGCCCACATCCATGTTGACCAGACCCTGGTAGCGGCCAATGCCATGCTGGCTGTGCACCACCGGGTCGCCGATCTGCAGTTCGGACAGGTCCTTGATCAGCGCCTCGACATCGCTGACCTGCTCCTGCTTCTTGCGCCTGCGCGTGGTCGGGCCGGCGGCAAACAGCTCGGTTTCGGTGACGAAGTCAATGCCCGCGCTGTCCCAGTGAAAGCCCGTGGCCAGCGGCGCCGTGGCAATGCCTATCTTCTCGCTGCCATCGGCCTCGAACTGCGCCAGCGAATCGAATGCCGGCGGGTTGAGCTGCGAGGCGCGGAAGAAGTCCAGCAGGCTTTCGCGCCGGCCGTCGCTTTCGGCGAGCAGCAGCACGCGCTGCGGGGTCTGCGCGAGGTGAGCGTGCAGGCGCGCGAGCGGGTCGTCGGCGCCGCGCACCACCGACAGGTCGGGCAGGGGCTGGAATTCGCCCGTGGCAAGCTGGTCGGTGGGCAGCTCGACGGCACGCACCGCCAGCTGCGCATAGCTCTTGGCGCGCAGATAGAACTGCTCGGCGCTGAGGAACAGCGACTCGGGCGGCAGCGCAGGGCGCTCGGGGTCGCCCTGCACCAGCCGGTAGCGGTCCTTGGTGTCCTGCCAGAAACGCTGGAAAGCGGGCTCGAGATCGCCGTGCAGCACCACCGTCGCCTCTTCGCCGAGGTAGTCGAACACCGTGGCGGATTCCTCGAAGAACAGCGGCAGGTAGTACTCGATGCCGGCCGTGGCCACGCCGTTGCCCATGTCCTTGTAGACGCGGCTGCGCGTGGGATCGCCTTCGAGCAGTTCGCGCCAGCGGCTGCGAAACAGCGCGCGCGCGTCGTCGTCCATGGGGAATTCGCGCCCGGGCAGCAGGCGCACTTCGGGCACGGGGTAGAGGCTGCGCTGGGTGTCGGGATCGAAAGTGCGTATCGAGTCGATCTCGTCGTCGAACAGGTCGACGCGGTAGGGCACGGCCGAGCCCATGGGGAACAGGTCGATCAGGCCGCCGCGCACCGCGTACTCGCCATGGCTCACGACCTGCGAGACATGCGAGTAGCCGGCCAGCGTCAGCTGGGCCTTGAGCTTGGCTTCGTCGAGCTTTTGCCGCACCTTGAAATGAAAGGTGTAGCCCGCGAGAAAGCTCGGCGGCGCCAGCCGGTACAGCGCCGTGGTGGCCGGCACCAGCACCACGTCGGCGCCGGTCGCATGGTCGTGCTGGCTGATGCGCCACAGCGTTGCCAGGCGCTCGCTGATCAGGTCCTGGTGCGGCGAGAACGTGTCGTAGGGCAGGGTTTCCCAGTCGGGAAACAGCGCGCAGCGCAGCTCGGGCGCGAAGAACGCCAGCTCCTCCATGAGGCGCTGGGCATCGCTGGCGTCGGCCGTGACGATGGCCGTGACACGGCCCGCGGCCTTTTCGCGGGCTCCCACCTGCGCCAGCAGCAGCGCGTCGGCGCTGCCCACGGGGCGGGGGAGAGTGAATCGTTTGCCGGGAGTGAGTTTGGGCAGTTCCATGCGGTAGGTCGTTGGCGACTGAGGATCGGCCGGGTGGCGGTCGGAAAGCAAGGGTCGATTCTAGAATGGCGCCCATGAACGATTCCCTGCCGCCTTCAATTGACCCATACGACGAAGCTGCTAACCGCAGTCCGGCCCGGCTCTGGGCCTTCGTGCCCTGCGCGGGCGTGGGTGCGCGCGCCATTGCCCCGGGCCAGCGCGCCGATCTGCCCAAGCAATACCAGCCGGTCGCAGGCCGGCCGCTGGTGCTGCACACGCTGGCGGCACTGGCCGGCGTCGCGCGGCTGTCGGGCACGCTGGTGGGGGTGAGCGCGGGCGACGGCTTCTTCGAGGCGCTGCCCGCCGACGCGGCGCCCACCTGGCGCGTGGCGGCCTGCGGCGGCGCGACGCGCGCCGACACCGTGCTGGGCGGTCTGGCCGAACTCGCCGCGCTGGGCGCGACCGAGGAAGATTGGGTGCTGGTGCATGACGCGGCGCGCTGCCTGCTCACGCCGGCCATGGTGGACCGGCTGATCGACGCCTGCCTGGGCGACCCCGTGGGCGGGCTGCTGGCCCATCAGCTGCCCGATACGCTCAAGGAGGCGCGGGTCGAAGGCGGGGTGGCGCGCGTGGCGGCGACGCTGCCGCGCGCCGGAAAATGGCTGGCGCAGACACCGCAGATGTTCCGCCTCGGGCCCTTGCGCGCCGCGCTGCAGGCCATGGGCGCGGCCGCGACCGACGAAGCCAGCGCCATCGAGGCCCAGGGCCTGCAGCCGCTGCTGGTGGCCGGCAGCGCGCAGAATTTCAAGGTCACCTACCCCGAGGACTTTGCGCTGGCCGCGGCCGTGATCGAGTCGCGCGAGCGCGCACGCATCGGATAATCGGCTTTCCAAGAGCTTTGCGAAAGTCGCGTCAACAATGTCTATTCAATTTCGTATCGGTGAAGGCTGGGATGTGCATGCGCTGGTGCCTGGCCGCAAGCTGATCATTGGCGGAATCGAGATTCCCCACAGCATGGGGCTGCTGGGCCATTCCGATGCCGATGTGCTGCTGCATGCAATCACCGATGCGCTGCTGGGCGGCGCGGCGCTGGGCGACATCGGCCGGCATTTTCCCGATACCGACCCTGAATTCAAGGGCGCGGACTCGCTCAAGCTGCTGGTCGAGGCCGCGCGCCGCGTGCGCGCCACCGGGCTGGAAATCGGCAACATCGACAGCACGGTGATTGCCCAGGCGCCCAAGCTCGCTCCCCATATCGGCGCGATGTGCGCCTGCATCGCGCAGGCGCTGGGCCTGGCGCTCGATCAGGTCAATGTCAAGGCCAAGACGGCCGAGAAACTGGGCCCGGTCGGGCAGCTGCAGGCCATGGAAGCGCGCGCTGCGGTGCTGCTGTTCAGGCCTGCTTAGCGCGCGGCGGCAACTGGCGCTTGACCTGCGGCCGTTGCAGGCGCTGCTCGGGGTCCTTGCCGTCGGGCAGGCTGGTGGCGCGCTGCAGCTGGATATGGGCCGCAAGGCCGCCTGAAGCGGTATTCGACAGCGCGAACACCCCGCCCATGCGCTGCACGGTCTTGTCGACGATGGACAGCCCCAGACCCGCGCCCGCGGCGGCGGTGCGCGCGGAGTCGCCGCGGAAGAACGGCTGGGTCAGACGCGCGAGCTGCTCGGGCGGCACGCCCTGGCCGCGGTCGCGAATGCGCATCACGACCCAGTTTTCGCGCGCCTTGGCCGTGACTTCCACCTGGGCGGTGTCGGTGTCCGGGCTCTTGCCGTAGCGGCGCGCATTCTCCAGCAGATTGGAGACCACGCGCGCGAGCTCGACTTCATCGGCGCGCACATAAAGCCCTTCGGGCACGTCCATGCTGATCTGCAGTTCGCGGTGATCCTGCACCGCATAGACGCAGGACGACACCACGGCGTGCAGGTTCACCGTGGTCAGCGTGACATGGTCGGGGCGGGCGTAATCGAGGAACTTGTCTATGGTCGCGTCGAGCTGCACGATGTCGGCGACCATATGGTCGCGCGCCACGTCATCGGCCACGCTCATCTCGGTTTCCAGCCGCAGCCGCGCCAGCGGCGTGCGCAGGTCGTGCGAGATGCCGGCCAGCATGACGGCGCGGTCCTGCTCGAGTTTGGAGAGCTTCTGCGCCATGCGGTTGAAGCCGATGTTGACTTCGCGGATCTCACTGGTGACCGCCTGCTCGTCGAGCTGGCTGGCTTCGAAATTGCCGTCGCGCACGCGGTTGGCGGCCTCGCTGAGCTGTTTGAGCGGCCGGTTGATGAGGCGTGCGATGACGGCTGCACCGGCCAGCGAAAGAACGCCCGCGGTGATCAGCCACACCAGCCAGGTGCGCCCGCCGGCCGGGCTGAAGCGCGAGCGGTCCATCAGCAGCCAGTTGGGGTCGCCGTTGATGGTGAATCCCACCCAGATGCCGGCTTCGCCATTCACGCTGCGCGCCACGATGGTGCCCGGACCCAGGCGCGCCGTCAGTTCGTCGTGCAGGCGGCTGCCGAGCGCGCTCTGGTCCAGCAGTTCGAACTTGTCGTTGGGTTCGCGCGGAAGAATGCGCACGCCTTCCTGGTCGGCCATGGTCTTGATCAGCGACACGCGGGCGATCGCGTCCGCATGCACCAGGGCCGCGCGGCTCAGATTCACCAGCGACGCCACCTGCTGCGCGGTGTGCAGTGTGCGCGGCTCGAACTCGAAGGCGCGCAGCGTCTGCAGCCAGGCCAGGATGCTGCCGACCAGCAGCAGCGCCAGCAGGCAGAACGTGCGCCAGAACAGGTTCAGATTCAGCCGCGAGCGCGAACGCGCGCCGCCGCGCCCATTGGTGTAGTCCAACGGAACGGGGCTGGTGGCGTCAGGAGCGGGAGCGGTGGATACGGTCATCGGTGGAATACCGCTGGTGGGCGGTAGCCCGGGCGGCATGGTGGATCTCAGTTATTGCCATCGGGAACGAACACATAGCCCACGCCCCAGACGGTCTGGATATAGCGCGGCGCGGCCGGGTCTTCCTCGATCAGCTTGCGCAGACGCGATACCTGCACGTCGAGGCTGCGGTCGAACGGCTCGAACTCGCGCCCGCGTGCCAGCAGGGCCAGCTTTTCGCGCGACAGGGGCTGGCGCGGGTGGCGCACCAAAGCCTTGAGCATCGCGAATTCGCCCGTGGTCAGCGGCAACTCCTCGCCATTTTTCTGCAGCACGCGCGTGCCCAGATCGAACGCGAACGGGCCGAAATTGACGATCTCGTTGTCGCCCGAAGGAGCGCCGGGCGCCTCTTGCGGAGGGCGGCGGCGCAGCACGGCGTGGATGCGCGCCAGCAGTTCGCGCGGGTTGAAGGGCTTGCCCAGGTAATCGTCGGCGCCGACTTCGAGGCCCACGATGCGGTCCACGTCTTCGCCCTTGGCGGTCAGCATGATGATGGGCGTACGGTCGTTGGCTGCGCGCAGACGGCGGCAGATAGACAGGCCGTCTTCTCCGGGCATCATGAGATCGAGCACGATCAGATCCACGGTTTCGCGCAGAAGAATGCGGTTCAAGGCCTTGCCGTCTTCGGCAATCATGATCTCGAAGCCTTCTTGTGTCAGGTAGCGGCGCAGCAGATCGCGGATGCGCGCGTCGTCATCGACAACCAAAATCTTGTCGGTGCGGTTGGTCTGTGTGCCCATGTTTGCGTCCTCGGTCCAATATGTAACAGAGCCCATTCTGACCAGCTTGTGCGCCGAAATCCGCGTTTTCGGGCAAACCCTGACCAACTGTTACAAGTTTTGCGCGGGTCGCCCAAACGTGTCGCAATGACTTACATGGGTTTGGGTGCTGCGCTGCCAGGGGGTGGCGGTGTTTGCCGCTATGCTGGGGCCGCCTTAATCATTCCCAGGAGCATGCATGAAGAAATTGGCCCAATGGATTGCGGTGGGTGCATTGAGCGCGGCCGCCGGCATGGCCTGCGCGCAGACCATGCCCGAACCGTCGAATGTGCTGCAGCTGTCGAGTTCGGGCACCGTGGAAGTCACCCAGGATCTGCTGGTCATGACGCTGGCCGCGACGCGCGAAGGCAGCGATGCCGCCGCCGTGCAGACGCAGTTGCAGCAGGTGCTCGACGCGGCGCTGACCGCCGCCAAGCGCCAGGCCCAGCCCGGACAGCTCGATGTGCGCACCGGCAGCTTTGGCATCTACCCGCGCAACAACAAGGACGGCAAGGTCACGGGTTGGCAGGGCAGGGCGGAGCTGGTGCTGCAGGGCCGCGACTTCGATCGCATCACGCGCACCGCCGCGCAGATCAACGGCATGCCCGTGAGCCAGACCGGTTTTGCGCTGTCGCGCGAAGCGCGCGCCAAGGTCGAGGGCCAGGCACAGTCCGAAGCCATTGCCAATTTCCAGGCCAAGGCCCAGTCGCTGGCCCAGGCGTTTGGCTTCCAGCGCTATACCGTGCGTGAAGTATCGGTCAACAGCAACGACATGGGCTACCCCGCGCCGCGCATGGCCATGATGGCCAAGGCAGGCATGGCCGAGGACGCGCAGATTCCGGTCGAAGCCGGCAAGAGCCAGGTGGTGGTGAATGTGTCGGGTTCGGTGCAGATGGTGAAATAAGGCCCCCACGCTTGCTCGCTTCGCGTAGCCGCTGCCCCCCAAGGGGGCCGTCCGCCGCCTTGGGGCGGTCCGGCGGCGGCGGATACGTGCCTCATTGATCGAATTGCCTTACTGGCACTTCCTCTTTAAGCAGGGCCGGCCGTTCATGGGTGGATGTGCCTGCCAGGGGACTCAGCACGAGCGAATAATTACCGTCGCTTCACTATGCCCGTTCGTCCTGAGCCTGTCGAAGGATGAACGTCCTGTGCACCCAACATGAGGGCAGGCCGTTCATGGTTAGACGCGGCCGGCGGGCTCACCACGAACGGATGAGGGCGCGAACTGCGCCCTTCAGATCACTGCGCCGCCCAGCCCCCGTCCATGTTCCAGGCCACGCCGCGCACATTCGCGCCGGCGGGCGAGCAGAAGAACACGGCCAGCGCGCCCAGCTCCTCGGGCGTGGTGAACTGCAGCGAAGGCTCCTTTTCGGACAGCAGCTGTTTTGTCGCTTCCTCGATGCTGATGCCCTGGTCGGCGGCCTTGGCGTCGACCTGCTTTTGCACCAGCGGCGTCAGCACCCAGCCGGGGCAGATCGCATTGCAGGTGATGCCCGTGGTCGCGTTCTCGAGCGCGCAGACCTTGGTCAGGCCGATCAGGCCGTGCTTGGCCGCGACATAGGCCGACTTGTTGGCCGAGCCCACCAGGCCGTGCACCGAAGCCACGTTGATGATGCGCCCCCAGCCCTTGCCGTTGGCTGCAGCCTGCATGGAAGGCAGCACCAGGCGCGTGGCGTGGAAAGCGCTCGACAGATTGATGGCAATGACCGCGTCCCAGCGTTCGGGCGCGAAATCCTCGATGGGCGAGACATGCTGGATGCCGGCGTTGTTCACGAGAATGTCGACCTGGCCGAAATTGCGCACGCTGTAGTCGATCATGTCCTCGATGTCGGCCACGCGCGTCATGTCGGCGCCATGGTAGGCCACCTTGGCGCCGGCCGCGTGTCCCGCGGCCTGCACTTGCGCGCGCGGGCCGTCGACGTCGCCGAAGCCGTTGAGCACGATGTTCGCGCCCTGTTGTGCCAGGGCCGTGGCGATGCCCAGGCCTATGCCGCTGGTGGATCCAGTGACGAGTGCAGTTTTGCCTTTCAGCATGGAAGGTCTCCGAATGAATTACGATGCATTATCGAACCGTGCTGCTGGATTGTGCCCCCATGAATGAACCTACGCTGAACTACGTACTGTGCCCCGGAGCTGCCGCCGTGCCGCAGGGCGTGGGGACCGATGCCGATGTACACCGCATGGCCTACTGGGAATGGAATGCCACCGGCGACCCCCATCACCCGCATGTGGTGGTCTGCGTGCATGGCCTGTCGCGCCAGTCGCGCGACTTCGATGTGCTGGCGCGCGCGCTCAGCCGTCATGTGCGCGTGATCTGCCCCGATGTCGCGGGCCGCGGCCACAGCGACTGGCTCGCCGATCCCATGGACTACGGCCTGCAGCGCTACGCGAGCGACATGCAGACGCTGATTGCCCAGCTGCAGGCGCGCAGCCCGCTGCACACGCTCGACTGGGTCGGCACCAGCATGGGCGGGCTGATAGGCATGCTGCTGGCCAGCGAGTCGCCCTTTGCCTCGCCGGTGCCGATACGGCGCCTGGTGCTCAACGATGTCGGTCCGCGCGTGCAATGGCAGGCGCTGCTGCGCATTGGCGAATACCTGGGCCAGCCGCTGGTCTTCACTTCGCTGGCCCAGGCGGCCGAGGCGCTGCGCCTGATTTCCGCGGGCTTCGGACCACATACCGAACAGCAGTGGCTGGATCTGACCGCGCCCATGCTCAAGCCGCGCCTCGAAGGCGGGCTGCAGCTGCACTACGACCCCGACATCGCCATGCCTTTTCAGGCGATGAACCCCGACATGGCGCTGGCTGGCGAGGCCTTGCTGTGGGCGGCGTATGACAGCATCCGCGCGCAGACGCTGCTGATCCGCGGCGAGCAGTCCGATCTGCTGTCGGTCGAGACCGCGCAGGCCATGGTCGAGCGCGGGCCGCGCGCGCGCTGCGTGACGCTGCCCGGCTTCGGCCATGCACCCACGCTGGTCGCCGCTCCCCAGGTCGCGCTGGTGGCGCAGTTCCTGCTGCCCGGGTGGACAGCAGATCAAGAGGATATGGCGGCCGAACCGGCGCTGGAAAGCGGAGCACGCCCATGAAAAGTGCGTTGACGATTGCACCCGCCGCCGAGAACGCTGCGGCGAACGGCATTCCCGAAGCCGTGCCGCAGCTAATCATGGCGACGGCGACCACCCTGCCCGAGCAGGTCGACGCGCTGGCGCGCGCGCGCGCTTTTGCCGAGCCGCTGCTGGCCAACGAATGCATGGCCTCGGGCGAGAACACGCTGGCCCACGCCGATGCGGTCGCCGCCATCCTGAAAGGTATCGGCGGCTCGGAGACCATGCAGGCCGCCTGCTATCTGGTGCATGCGAGCTTTCACCTGAACAAGCCGCAGGAAGTGATTTCCAAGGCGTTCGGCGAGAACTTCGCGACGCTGGCGGTGGAAACCACCAAGCTGATGCGCGTGCAGCAGCAGGCGCGTGACGCCGAGAACTCATCCCAGCTGGTCGACGGCGTGGCCGCGCAGACCGAGACCGTGCGCAAGATGCTGCTGGGCTTTTCGCGCGACCTGCGTGTGGTGCTGCTGCGCCTGGCATCACGCCTGCAGACGCTGCGCTACTACGCGGCCAGCAAGCACCCGGTGTCGCCGGGCATTGCGCGCGAAGCGCTGCATGTGTTCGCGCCGCTGGCCAACCGGCTGGGCATCTGGCAGATCAAGTGGGAGCTCGAAGACCTGTCTTTCCGCTTTCTCGAGCCCGACACCTATCGCGAGATCGCGCGCCTGCTCGACGAGAAGCGCACCGAGCGCGAAGTCTTCATGGAGCAGCTGCGCGGCCGCCTCGAGAGCGATCTGCGCGCCTACAGCATCAGCGCCACCGTGCAGGGCCGGCCCAAGCATATCTACAGCATCGTCAAGAAGATGCGCGGCAAGTCGCTGGATTTCGACCAGGTGTTCGACATCCGCGCGCTGCGCGTGGTCGTGCCCACCATCAAGGACTGCTACACCGCACTGTCCTGGGTGCACGAGCGCTTCACGCCCATAGAAGCCGAGTTCGACGACTACATCGCGCGCCCCAAGGCCAACGGCTACCAGTCGCTGCACACCGTGGTGCGCGACGAGAACGGGCGCGCCATCGAAATCCAGATCCGCACCCAGGCGATGCACGACCATGCCGAGAACGGCGTGGCCGCGCACTGGGCGTACAAGGAGGCCGGCTCCAAGGGCTATGCAGGCGTCACGGCGAGCAGCGAGTACGATGCGAAGATCGCGGTGCTGCGCCAGCTGCTGGCCTGGGGCAGCGACCTGGCCGGCACGCCTTCGCACCGCGGACTGTTCGAGGACCGCATCTATGTGCTCACACCGGACGCGGCCGTGATCGAACTGCCCCAGGGCGCGACGCCCGTGGACTTCGCCTATTCGGTGCACACCAGCCTGGGCCACCGCTGCCGCGGTGCGCGTGTCGACGGCGCGATGGTGCCGCTGAACACGCCGCTGCAAAACGGCCAGACCGTGGAGATCACCACCGTCAAGGAAGGCCGGCCGTCACGCGACTGGCTCAATGCCGAACTCGGGTATCTCACCAGCCACCGCGCGCGCGCCAAGGTGCGCGCCTGGTTCAATGCCCAGGCCACGCATGAAACCGTGGCGCGCGGCCGCGAAGCCGTCGAGAAGCTGATGCAGCGCGAAGGCAAGACGGCAATGAAGCTCGACGACCTCGCGGTGCAGCTGGGCTTCAAGTCGGCCGATGCCTTGTTCGAAGTCGTCGGCAAGGACGAGTACTCGCTGCGCAACATCGAAGCCGTGCTGCGCCCGCCCGAGCCCGAAGAGGAGGAGGAGGCGTTCTCGCCGGTGCGCAAGGCGCGCGGCAGCGACACCGTGCCCAAGGGCGGGGTGCTGGTGGTCGGCATCGATTCGCTGATGACCCAGCTGGCCAAATGCTGCAAGCCCGCGCCGCCCGACGACATCCGCGGCTTCGTCACGCGCGGCAAGGGCGTGAGCGTGCACCGCCATGACTGCTCGAACTTCCGCGAGATGGCGGCGCGCAACGCCGAGCGCGTGATCGACGTGGCCTGGGGCACGCCCAAGGCGGCTGTCGGCGCGGCGGTCTATCCGGTCGACGTCTCGGTCGAGGCCACCGACCGCCAGGGCCTGCTGCGCGACATCTCCGATGTGTTTGCGCGCGAGAAGACCAATGTGATCGGCGTGCAGACCCAGTCCGTCAAGGGAACGGCCTGGATGACCTTCACCGTGGAGGTCGCCGATTCGGGCCGCCTCAACAAGGTGCTGGCCATCGTCGCCGGCGTGTCGGGCGTGCGTTCGGCGCGCCGGCGCTGAAGAAAATCGGCGCTTTTTGCAAAAAAGTCATGAAGTTGGGAAAAACGCGTTTTTCCCGATGCTATACTTTATGAATCGAACAACAGGCGCGTAGCTCAGCTGGTTAGAGCACCACCTTGACATGGTGGGGGTCGTTGGTTCGAGTCCAATCGCGCCTACCAACTAACCATTGGTACAAAGCCTTCCAGATCATCGGTCTGGAAGGCTTTTTCTTTTGTTGCTTCGTTGCGCGCCTTAGCTTTCCAGAAATCGTTGCACAGCCTGCGCCGCAGCGGGAAACTCCAAACCCCGGGTGCGGCTGATCACATCGTGCAATCTGGTTTGGTCGGCACTCGATATGCGCGGCAAAAGCTCCTCGACAAGATCCACGGCGCGCAGGTTGCCCGCGAGCAGCAGCATTTTTATCTCGCTCAGATGCGCGACCAGCTGTTCGGGGCTCACGGTTTCTGCTGCAGGCGTTGCGGCTTGCTGCGAAGCGGGCTCCGACGCCCACAAGGCGGCGCGCAGCGCTGCATCGCTGGCCGTCAGAAGCTGCTCAAGTCGGGCCAACGTATCCGGGGGGAACACCGACGAGACTTCCGCATGCCTGTTTTTTCGGACTTGCTGCTCCAGGTCCGACGCCACTGCGGCGAGTTTGCGTGCCCCCACCGTGGCGGCCAGCCCCTTCAAGGCATGCATGGTGGCGCCGGCCGCCGCCAACTCTGCGGCGTTCACCTGCGAGGCCAGCTCGTCCAACAAGCGGTCTCCTTCCGGTTTGTAGCCGTTCAAAGCCTTGCGGTAGATCTCCGTCTTCTGTCCGAATCGCTGCATCAAAACGGGCAATGCGTCCACGTCATCCTCGCTGGGTGCCGATGGCGAATCTGCCGGTGCCGGCGAGACCCGTACCGGGCGCCGTCCAGCCAAGGACAAGAGGCGTGGAACCACTTCGTCCATGTCTATCGGTTTGCCCACATGGTCGTTCATTCCTGCGGCCAGACAGTCCATGCGGTCCGACACGGAAGCATTGGCCGTCATGGCCAGAATCGGCAACAGCTGCCCGCGCACATGCGCCCGGATGCGGCGAGCGGCCTCCAGGCCGTCGATGTCGGGCATCTGCACATCCATGATGACCACATCGAAGTCGGCATCTTCCTCCAGCGCCATGGCCACGCCCTGCAGGCCGCCTTCGGCGAGCGCCAACTCGGCGCCTTCTTCCCGCAACAGTTCGAACGCGATCTGCCGGTTCAGCGCGTTGTCCTCGACAAGCAACAGCCGCAAGCCCGCCAGGCGCCGGGCCGACACATGCTCGAACGCAGCCGGCTTGGCCTGCCCGTTCTTGACGGCCAAGGCCGCGCGAACCGAATCGACCAGTTGCTGCGGGGTCACGGGCTTGCTCAAAAAATCCACGAACGGCGGCTCGCCCTGCTGGGCGACATCGAACAAAGTCTCGCGCCCGAAAGCGGTCACCATGATGATCAGCGGACGATCATCCCCTGTCATTTGCTGTGTGATCAACGATGCCGCGCCCAGGCCGTCCAAGCCAGGCATGCGCCAGTCCATCAGAATCACATCGTAGGGCCGACCTTGCTCGAAAGCCCGGCGTGCACGGTCGACGCCCGCTTGGCCGCTCGATTCGCAGTCCACTTCCCAATCGTTGAGTTCCAGCGTTTTGACAAAGATCTCCCCCACCAGGGGATTGTCATCCACCACCAAAATGCGCAGTCCCTGGGGAAGATCGCTTGCGCCGTGGACCATAGGTACAGGGGCGGCGACGGGCAAGGTGAGGTCAAAAGAGAAGCTGCTGCCTTTGCCGAAATCGCTGTGCACCGTCAGTTCGCCGCCCATCAAGGTGACCAGGCGTTTGCAGATTACCAGTCCCAGCCCGGTTCCACCAAAGCGGCGCGTCGTCGAGGCCTCGGCTTGCGTGAATCCCTCGAAAATCCGCGCCAACTGTTCCGGGTGGATACCAATGCCCGTGTCGGTCACGGCCACGCGCAAGGTCACTTGCCCCTGTGAGGCCGCTCGCTGAACCAGGCTGATCACCACCTGGCCGTGCTCCGTGAACTTCTGGGCGTTGCCCGCAAGGTTGATCAGTATCTGCTGCAGTCGCATGCGATCGCCGACCACGGCGGCGGGCAACTGGGGGTCCATTTCAAACACTACCTCTACGTCGCTGTCGTTGCGGCTGCCGCTGAGCATCACCGCCAGATCGCGCATCAGGCCTTCCAGCTCGAAGGGGTGGGGGTCCAGCTGCAGCTTGCCGGCCTCCATCTTGGAGAAGTCCAGAATGTCGTTGAGCAGGCCCAGCAACAACTTGGCCGCGCCTTGTGCCTTGTTGACGTAGTCTCTTTGGCGGCTGTTCAACTGCGTCATTCCGGTCAACTGGAGCATTCCCAGCACCGCGTTCAGCGGGGTGCGAATTTCGTGGCTCATATTGGCCAGGAACTGGCCCTTGGCTTGACTGGCTTGTTCGGCATGCCGTTTTGCCTCGATGAGGCTTGCCTCGAACTGCTTGCGTTCCGTAATGTCGGTCGCCATGCCCAGATACCCGACAATGGTTCCCACGTCGTTTCTGATGGTGGTCATGGCCAGCGTGACAGGCAGGTGCCGGCCGTCCTTGCACACATACGTCCACTCGCGTTTTTCTGCGCCTTCAACTTCCGAAACATGCACCAATGCGCGCGTGCCCTCGATGCGGTCTGCGTGGAGTGCGCTGAGTTGCGCGGCACGCGCATTCACCTCGTCGCGCAAATGAAACCGCGCCGCAGGGGTGGCCAGTACTTCGTCTTCTGCATAGCCCAGCAGACGTTCGGCGCCGGCGTTGAACAGCGTGATCCTGCCGTCCACGCCGGTGGCGATGATGGCGACCTCCGAGGCGGCTCTGAGCACGCTGCGCAGCAACACATTCAGCCGGTCCACTTCGGCATTCGCAGCCTTTCGACTGGTAATGTCTATGCGCAGTGCAATGAAACGATCCGGCATGCCTTCACCGCTTGCCAGGGGCGCAAAGACGGAGTCGAACCACAACAGGCCGCCATCCTTGGCGCGGTTGCAGATTTCGCCGTGCCATGCATGGCCACCGGTCAGTCGCTCCCATACGGTTTGCCAGAACGCGGGCGAGTGCACTCCTGACGCAAGCAAATCGTGCCTTTGCCCGACCAGTTCGTGCCGGCTGTAGCCATGCACTTCGCAGAAACGGTCATTGACCTCGGTCATGCGCCCATCGCGGTCCGTGACCGAAAACAGCATTTGCTGATTGATGGTGCTGAGCAAGACTTCGTTCTCATGCAAGGCCGCAGTCAACTTCAGGCGGCTTTCCACAAGGTCGGTGACGTTGTGCACCACCACGTAGAAACCTTGGACCGCGCCATCGACAATGTCTGGCAGATAGTGCACCAATGAATGCCGACTGCCTTGGGAAGGGGAAGGAACGGTGCGTTCGAAAGACTGGGGCTCACCGCGCAAGGCTGCCTCGACATGGACCCGGTTGTGCTCGAACAGCTTGTCTCCCAGCAACTGCCGCATGGATGTGCCGGGCAGGCAGCCGGGCGCGACGCCGAACCCGCTGTGGTAGGCATGGTTGGCAACCCGGTTGATCAGGTTCTTGTCCCAATAACCAATCATCGAGGGCACCGCGTCCAGCACCGTGCGCAAGGCGCGCTGGGCAGACTCCAGCTCGAAAGTTCGCTGGGTGACTTGTTCTTCCAGGTGCTCGTTGAGTTGACGCACCTGGCACTCGGCTTCCTTCTGTCTCGAGATGTCCCGCACGGTCTTGGAGGCCCCCACAATCTTTCCGGCGTCGTTGTAGATGGGGGAAACCGTGACGGACACGTCGATCAAGCTGCCATCCCTGCGTTGGCGCTGTGTTTCAAAATGCTGAACGTGGTCGCCGTTCGAAATGCGCCTGAGGATTTCGGCTTCCTCCGATTTGCGCGTCGCTGGCACAACCAACTCGACCAGCGGCCGTCCAAGGGCCTCTTTCGCGTCAAAACCAAAAATGCGCGTGGCCCCTGCATTCCAACTGGTGACGACGCCGTCAAGTTGCTTGCCGATGATGCCGTCGTCCGAGCTTTCCACAATGGCGCCCAGTTTCGCCTGGGCCCGCAGCAGCTGTTGCTTGCGTTGGCGTACGGTGCCCCAGGCCCACGCCAAGGCCGCCCCCGTCAAAGTGGCAATGCCGCCTATCAACGCCACAGTGCTGGGGGGCGTCAGATTCAATGCGGTGGTGAACGCCGGATAGGCTTGCACAGTCCACTCCCAGCTGCGACCCAAGACCTCCTGTCGGGCGGTGTACACATAGGTGGGAGCCGATTCCCTGGCTTGTTTGGATGACTGATAGAACACGAGCGGCTCGCCCGGCGACGTCACATCGCGCAGCTCTGCGTGCAGTGCGTGCGCGGGAAGGTTCATGTTTCCCAGAACGTCCGCCATGGACAATGCCGCATAGCTCCAGCCATAGCCGGCAGCGACCCGCTCGGCCTCGGTGGGCGGAGTGACTTCCGTGCGGTATATGGGCAGCAACAAAAGAAAGGACTGGTTGATGGCGCCATCGGCCTGCACAAGAGTGATCGGTGCCGACAACTGGGCTACGCCGGCACGCATCGCGGCGTCTGCGGCCTGGCGCCGCCGGCTTTCGGAAGCGATATCCAGGCCTATCGCCTGCTCGTTGGTTTGTTCCGGCTCGAAATACTGGATCACGTAGCGTTCACCTTCGTGCGGCCGAAAGGCATGCACCACGAAGTTGGGTGCGCCATCGAGCCGCGCTGCCTTCTCGAAGGCGGCCACCTGCGCGGGTGGAACGCGGCGCACAAACCCCATGCCGCGTGCGCCGGGGAATTCCACCGCCAGGTCGCGGCTCAGGCTGTAGCGTTGAAAAGCCCGGCGACTGAGTCCGAATTCACCCGCAGTAATCACGGCTCCACGGATGCCGCGCAGACCATATTGGTAGCGTTGCACACGGTCCTGGAGCTCCGCCGCCGACTTCTCGCCGACCTCAGCCAATGCTTCGCGCGCCGTTCGCTCGTTATCAGCGGCAAGCTCCGAGACCAGAAAGGCGGTGGAGGAAAAGCCGATCAGCAGCACGGCAAGGGGCCAGGCAATGGTGCGCGCCCATGACGCCGGCTTCAGGAGCATGGTTGACCGCGCCGCAGAAACGCGCGCATGTCGGCTTCGGGCATGGGCCTGGCGAACAGAAAGCCCTGCATGACCTCGCAGCCCAACGCCCGCAATGCCTGGTTGTGTCCCTCGGTTTCCACGCCTTCGGCGACCAGCTTCAACTCCATTGCCTGGGCCATCTTGATGATGGCGGAAACAATAGCCAGGCTGCTGTCGTCCAGCAGCAGGCCGCGCACAAAGCTCTGGTCAATCTTCAGCACGTCGATCGGAAATTGCTTCAGATAGGCCAGGCTGGAGTAGCCAGTGCCGAAATCATCTACCGCGATCGACAGGCCCAGTGACTTGAGTTCCGTGATGGTTTTCAGCGTATCTTCGACATTCCTGGCCAACACGCTTTCGGTGATCTCGAGCTCCAGCAGGTGGGCAGGCATGTCGGTCGAACGCAGTATTTCCCGCACCAGCGGGACAAAAGCGCTCTTTTCCAGCTGAACAGCGGACACATTCACCGCCACGCAAATGGAAAAGCCGGCCTCGTGCCATGCCCGTGCATCCAGGCAGGCCTGTCGAAGAACAAGCGCGCCAATAGCGACAATCATGCCCGTTTCTTCGGCCAGGGGAATGAATTCCAAAGGTGGCACCAACTTGTCATCTGGTTTGCGCCAGCGCACAAGTGCCTCGGCACCGGTCGTACGGTTGCTGGCGGCGTCGATCTTGGGTTGATAGTGCACTTCGAATTCGTGGCGTTCCAGCGCCAGGCGCAGGGCCTGTTCCATGTCGAAGCGGGCGCGTGCTCTTTCCTCGATGTCGGCAGAGAAGAAGCAGTATCGGCCGCGGCCCTGTTGCTTGGCACGGTACATCGCGGCATCCGCATGGCGGAACAGCGTCTCGCTGTCGTCGCTTTCGTCGGGAAACACCGCGATACCCACGCTGAGCGACAGGTCGAAGCGCACGCCATCCAGCAGATAGGGTTGCGAGGCCGTTGTGAGCAGCCGATTCGCGAGAACACCCACGTAGTCCACCGACTCCAGTTCTGGCAGCAGCACGATGAACTCGTCCCCACCTTGTCGGCTGAGGGTATCGCTTTCACGCAATATGCCTTGAAGCCTAAGGGCCACCTGCTGCAAAAGCCTGTCCCCCACGGAATGCCCCACCGAATCGTTGATGTGTTTGAAGTGATCCAGATCCAGCACCATCAACGCCACCCCCTTGCCACTGCGGCGTGCCGTTTGAACGGCCTGCGCGGTGCGGTCCAGCAGGCGCATGCGGTTGGGTAAGTTGGTCAGTGGATCATGGTTGGCCAGATGCGTCATCTTCACGGCCAGTGCCAGTGTTTCGCTCGCATCGTGGAACACGATGATTGCCCCGGTCATATTGCCGGCCTGGTCAAGAATGGGCGCTGCGGAATCCTCCACCGTGGAGAGTTGACCGTCGCGGCGCTGCAAGATGGTGTTCAACGCCATGCTCACCGTGCGGCGTTCGCGCAATGCCAGGCGAATCGGATTGGGGATGGTGCAGCCATTGCTATCGCGCAGTGGCATGACTTGCTCGACCGCTTCGCCCATGGCTTCGTGGCCTATCCAGCCGGTCATGGTCTCGGCGATGGGGTTCATGAAAGTCACTGAACCATGGAGGTCCGTGGCGATGACTGCGTCGCCTATGGAGTTGAGCGTGATCCGAAAACGCTCTTTTTCGTCACACTCGGCCTGTTCCGCCAGCTTGCGCCGGGTCACGTCGGTGATCAGCATGAGAAAGCCTGCGTTCAGATCCAGATGGGTCCGACTGACCAACGAAACCTGCGCGTAGGCAACGCAATCATCCGGATGTAAAAAGCGCAGTTCGAACGAGACATCGTGCCCGGCCAGCACGTCGTTCAACCCGGGCTGGAGCAGGTCGAAGGTCGATTCGCCAACGATATCGCGAACATGCATCCCGGGCATGTCTGATGCGGCCATGCCAAACCAATGGCCCGACACATCGTTGGCCCAGATGTTGGTGAGCTCACTCGTCCAGTTGGCAATGAAGGCTGGCACGTGATGCACCACCTCCGACAGGTTGCGTTGCGCAATCGACAATTGCCTCGATTTCAGCCGCAACATCAGATGGGTACGCGCGCGCGCCCGGGCCACAGAAATGTTGAATGGCTTGTGCAGAAAGTCCACACCGCCCAGATTCAGCGCCTGCAATTCGTGAACGCTGTCGTCATGGGACGTCACGAAGATGATGGGAATGTCCGACAGCCTTGGATCGGCCTTCATCCGCCGGCAGACTTCGTAACCGTCCATGCCGGGCATTTCGATGTCCAGCAGAACCAGGTCGGGCACATTGTTTTGGGTGAACTCCAGCGCTTCTTGGCCACTCACGGCAAAGTGTATCTCCCCGAGATCACGAAGGGCCTCGCGCAGCAACAGAATGTTGCTTGGCCGGTCATCGACGATGAGGATCGAAACCGATCCTGAGTCGAAGTGCATATCAACTGACACGGGACCACCTTTCAGTTTTGCAGGGACCATTGCAATTGAAGTGTATGCATCACCGTGAAAGCAAGCAACATGGATTGCCCCTTTATTCCGATAAACCACTCCGCCGCCGCATTCACGTTTTGTCGCTCGGTCCGGTGAATGCATGCGTTTTTCCGAATACCGTTTCGCCCCAATCTATGCAGCTGCGCGGCGCGGTAACTGCTGGTAACTCAGCCTGGCGCGCTATTTTCCATAGCCATTGAAGCACTCTGCGCAGCCAGCGTCGCAGCTTGACGGGCATGGCGCGCGAAAAGGAGACGCGCGCACCCAAAGCGGGAGCGTCGATTGCCTAAATATTTTTATCGAAATATCAATGAAATTGGTATTAATGATTAAAGATCAAGAATTGATGAAAACCAAAGAAAATTCGCCAGCGGGCGAAACCCCTCATCCAACCGGCAATCCTTGCCTTTACCCACAGATTCTCCCTGCAAGGGGGAAACTCCACGCGATTCCGGCCAGGCGGCCCAGGGCTTGCCGCAAGACCCTATTTTCCGGCGAAGGACAGCGCGCGCGGGTCAGATAAACGGGTTGGGGCGGGGGACCAGCGGCAAGCCAGCTCATCGAGTCGGCCTACTGGGCGCCGGTATGGATCACGCGGGCGCCGACCTGGAGTCCGGCGACGGGAGCCCGCCAATCGAGGCCTGTGCGCGCGCAATTCCGGCACGCCAACGGTGTCGCTGTCCGTGTTGCGCTGCGCCGACTGGATATGGTGACGTCGCCGCGCAGCGAGAGGGTCTGGCGCTCGTCCCTGGCTTCCATCTCGCCATCGCCATCTCCAAAGACGCCGTTGAAGCGCCGGCCCATGTCGGCATGCTCCTGGAATGCTGCTCGAAGGCGAGGTGGACTTGTCGCATGGCGCGCGCTCGCGATTGCCCAGCAGATCGTGCGGCTGCCGGTGCTGGCCTCCTTGATGCACAACCGGTCTTTCGAGCGCCGTACGCTGCAGCTGGTGGCGCCAGCCCATGCCGCGCTGCCAGGAATGCAGTCCAGCCTGCCGGGCCGCGCAGAGGGCGCTGCTGCGGGTCTGCGGCTGCACGAGCACCTGCGGCGCTCAGGCATCGCAGCCCAGCTCGCGTGCCTGGCGGGCGTCGGACACCATAGATCCGCGAGTGACGGCGGTACCGCTATCTGCATATCCGATGGCGCCCGCTGTCGAAGTGGAAGTGGTCGGCATGTGCCTGGTTGTATTCGGGGCCCAGCACGCCGTCGAAGAAGCGGCAGGCGCCCTGGTGCACTTCGCGCAGAAACATGCTGGCGGGCGCGTCGCCGCCCCATTGGCGCAGCACGCTGATGCGCCGGCCGTCGGTCAGTACAAAGCCCGCGATGTCTAGCGCGTCGGCGCTTGCGTGCTGGCTGCGGCTGCCGGACTCGCGGCCATAGACGTTGCGGCAGGCATAGCTGCCCAGGTGTTCGAGCCGGCGCACGTCTGCGCCCAGCGTCGCCTGGGCCGCGGGCTGCAGCACATGCCGCTCCCACAGCGCCAGCGATGCGGCGGCCGGGCAGCTCAAGGTGAAGGAAGACCCCACGGCCACCGAAGTCTGCCGCACCGCAATGGCATTGCGCAATCCGCAGCCCGGACCGGTTTCACGGTCGGGCAAGGCCTCGAAACGCCAGGGCGTGGTGGCCATGAAGGCCTGGCAGGCGGCAGGCTCGGACTGGAAGCGAGCGGCCTTGAAGCGCGTGAGCCAGTCGGGCGCGGCCTCGTAGGTCAGCGGCGCCCAGGGATTCAAGTGGTCGGCAAGCGTCCAATAGCGTCCATGCGACCAGAAGCCGATCCCCAAAAGTAACAACAGAGCAGCAATTAACCTCATTCATCCATCATCTGCGATGCCGCGCACGTTATAGGCAGCATGCGCCCTGGTCCTACAGCTGGCCGCTTGTTCCTTATCAGACCGGCAGCGCCGTTGGCGAAACAAATGTCTCGGTGTATTTACCAGCTTGAAGTAAATGCTTGTAACAGTTGTGCGAAATGAATGAGAATCCATTGCATGTTGGGTCTTTCTTCCAAGAAAAATGCAAAAGCCCGTTGGATCATTCTTTCAAGCATTGGTACGAAACGTTGCCAAACTCGTGCTGGTAGTGAGCCTTGCCTCGCTGGCGTGCACTGCTTGGCTGGCGATCTCCAACACCCAGGAAGATGCGCAGCACGATCTGCTGCAATCGCTGGACCGCTCGGTGGAGCGGCTGCGCATGCTGATCAACGCGACGGAGATGACGGCGGCTTCGGTCGAGCGCATTGCGCGCACCTCCGAGGCTTCCACCGAAGCCGCGGCGCTGCGGCCGGCGCTGGAAAAATCGCTGGCGGCGTTCGAGCAGCGCCCCGAGTTGAGCTACCTGGGACTGGTGCTGGCCCAGTATGGCGAGTACGGCAACCTTGAACGCACGGCGGACGGCCGCATCCTGCTGTGGCTGCACCCCGGCTCGCGCCCCGGCCATGCACTCACGCAGAACTTTCTGCTGACAGACAAGGGCTTCGTGCCGAACGCGAAGCAGCCCACGGGCGGATATGACGCCAGACGCAGGCCGTTCTACCAGGCGGCGCTCGAAGGGGGCGCAGACGGCACCTGGCTGCCGTCCTATCGTTGGATAGTGCACAACTCCGACAGCGCGCCTCTTTGGGGGCTCAGCTATGTCAAGGCCTTGCATGACCCGCAGGGACGGCTGCTGGGCGTGCTGGATGTGGACTTCGACCTGCCGGCGCTCAACCGTTTCCTGGCCTCTCTTGCCGCCGAATATGGCGTGCAGCTGCAGATTGTCGAGCGCGGCGAAAGCCCCAAGCTGATCGGCGGCGGCGACGTGGGCGCACAGCCGCTGGACGTTCCCGGGGCATTTGCCGCGGCGTTGAACCAGCAGGGGAGCGCCGAAGTCCGCAAGCTCAATTGGTCCGAGTCGGACCATTGGATGGCAAGCAGGACGATGGAACTCAAGGGCGGACGGCAATGGACCGTGGTGGCGAGCCGGCCGGCCCATCTGATCAACGCGCCGCTGCGTCACCAGCTCTATCAGATGGCCGGCATGGCCGTGGCCATGGCATTGGGCCTGATGCTGGTCGCGGCGCGCATGGCGCGCCAGATCGGCAGCCCCCTGGCCGAGCTCGAACAAAGCGTGGAACACGCGGGTGCCTCGGGGACGGCGGATGCGCTGGTGCTCGCGCCTTCCGCGGGCCGGTACCGCGAAACCTTGCGCCTGGGCGAGGCGCTGGTACGAATGGCGAACGCGATACGGCTGCGCGAGGCGCAACTGGCGACGCAGACGGTGGAGCTGCTCGAGACCAAGGAACAGCAGGTCGCGGCGCTGGCGCTCAAGGGCGCATTTTTCGAAGCCACCGACACCGCGATCTTCAGCCTCGACGCCGCCCGCCGCGTCATCGAATGGAATGGCGGCGCCGAGCGCCTGTTCGGTTGCCTGCGCCCGCAGGCGTTGCAGCGGCCCATCGAGGAGGTGATAGCCACCCCCGCAGGACAGCCTGCCTGGCACGACATTCTCGGCTTCAAGGAGGACATGTGCCTGCACCCGCTGGAAGGCGCCGGTGGCACGTTCGAGGCCGAGATGCGCAGCGTCATGACCCATCAGCAGGGACGATTGATCCATACCCTGATCGTCAACGATGTCTCGGCGCGCCAGCAGGCCAAGCGCCGCCTGCTGCAGGAGCGCGACTACGGCGATGCGGTGCTCAACAGCCTGCCGGGTGTTTTCTATCATTGCGACGAGAATGCGCGCCTGCAGCGCTGGAACCGCAATTTCGAGCGTATGACGGGCTTGAACGCCCGGCAATTGGCGGGCATCGAACTGACGCGGCTGATGCCGGCGGACGAACAAGCGCGCGCGGCGGCAAAAATTGCCGAGGTCTTGACCAGCGGCATGGCCCATTTCGAAGCCAGCTACGCCATGCCCAATGGCCGGCGCGTGCCCTGTCTGTTCACCGGTGTGCGGTTTGTGCACGAGGGCGTGCGCGGCTTCGTGGGACTGGGCAGCGACATCTCCGAGCGCAAGCGGGCCGAGCGGCTGCTGCGCCATCTGGCAACGCACGATGCGCTCACGGACCTGCCCAACCGCCACCTGCTGCAGGAAAGGCTCAAGCGCCTGATCGCCCAGTCGAAGATTTCCGGCCGGACGATTGCAGTGCTTTTGCTCGATCTGGACCGGTTCAAAGTGGTCAACGATGCCTACGGCCATCCGTTTGGAGACGAAGTCATCAAGGCGGTCAGCGCGCGCCTGTTGGCAACCCTGTCCGGCGGCCATACCGTTGCGCGCCACGGCGGCGATGAGTTCATGGTGCTGCTCGACGATCTGGATGATGTCGGGCAAGCGCATGCCATCGCGGAGGACATCATTGCCTGCATCCGTCCGCCGCTGCTGCTGCAGGGGCGCGAGATCCATCTGTCGGTCAGTGTCGGCGTGAGTTCGTTCCCCGAGGACGGCCGGGACTCGGAGACGCTGATCAAGCATGCCGACCAGGCCATGTACCGGGCCAAGCACAGCGGCCGCAACACCTATGCCCACTTCGATCCTGAAATGGACGAGAAGATGCAGGAGCGGGTGAACCTCGAGACGCTGTTGCGCCTGGCGCCGGCGGCGGGACAGCTGCGTCTGGTCTACCAGCCCAAGGTGAACCTGCTCAGCGGCGAGATCATCGGCTGCGAGGCGCTGGTGCGCTGGCACCACCCCCAGCTGGGGATCATTTCTCCGGCCAAGTTCATTCCGGTGGCGGAGGAGTCGGGCTTGATTGCGCCGATCAGCGACTGGGTGCTGCGCACTGCCTGCACGCAGGCCAAATCCTGGTCCGATGCCGGCTTTCCGCGCATTCCCGTCGCGGTGAACATTTCCGCGGGCCAGCTGCTGCAGCAGGACCTGTCGGTCTGGGCGCTCGACATGCTCGAGGAAACCGGGCTGGCTGCCGACCTGCTCGAACTGGAGCTGACGGAAAGCCTGATTGCGCAGGATGTGGAGCGCATGACCACGAACTTCGACCGGCTCAAGGCCGCGGGCGTGAAGCTCTCCATCGATGATTTCGGCACCGGCTACTCCAACCTCAGCTATCTGAAGAACTTTCGCGTCGACACCTTGAAGATCGATCAGTCCTTCGTGCAGAACATGCTCGACAGGGCGGACGATGAAACCATAGTGCGCGCCGTCATCACGCTGGCGCACAACCTGCGGCTCAAGGTGATCGCGGAAGGCGTGGAAACCGAGGCGCATTGCCGCATGCTGCGCGCGCACAACTGCGACGAGATCCAGGGCTATTACTTCAGCAAGCCGGTGTCCGCGCAGGCGTTCGAGGAGATCATCCGGCAGGGGCGCAGGCTTGGGATTGCGGGCGTAGAGCACGACGGTCCCGAAGTGGCCGATCTGGTGGTTTTGTAGGGGCAGTGCGGGCGCGATCCGGCGCTGGTTGTTGCCGCTGCAGGCCGCCGCGGCGCCCGGGGTTTCGCGGCACCATTCATAATGAGAGTTATTTTCATTTGAAGAATACGCAGCCGCCATGCCTTCGGCCGACAGCAGCGCCTCGAGCGACATCCTTCGTCTATATACGGACCACCATGCCTGGCTGGTCGCTTGGCTGCGCCGTCGGCTCGATCGCGGCTGGCTGGCGGCCGATCTTGCGCAGGACACCTTCGTCAGCATCCTGAGCGCCGCAGACGCGCCGCCGGTGCGCGCACCGCGGCCTTTTCTGGCGACCATTGCCCGTCGGCTCGTGGCCAACCATTACCGGCGCCAGGCGCTGGAGCAGGACTATCTTGCAGCCCTGGCGCACCTGCCCGAGCCCTTGCAGCCTTCGCCCGAAGAGCAGTTGCAGGCCGTGCAGGCATTGCAGGCGCTGGACCGCGGACTCAACGGGCTTTCGGCGCGCGCGCGTGAGGCATTTTTGCTCGCGCATCTCGACGGGCTGGATTACGCCAGCATTGCGCTGCGGCTGGGCGTGACGGTGCACGCGGTCAAGAAGTACATCGTGCGCGCCAACCAGGCGTGCTTCTTTGGCGCGCAACCATGAACACCATTGCGATTCCCGAGCGCACGGCGCGCGAAGCCGCCGAATGGCTGGCCACGCTGATGTCCGGCACGGCTGGCGAAGACGATAGGCTGCACTGGCGCCTGTGGCGCGAGGCCGATCCGATCAACGAGCAGGCCTGGCGGCGGATAGAAAATCTGTCGGCAGGGCTGCGCCAGCTCCATTCGGGCGCCGCGCGCCAGGCCCTGGGGCCTGCGCCGGTGCACGCGGGGCGGCGGCGCGCGCTGGGCACGCTGCTGTGGGCCGGCGCCGCGGGCACCGTGGGCTGGACCAGCCTGCGCTCGCCCGTGGGCCGCGAACTGCTGGCCGACGAACGCACGGCAACCGGCGAGCGGCGCGAAGTCATGCTGGCCGACGGCACGCGGCTGCTGCTCGACACCGCCAGCGCCGTCGATGTGCGCTACGGTGGCACCGAACGCCTGCTGGTGCTGCGTGCCGGCCGGATCCTGGTCACTTCCGGCCACCCGCATGGCGAATCGCGGCCGCTGATCGTGCAGACCGCGCAAGGGCGGGCGCGCGCGCTGGGCACGCGTTTCAGCGTGCGCCAGGAAGAGGGCGCGACCACGGTCGCCGTGACCGAAGGCGCTGTGGAGTTCGCGGGCCGGGGCGGCGCATCGCGGGTACTGACCGCGGGCGAGTGGGCCAGGCTGGGATCTGCGGGCTTCGATGCCCCGCCGCGCGCGCTCGACGAGGATACCGCGCAGGCCTGGACGCGCGGCCAGATACTGGCCGACGGCATGCGGCTGGACGCCTTTCTTGCCGAACTCGGGCGCTACCGTCCGGGCCTGCTGCAATGCGACCCGGCGGTCGCCGCGCTGCGCATCTCGGGCGTTTTTCCCGTGGCCGACACCGATACCGTGCTTGCCACCTTGCCGCTGTCGCTGCCCGTGCAGGTGCGCACGCGCACGCGCTGGTGGCTGCGCGTGGAGCCGGCCGGCACGTCGCTGTAACCCGGGCCTGGCACCGGGCAGAAAAATAATTTCACAAAAAGCGTGCCCGTTTGCGTTTCTCGCGTGACCTCCCTGTAGAGCCATTTGTCTCCACAGCATCCACCCTTGCACGCCAGGAACACCGCATGCCATCGCTTTGCACTTTTCGCCCGCAGTCGCGGCGCCATCCTCTTGCCCACGCGGCCTTGCTGGCCTGCGCGCTGAGCGCCGCCATGCCCGCGGCCCGGGCGCAGACTTCCACGGCCCAGGCCGCCGAAGCCTCGTCGGCACGCCACGACTACGACATTCCAGCAGGCCCGCTCGCGCCCGCGCTGCGCCGCGCCGCAAGCCAGGCGGGCGTGGTGCTGGGCTTCACGCCCGCCCAGACCGAAGGCAAGACCACAGCCGGCCTGCGCGGCAGCCATACGGTGGGCCAGGCGCTTTCGGCGCTGCTGGCCGGCAGCGGGCTGGCGCTGGTGCGCACCGACAGCGGCAGCTATGTGCTGCAGGCCGCGCCAGTTATGGCGGCCCCCGCGCAGGCAGGTACGTTGCATGAAGTGACCGTGAAGGCCCAGGCCGATCGCAATGGCCGCACCGAAGGCTCGGGAAGCTATGCGCAGACCGGCGCCAGCACCATGGCCACGGGCCTGGGCTTGACGCTGCGCGAGACGCCGCAGTCGATCAGCGTCGTGACGCGCGAGAAGATGGACGATTACGCGCTGACCAGCCTCAGCGAGGTGCTCGAGCAGATGCCCGGCGTGCACGTGTCTTCGCTGGATTCGGAGCGCACCACCTATTCGGCGCGCGGATTCGGCATCGACAGCTTCCAGTACGACGGTGTCTCGACCACCATCAATACGGCCTTTTCTGCTGGCAATTCTCTGGGCAACACCGCCATCTACGATCGCGTAGAAGTGCTCAAGGGCGCGGCCGGTCTGCTGACCGGCGCGGGCGACCCGGGCGCGGTCATCAATCTCGTGCGCAAGAAGCCCACGGCCGTGCCGCAAAAGCAGATCACGGTCGGTGCGGGCTCCTGGAGCAACTACCGCAGCGAAGTCGATCTCAGCGGACCGCTGAGCGAGGACGGCCGCATCCGCGGCCGTGCGGTCGCGGCCTACCAGGACCAGCATTCGTTTCTCGATGGCCACCAGCGCAGTACCGCCGTGCTCTACGGCATCCTGGAAGCCGACCTGACGCCCGATACGCTGCTCAGCGTCGGACTCGACTACCAGGACACCGACCCGCGGCGCTCGAGCTGGAGCGGAACGCGCCCCATCTACGACCGCTACGGCGGGCGCATTTCGCTGCCGCGCTCGTTCAACAGCGGCGCCGACTGGAGCGGCTGGCAGCAGACCTCGGGGTCGGCGTTTGCATCGCTCACCCAGCGGCTGTCCGACAAGTGGAAGCTGAAAACGGCGTTCAACCGCCAGTACAACGGCTATGACGCCAAGCTCGGTTCCATCCAGAGCGGCCCCTATGTGGACGGCAGCTCCACCATCTTTGCCAACAAGTATGTGGGACGCACCAAGACCGACACTTTTGATTTCGTCGCCGATGGCTCGTTCAGCTGGCTGGGGCGCGAGCACGAACTGGTGCTGGGCGGGCAGTTTTCGCGCGCGCAATGGACTGGCGAAACCTATGCCAACGTCACCTATCCGCAGCGCACGGTGCGTGATTTCTACGGCTGGAACGGCGATATTCCCGAGCCTTTGTGGGGCGCGCGGTCATCGGCGCAAGACGAGACCACGCGCCAGGAAGCGCTCTATGCGGCCGTGCGCCTGGCCGCCTCGGACAACCTGAAGATCCTGTTGGGCAGCCGGGTGTCCAACTATCGATACGCCGCGCCCCACTCGTCAATCGATCTGAAGAAATCGGGCAACTTCGTGCCGTATGCGGGCCTGGTATACGACCTCGGCAACAACCTGTCCTATTACGCCAGCTACACCACCATCTTCAAGCCGCAGAATTACCGTGACACCGGCGGCAAGCTGCTTGATCCGCTGGTGGGCAAGAGCTACGAAACCGGCGTGAAGGGCGAGTTCTTCGACGGCCGGCTGAACGCCAGCGCCGCCTATTTCCAGATCAAGCAGGACAACTATCCCGAACAGATCGCCGACGCTTTCGCGCCCGATGGCACGCCGGCCTATCGCGGCATTCAGGGCGTGACCGCCAAGGGCGTGGAGTTCGAAGTTTCCGGCGAGCTCACGCGCACGGTTCAAGTGCAAGGCAGCTTCACCCATGTGAAGGCCAAACGCGCGGGCAGCCTGGTCTCGACGACCGCGCCTGCCAATCAAGTCAAGCTCTACACGAGCTACCGGGCCGATGCGCTGCTGCCGGGACTGAAGCTCGGCGGCGGCATGCGCTGGCAAAGCCGCACCTACCAGACCATCATGAACTATGGACTGGAGCGTGAGGAGGAATACAGCCAGTCGGCCTACGCGGTGTTCGATCTGATGGCGCGCTACGAGATCTCCAAGCAGCTGACGGCCGGCGTGAAGGTCAACAATCTCTTCGACAAGGCCTACCGCACGAACATCGGTTTCTACCGCACCACTTCCTATGGTGAACCGCGAAGCGTGAGCGTGAACATGACCTACAGGTTCTGATCGCCTGAGCCTTCCCGTCCAATGGACTGGAAGGCTTTTTTTGCCTGCGGTGATGACGGGGTTGCCATTGGCATACGATCGGCGAAAAATCATTGCCAACCCATCAACAGGAACCCGTTTTCATGAGCACACCGTTACCGCCCCGCATCGCGGAGATCATCGACGCGCGCGTCTTCACCTTCGCCCAGGGCGCGCAGCGGCATTTCAAGACCAATGATCTGGTGGTGCTGCTGGACTTCCGCGAGACCACGCCTGCGCTGGAGGCCGTGGACCGCAAGCGCCTGATCGAAGCCGAGGAACTGCCGCTCGATGTGCGCCTGCAGCTTTCCCAGCCGGCCTCGGCTCTGGAGGAAGTCCTGGGCAGTGCCGAGCAATCGTTCTGGTTTGTCGTCATCTTCGAGGACGGCGACTTCGAATATGGCGCGGTCAATGCCGCGATGCTGGACGCGGGCTAGCGATCTGGCGCTGCGGCCGCGGCGCAATCGCCTGCATTCTGTCGGGATTTGGCGGCTTGCCGGTGGAGGCAGGATTGCCTGGCGCTGCCAGCGGTTGCGCCGATGCTGCTGCCTGGCTGCTCTCGAAAGATACCCTGTTTTGGGGAGCCGCTCGCCCGGGCGCGCGAACTCCAGAGTGGCTGCAGTAAATGTGAATTGA
Source organism: Comamonas sp. (assembly GCF_036666375.1). Classification (GTDB taxonomy): domain Bacteria; phylum Pseudomonadota; class Gammaproteobacteria; order Burkholderiales; family Burkholderiaceae_C; genus Comamonas. The sequence goes on along the minus strand of NZ_JAVWWA010000006.1, from coordinate 10,268 downwards.
TATTTTCAATCAACAAAATAGTTTTAATTGCTTTTGTTGTGATGGCTGGTGGTTGATGCGAATCATCACGCCCATCACTCCCGAAAAGCCTGCAATTGCGGCGCCACAACCACCGTATAGCACCGTAAGAACTGCGCCCTGCAATCCCGGGAAGCTGCGATGTTCGTTAGCGAATGTTAATGAATGTTATGGGCTGTTGTCTCTATGACATGGGCTAGTTTTTGGAAGCAAATATTAACAATGTGTGTGCTACGCTTGCAGATGAAACCATCCGGATGGGGTGGTGTGCGAAGTGGCAACACCATCAGCACGGCGACTTCATGTGCAAGGTTATGCGTAAAGAACACCGGTCGGAAGCCGGCGGCTCCGCCTTGCTCACGTGGAAAGGACATCTCCATATGCGCTGTTTTGTCTAGTCAAAGTCTGTGTCACAGCTGGCCTGTGTCACTGCAGATCAATTTCTGGCGGCTGCCTGTACGGTTGGCTCGCTCGCTGCGTCACCCGACCAGCATCGCCGATGGCAGGGGCGCGCGCAGCGCCGCTGCTGTCGGAATCGCAGGATCTTCCCGTGGATCTTCTGTTTCGACTGGATGCACAGGCTGCGTCTGTCGTGTGTAAAAACGGTTTCCAGCCGGAAGCGCAGCCGCGCGTTCCCGCATGCTCATCGGATCTTTGCGTAGTCACGCAAGCTCTGGCATTGCCCGGTCGGAACCAACCATCAAGGGTATGAAAATGAAGTTCAAGCAGATTGCACAGGCCGTCGCATCTTTGGGTATGGCATCGTGGGCTGTGTCCGGCATGGCGCAGACGGCGCTGACGGCGCAGCAGGTGAATGGGCAGGGCGCAGCGCTGCAGTCGGTCGTGGAAAAGGTGCTGATGACGCATCCCGAGATCCAGGTTCGATTCCAGGATCTGACCTCCACCCTGGAAGGCCAGAATGTGGCGCGTGGCGCGCTGCGTCCGCAGGTCACGGCCCAGGGCTGGGTAGGCCGCGAATGGCGCAGCAACTCCGAAGGCGGCTCTGACACCGACTGGAATCGCCCGGGCTGGAACGTGCAGTTGCGCCAGATGATTTTCGACGGCTTCACCACCAGCAGCGGCGTGCGCCAGCTGGGCTTCGAGAAGCTCTCCAAGTTCTACGACCTGCGTGCGACCACGGAAACCCTGGCCAACGAGGCCGTGGGCGCCTATCTCGATGTGCAGCGCTACCGCGAAATGGAACGCCTGGCACGCGACAATTTCGCCACGCACCAAGTGACCCTGGGCCAGCTGCGCGAGCGCCAGCAATCGGGTGTGGGCCGCGGCGTGGATCTGGAGCAGTCGAGCGGCCGCGTGTCGCTGGCCCAATCCAACCTGATGACCGAGACCAACAATCTCAATGACGTGATGCAACGCTATCGCCGCGTGGTGGGCGAGTACCCGCCGGCGGAAATGGCACCCGTGCCCGACGTCACCGACCGTCTGATCGTGCCTGCGGTGTCGCGCGATTTTGGCGACGCGCTGCGCGCCAATCCCCAGTTGCTGTCCAAGCAGGCCTTGCTGCAGGCCGCCGAAGCCGGACAGAAGGCCGCCAAGGGCGCGCATCTGCCCAAGGTCGAGTTCGTGGCTTCCACGGGCCGCGATCGCGAGCAGTCGACGCCCGCATTCTGGAATCAGCAGACTTCGCGCGTTCAGGTCATGATGACCTACAACCTGTCGCGCGGCGGCGCCGATGAAGCCCGTCTGCGCCAGACCATTGCCCAAGGCTACGCCGCCCACGATCTGCGCGACTACACCTGCCGCAATCTGCTGCAGGAGATGTCCATCACCTGGAACAACATCGCGCGACTGCGCCAGCAGACGCCGTTCCTGCAGGAGCATGTGCTGTCCACCTCTAAGGTGCGCGTGGCCTACCAGCAGCAGTTCAAGATCGGCCAGCGTTCGCTGCTCGATCTGCTCAACACCGAAAACGAGCTGTTCGATGCCGAGCGCGCGCTGGTGAATGCACAGTACGATCTGAAGAAGGCCGAATACCAGTGGCTTATGCTGTCCAGCGAGATCCTGCCCGTGCTGGGCCTGGCCCAGCCGCATTCGACCAGCCGTCCCGAAGAGCAGCAGGTGCTGGTGCTGCCTGACGACATGCTGCGCAGCTGCAATGCGGCCGTGCCCGATACTTCCAACCTGAGGCCGGTGTCCCAGCAGGTCTCGTTGAATGAGGCACCGGTGCAGACGGCGCAGGCCCAGGCGCAGACACCGGTTTCCCTGCGCATGACGCGCCGCGTCGCAGTTCCTTAGCCTGAAAGAGCGCCGTATGGACAAAAGCAATCTGCCCCCCGTAGATGATTCCTCCAAGAAGGAGTTGTCCGCGCTCGACGCGGACTTCATCCGCGTTCTCGAGGATCTGATCGAGGCCTTGCTGGCCAACGGCACGTTGCGGCTGACCGATCTGCCCCCGCACGCGCTGGAGAAGTTGAGCCAGCGCAAGCGGGTGCGCCAACGCGTGCGCAACTCGCTGGATTTGATCGATGATGATGAAGAGCTTTTGTAGCTGGATGGGCGACGATGTCTAAATCGGAATACGAAACACCGCAGTATCCATTGGGCGCAGCCGCCAGGGCGCAGGCGCTGTTGAATGAGGCGGACGCGGAGGCTGCGGCCTCCGGGGCCGGAGATCGCGGCCCGGCCGCGCCCCGGACGGCGGGTGTTCCGCCAGCGCACGAGACGCATTCCGATCCGCTGCTCGACTGCCTGGTGCAGCTGACCCATCTGCATGGCAAGCCCTATACCGCGCAGGCGCTGAGCAACGGCCTGCCGCTGGTCGACCAGCGCCTCACGCCGTCGCTGCTGGCGCGCGCCGCGGCGCGCGCGCATTTCACGACGCGCATCGTGCAGCGCGGGCTTGAAGACCTTCCCGATGGCCTGCTGCCCGCGATACTGATCCTCAACGGCAACCGTGCCTGCCTGCTGCTGCGCACGCTGCCCGAAGGCCGCTTTCTGCTGCAGTACCCCGAGAGCAACAGTCCGGTCGAAGTCGACCGCCAGACCTTGCATCGCGACTACGCGGGACTGATGTGCTTCGTGCGCCCGCAGTTCCAGTTCGAGCAGCGTTCGGTGCAGGAGGGCCTGAAGCCGCGCAGCGGCCACTGGTTCTGGGCCGTGGTGCTCGACAACCGGCGCCTGTACCGCGACGCGCTGCTGGCCGCGGTGCTGATCAACATCTTCGCGCTGGCCATGCCCTTGTTCAGCATGAACGTCTATGACCGCGTGGTGCCCAACAACGCGGTGGAGACGCTGTGGGTGCTGGCCATAGGCATCTCGCTGGTGCTGATCTTCAACTTCGTGCTGACCACGGCGCGTGCCTATGTCGTCGATTCGGCGAGCAAGCGCGTCGATGTGCAGCTGTCGGCGCAGATCATGGAGCGCGTGCTGGACCTGCGCATGGAAAGCCGGCCAGCGTCGGTGGGCTCGTTCGCGGCCAACCTGCGCTCGTTCGAGTCGGTGCGCGACTTCATTGCCTCGGCCAGCCTGACCACTCTGGTGGACCTGCCGTTCGTGCTGCTGTTCCTGCTGGCGCTGGTCTGGATTTCGCCCTGGATGCTGCTGCCACCGCTGGTGGCGATCGCCGCGATCCTGCTGGTGTCGTTCTGGGCGCAGGCGCGCATGGAAAGCCTCACGCTCAAGACCTTCCAGGCGGCGTCGCAGCGCAATGCCTTGCTGGTCGAATCGCTGACCAATCTCGAAGCCCTCAAGACACTCAACGCCCAAAGCGGCGTGCAGCGCCTGTGGGAAGGCTCTACCCAATACCTTGCCTACATGGGCGGCAAGATCAAGTTCATTTCGTCGGGAACGGTGAACTTCGTGCAGACCATGCAGCAGCTGGTGAGCGTCGCCGTGGTGATCATCGGCGTGTACCAGGTGCAGGACTCCGCGCTGTCGATGGGCGGCATCATCGCGGCGTCGATGATTGCGGGGCGCTGCCTGGCACCGTTCGGCCAGGTGGCCGGGCTGATGATGCAGTTCCACAATGCGCGCACCTCGCTGCATTCGATAGACAACTACATGAAGATGCCTGTCGAGCATGCTCCCGACGCCGAGTTCGTCGCGCGGCCCGACCTGCGCGGCGCCATCGAGTTCCGCAATGTCAGCTTCAACTATCCGGGCAGCGCGCAGGCCAGCCTCTCGGGCGTGAGCTTTTCCGTCAAGGCCGGCGAGCGCGTGGGCATCATAGGCCGCATAGGCTCGGGCAAGACCACGTTGGAAAAACTGGTGCTGGGCCTGTACCAGCCCACCGACGGTGCGGTGCTGATCGACGGCGTCGACGCGCGCCAGATCGACCCCGTGGATCTGCGCCGCGCGATCGGCCATGTGCCGCAGGACCCGATGCTGTTCTATGGCAGCTTGAAATACAACCTGCTGGTGGGTGCGCCGCATGCGGGCGAGCGCGAGATGCTGCATGCCGCGCGCATTGCAGGCGTCGACGAGTTTGCCGCCCAGCATCCCAACGGCTACGCGATGAACATCGGCGAGCGCGGCGAGTCGCTTTCGGGCGGCCAGCGCCAGTCGATTGCGGTGGCGCGGGCGCTGATCAACGATCCGCCCATGCTGCTGCTCGACGAGCCCAGCAGCAATCTGGACAACCAGAGCGAAGCCCAGCTCAAGCGCCGCCTGCAGGAAGCCTCCGCAGGCAAGACCATGCTGCTGGTGACGCACCGCACGGCGCTGCTGACGCTGGTGGACCGGCTGATCGTGATTGACGGCGGGCGCATCGTTGCCGACGGCCCCAAGGACCAGGTGATCGAAGCCTTGAAACAGGGCCGCATCGGCGGCACGGGAGGCCGGTCATGAGCGAGAACAAGCCAATGCCAGAGGAAAAACCGCCAAGGAAGCCGGGACCGGTCAAGTCCGCGCTGCAGGCGCGCTGGAGCAAGCTCGAGCGCTGGATGCTCGACGGCAGCGAAGCCGTGGGAACGCACCAGAGCGATGATCTCAAGGCCGATGCGCAGTGGGCTGCGGGCCAGCAGCAGGCGCGCGGTTCGCGGCTGCTGATCTGGGCCGCGCTGCTGTCGGTGCTGGCGCTGCTGGTCTGGGCGACTTTCGGGCGCATAGACGAAGTGGTGCGCGGCCAGGGCAAGGTGGTGCCTTCGCGCCAGGTGCAGGTGGTGCAAAGCCTCGACGGCGGCATCGTGCAGGAGCTGCTGGTGCGCCCGGGCGAGCGCGTCGAAAAGGACCAGGTGCTGCTGCGCATCGATCCGACGCGCTACAGCTCGTCGCTGGGCGAAAACCGCTCCGAACTGCTGTCGCTGCAGGCCAAGGCCGCGCGCCTGCAGGCGCTGGCCTCGGGTGAGACTTTCAAGGTCGCGGCCGAGCTGCAGACCGCGGTGCCGCAGGTCGTGGAGCAGGAGCGCCGGCTGTGGGAGACTCGCACGCAGGAGCTCAACGCCACCGTGAACATCGCGCGCGACCAGCTGCGCCAACGCCAGCAGGAACTGCGCGAGAACCAGGCCAACCGCGACCAGTCGGCGTCGAGCTGCAGCCTGACATCCGAAGAGCTGAATGTGACGCGGCCGCTGCTCAAGAGCGGCGCGGTCTCCGAAGTCGATCTGCTGCGCCTGCAGCGCGATGTCGCGCGCTTTTGCGGCGAGGCGCGTGCCGCCACGGCGCAGATGGGCCGCATCCAGGCCGCGATCCAGGAAGCCGAGCGCAAGATCCAGGAGACCGAACTGACGGCGCGCAATCTGGCGCGCGCCGAATTGTCGGAGACGCGCTCCAAGCTCGGCACGCTCGAGCAGGGCCAGGTGGCGCTGGAAAACCGCGTGCGCCTCGCGGAAGTGCGCTCGCCTGTGCGCGGCACCGTCAACACGCTGATGGCCAACACCGTCGGCGGCGTGGTGCAGCCCGGCAAGGACATCCTGGATATCGTGCCGCTGGACGATACGTTGCTCATGGAAGTGCAGGTCAATCCGCGCGACATCGGTTTCCTGCACCCGGGCCAGCAGGCCGAGGTGAAGTTCTCGGCCTATGACTTCGCGATCTATGGCGGCCTGCAGGGCAAGGTCGAGCAGATCGGCGCCAACACCATCACCGACGAGAAGGGCAACTCCTTCTATGTGGTGAAGGTGCGCACCGACCGCGCGGATGTGGGCGACAACTCGCGCCCCATCATTCCCGGAATGCAGGCCGAAGTGCACATTCTCACCGGCAAGCGCACGCTGATGCAGTATCTGCTCAAGCCGATCTTGCGTACCAAATCCAATGCGTTGACCGAGCGGTAGTTCATGTCCAGTTCCTCACCTGAAACCATGCCAATGAATGCACAGCCCGTGCTGATGCTGACCCAGGATGCCACGCTGTGGCAGGGCTGGCGGCAGATCGCGGGGCCCGAATGGATGCCTGCGCGCGGCCAGAGCCTGGCCGATCTGCAGCGCTGGAAACAGCAGGGCCGCAGCCTGGTCGTGCTCGACGCCGCGTTGCCCCAGCTGCCTGCAAGCAACGACGCCGACTGGGGCCGCCTGCTGCGCGGCGTGCAGGTGCTGGTGCTCAGCAACCGGCCCGGCGACGAGGAGGGGCGCCAGCTGCTGGCCAAGGGCGCCTGCGGCTATGCGCACGCGCAGTCCAGTGCCCAATCGCTGTCGCAGATATTGCAAAGCCTGTCGGCCGGCAACATCTGGCTGGGCCGCTCGCTGCTGCAGCGTCTGCTGCGTGACGTGGACGCGCGCCTGCCCGAGCCCGAAAACCATTGGGCCGACGCGCTGTCGCCGCGCGAGCAGGAAGTGGCGCGCTATGCATCGCTGGGTGAGAGCAATGCGGCGATCGCCGAACGAATGTCGATTGGCGAGCGCACCGTGCGCGCGCATCTGTCGGCCATCTTTGAAAAGCTGCAGGTCGAAGACCGGCTGATGCTGGCCCTCAAAGTCCACGGAATAGGGCGCAAGCAGTTGGCCTGAGCGCTGATCTGTCGCCTGTCAAACCCAGATTCCGCTGCGGCGGGACCTGGGTTTTTTTATGTCCGGCGCAGCGCGGAACATCGCCCGATTGGCCGCGACGCCAATAGATGTTTTGCCCGCCGGCTCCTACCATCTCTGTAGAAATATTGGAGGAAGACCGTCGGGCGCTTCCTCTCCACCGACTGGAGTCTCAGATCATCATGGCAGCGCAAACCGTTCTCGTTACCCAACTCACCGGCCAGGCTTGGATTCGTAACACCGATGGCACTCTGACCGCCATCCATGAAGGCATGCGCATCGCCGCGGATGCCGTGATCGTGACTTCGTCGGGCGGTTCGGTGCAGTTGCAGGCCGACGGCCAGCCGCCGTTGATCGTGGGCGAGAACCAGGAAGTGCTGCTCACGGCCGATCTGGTGGCGCCGCCCCAGCCCCAGGAGGCCGCGATCGCCGCGCCGCCGGCGACCGAAATCGACCAGATCATCGCCGCCATCAACGCCGGTCAGGATCCGTTCGACACGCTGGACCCCACGGCCGCGACGCTCAGCGGCGGCAGTGAAGGCGGCAGCACTTTCGTGCGCCTGGCCAGCGTCGTGGAAGCCACGGCACCGCTGAATCTCGCTTTTGACCGTACCGGTGCGGGTCCGGCCGACACGCTGTTCGCAGCGGATGGCGCGGCTGCGCCGGCCACTCCCGATACCAATCCGGATATCGGCTCGGTGCTTGAAGATGCCTTGCCGCTGACCGGCAATCTGCTGACCAATGACACGCTCGGCGATGGCTCTCTGGCCCAGCACAGCGTGCTGCTCAGAGGCGGCAGCCAGGGCCAGTTCGGTCAGATCACCTTGAATTCGGACGGCAGCTACAGCTACCAGCTCGACAACGCCCTGCCAGCGGTGCAGGCGCTGGCCGCGGGCGAGACGCGCACGGAGACCTTCACCTATGAACTGGTCGATCGCAATGGTGCGAGCTCCATCAACACGCTGACGATCACCATCATCGGCACCAATGACGCGCCCACGCTTTCGGGCGAAGCGACCGTGGCTGTCCAGGAAGACCAGACCACGGCGGTGAGCGGACAGCTGGTTGCCGCGGATGTCGATGTCGGCGACACGCAGACCTGGAGCGTGAACAACGGCGGCCAGGGCCAGTACGGCAGCTTCACCGTGGACCAGACCGGCAAGTGGACCTATGTTCCCGGCGCGGGCAATGCACAGGTGCAGGGGCTCAAGACAGGCGAGCAGCTCACCGACACCGTCACCGTCACCGTCAGCGACGGCAAGGGCGGCAGCGCGACCCAGACCGTCACCGTGGTCATCGAAGGTGCGGACGACGCCGCGATCATCACGCCGGCGGCGCCCGGTTCCGACCTGGGACGGGTGCAGGAAGATGTGACGCTGACCACCAGCGGCAAGCTCGATGTGACCGACCCGGATGCGGGTCAGGCGGTGTTCGTTGCCCAAGTCGCTGCGGCCGGCCAATACGGCAGCTTCAGCGTCGATGCCGGCGGCAACTGGAGCTTTGCGCTGGACAATGGCGGCGAAACGGTACAGGCCCTGGGCGCAGGCGAAACGGTGACCGAGACTTTCACGGTCACTACCGCCGACGGAACCAAGGGCAGCGTGGTCATCACCATTGTTGGCACAAACGACCAACCCGAATTGTCGGGTGCGCTCACGGGCACAGTGACCGAGAACGGTATCCAGACGGCCATAGGCCAGATGATCACCACCGATGTGGATGCCAAAGATACGCACAGCTACAGCGTCATCGGCAACGCCACAGGCACCTATGGCAGTTTCAGCGTGGACGCCAATGGCCAGTGGACGTATCAACTCGACAACGACGCGGCCCAGCCGCTGCGCGCGGGTGAAACCCGCACTGAGACCTATCAGGTCCAGGTCAGCGATGGCAAGGGAGGCGTGGATACCCAGACGGTGACCATCACCATCAATGGCGCGGACGTGAGCGCGATCATTACGCCGGCGGTTCCTGGCGCGGACAGGGGCGCAGTGACCGAAGATGGTCAGTTGAGCGCGGTTGGAAAACTCAATGTGGTCGATCCCGACGAGGGGCAGGCCGTGTTCGTTGCGGTGACGGCACGTGCCGGCCAGTACGGCAGTTTCAGCATCGATGCCGATGGCAACTGGAACTATGCGCTGAACAACAACAGCCCCCTGGTGCAGTCACTTGGCACGGGCGAGACGCGCACCGAGTCCTTCACGGTCACGACCGCCGACGGGACCACGGGCAGCGTGGTCATCACCATCAATGGAACGAATGACCAGCCAGTGCTGTCGGGTGCCTTGACGGGCACCGTGACCGAAGACGGCACTCAGACCGCGATAGGTCAGCTGGCCACCACCGATGTGGATACCCTGGATACGCATAGCTATACCGTGGTGGGCAGTGCCACAGGAACCTACGGCAGCTTCAGCGTCAATGCCAGCGGCCAATGGGCCTACCAGCTCAACAACGCCGCAGCCCAGCCGCTGAACGCGGGCGAAACGCGCACCGAGACCTATCAGGTCGAGGTCAGCGATGGCAAGGGCGGCGTGGATATCAAGGACATCACGATCACCATCAACGGCACCGACGAAGGCGTCGTGGTGGTTCCCGGCATTCCGGGCAACGACGCGGGTGCCGTACAGGAGGACGTCACGCTGCAAGCCGGCGGCAAGCTCGAAGCAACGGATCCGGATGCGCCTGCCGTGGTGTTTGTGCCGCAGACCAATGTGGCAGGCCAGTACGGCAGCTTCAGCGTGGACGCGAGCGGCAACTGGACGTTTGCGCTGAACAACAGTGATGCCAAGGTGCAAGCCCTGGCGGCCAACGAAACGCGCAGCGAGACTTTCACGGTCACTACCGCTGACGGCGCCGCAAGCAGCGTGGTCATCACCATCACGGGCAGCAACGACGCGCCGACGATCACCGGCATGGCTGCAGCGGCCATCAGCGACAGCACGGCCAGCATCTCCGGCGATCTGAACCCTTCCGATGTGGATGCGGGCGACACGCATACCTGGAGCGTGGGCACGCCCCAGGGCCAATACGGCAGCCTGACGGTCGATGCCGACGGCAAGTGGACCTATGTGCTGGACAGCGCCAAGGTCAAGGATCTGCCCGACGGCCAGAAGGTCACCGACACCATCACCGTGACGGTGACGGACAGCCACGGCGCGACGGGCACGAAGGACGTGGTCATCACCATCAATGGCAGCGGCAACAATACGCCGACCATTGGCGGTGCCGCCACGGGCGAAGTCACGGAAGACATCAAGCTGTCGGTGCAAGGCGCGCTGACCATCAGCGACCCGGACGCAGGCCAGTCGACGTTCGTGGCGCAAA
>NZ_JAVWWA010000005.1:87776-91254 GCF_036666375.1 Comamonas sp. | reverse complement strand
AGCCGGAGACATGCGCTTCAACAAACTCGATCTGAACCTGCTGGTGGCGCTGGACGCGCTGCTGGCCGAACGCAACATCAGCCGTGCGGGCGAGCGCCTGCATCTGAGCCAGCCGGCAATGAGCAATGCGCTCGCCCGCCTGCGCAGTTTCTTTGGCGACGAACTGCTGGCCGCGCAGGGCCGGCAGATGGTGCTCACGCCACGCGCGCTGGGCCTGATCGAGCCGGTGCGCGACGTGCTGATGCGCATCGACAGCACGATCACCACGCCGCCGCTGTTCGACCCCGCGCAGTCCACGCGGACCTTCGTGCTGCTGCTGTCGGATTTCACCACCGCGGTGTTCATTCCGCCGCTGCTCGAGGCGCTCTACCAGCAGGCGCGCGGAATCCGCCTGGAGCTGCGCGCGCTCAACGACAAGCCCGCCGAGCAGCTCGAGCAAGGCGACGCCGACCTGCTGATCATTCCCGCGCAGTTCACCGCCGCCAACCATCCCTCGGCGCCGCTGTTCGAGGAGCAGTATCTGTGCGTGACCTGGGCCGGCCATAGCCGCATCCAGCACGCGCTGACGTTCAACGACTATCTCGAATGCGGCCATGTGGTCGCGAACTACGCGACCGGCCAGCAGCGCGCGGCGTTCGACAGCTGGTTTCTCGACCGCTTCGGCATCCAGCGCCAGGTCGAGGTGTCCGCGCCCAGCATGGCGGCCCTGCCCCAGATGGTGGTCGGCACCGACCGCATTGCGACGGTGCACAGGCGCGTGGCGCTGCAGGCGGAAAAAGTGCTGCCCATCAGGCTGTGGCCGCCGCCGCTGGAAGTGCCCACGCTGGAGCAGACCCTGCAGTGGCACCGCCACCGCGATGCCGATCCCGCGCTGCAGTGGATGCGCGAACTCGCGCTGCGCGTGGGGCGCGCGATCTAGCCTTCGCCGGCCAGGATGGCGCGCATGGCGTCCAGGCGTTCGGGGCATGCATGCTGCAGCCAGTGCGGGATCTGCGCGGCCGCCAGCGGCCGCGCGAACAGATAGCCCTGGATGCTCTCGATACCGCAGCGCACGACGCTGCGCAGTTCGGCTTCGGTCTCCACGCCTTCGACCGTGGCCAGCAGGCCCAGGTCGTGCGCCATCGCCGCGACATGGCGCAGCAGGATCTGGCGCTTGACGTCATTCTCCACGTCCCGCAGGAACAGCCGGTCGCATTTGATGCTGGTCAGCGGCAGGTTCGCCAGCAGGCCCAGCGAGGAAAACCCGGCACCGAAGTCGTCCATGATCACCTGGATGCCGCGCGCATGCAGTTCGCTCACGCTGAGGTAAATGCTGCGGCCGTTGGCCGTGATCGCATGTTCGGTCAGCTCCAGCCTGACATGCTGCGGACTGAGCCCACGCTGGGCGATCTCGGCCAGCAGCCAGTCGCAGAAACCGCTGGCCATCAGCGTCACGGGAGCGATGTTCACATGGATTGCCAGCGCATGTCCGCTCTCGTGCCACTGCCGGGCATGGCCGAGCGCGTTGAGCACGATGAGCCGGTCCGCCTGCTGCGTCTGGCCGCGCAGCTCGCATACCAGGAAGAATTTCTCGGGGTTGATGCGGCCCAGGCGCGGATGCTCCAGCCGCAGCAGGGCTTCGAGATGCACCGACTGGCTGCGCAGGTTGACGATGGGCTGGAAATGCAGCGCCAGCCTTTCGGGCAGCAGCAGCTCGTGCAGATAGTCGGCGATCAGCGCCAGCCGCGCATCGGATTGCACCACCGCCGAGTCCGCGCTGGAGCGAATCATCGACAGGCCACGATGCACCAGTTGCTGGCGCCCGCGGTCGGCGCGGATGTTCGTCAGCTGCTCCAGCGAGATCGCGCCCGCGAAGATGCCCACCACGATCAGGGCCGCGGACTCATCGAGCGAGGTGGCCCCGAGGGCATTGAAATCCTGGTGGTACTCGAACGAAATCGACAGCAGCCATTGCAGCGCCACGACCACGCCGCCGCAGACGACCCACTCGGTCCAGGTGTCCGCATGCGGCGAGGCCGCGCCCCGCAGGCGCAGCCCCTGGAGGCGCCATGCCCGAAACATCACCAGGGCGGCAAGCACGACGCAGGCCAGCGCGAAAGGCAGGACATGGATGCCAGCGGCGCGGGAAAAGCAGTTCGTCACCAGGATCGTGTAGCCCAGCAGCAGTCCGGCCGACATTCCCGCGCTCGCCAGCATGCGCCACGACCAGCTGCGGCGCGTGAGCAAGGTGGGCAAGGTGAGCCGGCAACTGAGCACCATCACGACCAGCGCCGACAGCGCGGGCAGCAGCGTCCATTCATGCAGCTGGATGTCGACACGCAGATAGACGATGGCCATGACCAAAGCCCAGAAGATGCAGCCCATGCCCAAAGACGCGAACGACTCGAACACCCTGCGGCTGGCCTGGTCCACGGACAGCGACACATACTCGCACAGGCGCTGCGCGGCATAGACCGTCATCGAGGCAGCCAGCCAGAATGCCGCCAGCTGCCACAGAGGGGGAAGAACGGCTGGTGCGGAGTCGACGAGTTGTCCCAGCCCGGCGTCCGCGCCTGGCCACGATAGATATTGGTCCATGGATTCAAGGCGCTGCTGGGCCGCCGGTGTGGCCCGCATGCGCAGGCGGCGCAGGCGGCGCACTGCGTTCCTAGGCACAGACGGACCCATTCCTCCAGCCAGATTGCCGGAGTGCGCAAACTATACGCGGTCGACAGCAGCCCGCCCGCAATGTACCGCGGCTTGCGCCCGCAGCGCGCGCCGCGGCACTTCGCGGACAATGGCCGGCAAGAACATGCTTTGCGCCTTCACACCCCATGCTTGAATACCTCACCATTCCCGTCACCGCCTTCCAGCAGAACTGCTCGCTGGTCTGGTGCAGCGAAAGCCGCGACGCGGCCGTCATCGACCCGGGCGGCGACCTGCCCGTCATCCTGGCCGAAGTCGAGCGCCTGGGCCTGACGCTGCGCGCGATCTGGCTCACGCATGCGCATATCGACCATGCGGGCGGCGCGGGCGAGCTTGCGCAGTCGCATGCCCTGCCCATCATCGGCCCGCATGAAGGCGATCAGTTCTGGATCGACGGCCTGCCCCAGCAAAGCGCGATGTTCGGCTTTCCGCCCGCGCAGAGCTTCACGCCCACGCGCTGGCTGCATGATGGCGACAGCGTGCAGATAGGCCGGGAAACGCTGGCCGTGCGCCACTGCCCGGGCCACACGCCCGGCCATGTGGTGTTCCATGCGCCGCAGATCGAGCGTGTGTTTGTCGGCGATGTGCTGTTCGCGGGCAGCATAGGCCGCACCGACTTTCCCCAGGGCAACCACGAGCAGCTGATCGCGAGCATCACCGAGCGCCTGTGGCCCATGGGCGGCGCCACGGTGTTCATTCCCGGCCATGGCCCCGAAAGCACGCTGGGACGCGAGCGGCTGAGCAATCCTTATGTCGGTGGGACCTGAGGCGGGGCTGACAAATGGGGGGGCTG
>NZ_JAVWWA010000005.1:50170-87676 GCF_036666375.1 Comamonas sp. | reverse complement strand
CCCCCCCATCACGACCACACGCAGTGAGGGAGCGTGGGGGCCTTATTTCCTCGCCTGCCGATACAGGCCATCCACCTTGGGCACATTGCGCTGCAGCTCGCGGATACGGTCCGGGCCGCTGGGATGGGTCGAAAGAAACGCCAGGCCGCCGCCGCTGCCGCCCGTCTCCTTGCCCATCTTCTGCCACAGCGTGACCGCCGCCTGCGGGTTGTAGCCCGCGCGCGCGGCCATTTCCAGGCCCACGAGGTCGGCGTCGCTTTCATCCGAGCGGCTGAACTGCAGGCTCAGCAGCTGCGCGCCCACCTTGGCGGCCGCATTGCCCAGATCGCCCAGACCCAGCAGCTGCGCGCCCAGCGACAGGCCGATGTTGGTCGCCTGGCTCTTGGCGAGCTGCTCGCGCGAATGTTCGCGCAGCGCATGCGCCATTTCGTGGCCCATGATCATCGCGGTCTCGTCGTCGGTCAGCGCGAGCTTGTCGAGAATGCCGGTATAGAACGCGATCTTGCCGCCGGGCATGCAGAAGGCGTTGATTTCCTTGCTGCCTATCAGGTTCACTTCCCAGCGCCAGGAGCGCGCGCGCTCGTTCCATGATTGGGCGTAGGGAATCAGGCGCTGGGCAATCACGTGCAGGCGCTGGAGCTGGGGATTGCCCGCGGGCGCGAGCGCGCCCTGGGACTTGGCCTTGGCAAGCAGCTGCTGGTACTGCTCGGCAGCCGCCTCTTCGAGCGTCTGCGCGGGCACGAGCTGGCGCAGGCGCGAACCGCTGCCCACGTCGACCTGGGCCAGCGCCGCCCCACCCGCGCCCGCGAGCGCCGCCGCGCCGCCCAGACGCAGGAAAGCGCGCCGCGCCTGCCACAGGCTCGCGCCGGGAGCGCAACAGCGCAGGCAGGGGGCCGCGCTTTCGTGGGGGAGAGAGGGGAAGTCGTGGTGCTGCATGCGCAAAAGTCTAGCGGTTCTGCCGCCGCCGCTCGTCAGACAAGGGCGCAACCGCGGCGCTTGCGCGAACGCGGCGGCAAAGCATGCCGATAATGGGCCCGCAGCCTGCTCTTACCGACATGACCCAATCCACCTCCCAAGCCGTGCCGACTTCCGGCCCCGTTCCCACCCGCAGCTGGCGCGATACCTGGCGGGTCTACCGCGAGCCCGCAAGCTGGCGCATGCTGGCGCTGGGCTTTTCGGCGGGCCTGCCGCTGCTGCTGGTGCTGGGCACGCTGTCGTTCTGGCTGCGCGAGGCCGGCGTGGACCGCGCGACCATAGGCTATCTGAGCTGGGTGGGCCTGGTCTACGCATTCAAATGGCTCTGGTCGCCGCTGGTCGACCATCTGCCGCTGCCGCTGCTCACGCGCCGGCTGGGGCGCCGGCGCAGCTGGCTGCTGCTGTCGCAGCTGATGGTCATGGCCGGCCTGATCGGCATGGCGTTCAACGACCCGCTGACCAGCCTGCAGCCCGTGGTCTGGTGCGCGCTGGCCGTGGCCTTCGGCTCGGCGACGCAGGACATCGCGCTCGACGCGTTTCGCATCGAATCGGCCGATACCGACCGCCAGGCCGCGCTCGCGGCGACCTACCAGACCGGCTATCGGCTGGCGATGATCTGGGCCGGTGCGGGCGTGCTGTGGATCGCGGCGCGCACCCAGGGCGATGCCACGGGCTATATGCACAACGCCTGGCAGGTCGCCTACTGCGTGATGGCCGCGAGCATGCTGCTGGGCGTGGTCACGGTGCTGCTGTCGCGCGAGCCCGCGCCACGCGCGCTGCCGCGCGCGCGCAATGCGGCCGAATGGCTGCGCGGCGCGCTGGTCGAGCCGTTTGCCGACTTCATCCGCCGCTACCGCTGGCAGGCCGCGCTGATCCTGGCGCTGATTGCCGTCTACCGCATCAGCGATGTGGTGATGGGCATCATGGCCAACCCTTTCTATGTGGACATGGGCTTCACCAAGGACGAGGTCGCGGCCGTGACCAAGGTGTTTGGCGTGATCATGACGCTGGCCGGCGCGTTTCTCGGCGGCGCCATGGCCATGCGCTGGGGCGTGATGCGCGTGCTGATGCTGGGCGCGCTGCTATCGGCCGTCACCAACTTGCTGTTCGCGCTGCTGGCCACGCGCGGCCACGACCTCACGGGCCTGGTGTTCGTGGTCTCGGCCGACAACCTGGCCGGCGGCATTGCCTCGGCGGCGTTCATCGCCTACCTGTCGGCGCTGACCAATGTGCAGTACTCGGCGACGCAGTACGCGCTGTTCAGCTCGATGATGCTGCTGGCGCCCAAGTGGATTGCGGGCTTTTCAGGCGTCTTTGTCGATGCCCACGGCTATGCGACGTTCTTCACCGCCACCGCGCTGCTGGGCCTGCCCGTGCTGCTGCTGGTCTGGGCCGCGTCGCGCGTGCCGCTGACACATGATTGACGGGAGTTGCCGCGCGCAGCAGATTTACCCCATCTTTACGCAGGCGACAAGCCGCTGTGACAGCCTGGCGCCACCATTGCAGGCATGGCCCTGCCCTCCTACTCCCCCACTTCGACGGATCCCATGAGCGTTCACCACCTGCTGATGATTGAAGACGACGCCCGGCTCGCGCAGATGGTCGGCGAGTATCTGGGCCAGAACGGCCTGAAACTCAACCACTGTGGCGATGGCCTCAGCGGCCTGGCCGCGCTGCAGGTGACCGACCCGCAGGCCCTGCCCGACCTCGTGATCCTGGACCTGATGCTGCCCGACATCGACGGCCTCGAAGTCTGCCGCCGCATCCGCGCCCTGCCCGGGCCCGCGGCGCAGACGCCGGTGCTGATGCTCACTGCCAAGGGCGACCCCATGGACCGCGTGATCGGCCTGGAAATCGGCGCCGACGACTACCTGCCCAAGCCGTTCGAGCCGCGCGAGCTGCTGGCGCGCATCCGCGCCATCCTGCGCCGCCAGGGCCATGGCGCGGTCGAAGCGCCGAGCCAGGCGCTGCGCTTCGGCACGCTGGAGATCGACCGCGATGCGCGCACCGTGACCGTGGGCGGCCAGCTCTGCGAGCTGACCTCCTATCAATTCGACCTGCTGGTCGCGCTGGCCGAGCGCGCGGGCCGCGTGCTGTCGCGCGAGCAGATCATGGAAGCCGTGCGCGGGCGCGAGCTCGAGGCGTTCGATCGCTCGATCGACGTGCACATGGGCCGCATACGCGCGGCCATCGAAGTCGACCCCAAGGCTCCCAAGCGCATCCTGACGGTGCGCGGCGTGGGCTATGTGTTCGCCAAACAGCAGGACTGAAGCCATGTCGCTGCTGCGCCTCTTTTCCCGCCGCCTGTATCTGCGCATCTGGCTGGCCGTGGTCGGCGGCGTGGCAGTGCTGACGCTGCTGGTCGCCTGGGCCTGGCAGACCGCGACGGAATTCAATGCGCAGCAAAACAGCGCCAGCGCCGCGCCGGCGCGCGAGATCGTGCTGCGCGACGCCGACGGCCAGGTGCTGGCCCAGGGTCTGGGCATACGCCGTCCGGGCGATCCGTCCGAAGGGCTGCGCTTCGATATCGCCGGTGCCGACGGCCAGAACTTCAGTCTGCAGATGGCGCCGCGCACCCAGCGCGGCGAGCGCCCACCGCCGCATGGCCCGGCAGCGTTCTGGCTGCGGCCGTTTGGTTTCCTGTGGATGCTGGCGCTGGTCGGCGTCGCCGTGGCGCTGGGCGTGTTTCCCATCATCCGCCGGCTGCTCAAGCGGCTTGAAAACCTGCAGCGCAGCGTGCAGCGCTTTGGCGAAGGCGACCTCGCGACGCGCGTGCCGGTGCAGGGCAATGACGAGCTGGCCGACCTGTCGCGCCAGTTCAACGCCTCGGCCGAGCGCATCGAGGCGCTGATGGCCTCGCAGAAATCGCTGCTGGCCAATGCCTCGCACGAGCTGCGCTCGCCGCTCACGCGCATACGCATGGGCATGGAGCTGATGTCGGGCAACCAGCCTTCGCCGGCATCGCGCGCCGAAATCCTGCGCAACGTCAACGAACTCGACCAACTGGTCGACGAAATCCTGCTGGCCAGCCGGCTGGACTCGCGCGAAGTCGATGTGGGCACCGAGGAATCGGTCGACCTGATAGGCCTGAGCGCCGAGGAATGCGCGCGCGTCGACGCCGAACTGCAGCTGCAGGACCTCGCGGAACTGGAAGTGCCCGGCGTCGCCAAGCTGCTGCGCCGCGCGGTGCGCAACCTGCTGGAGAACGCGCGCCGCTACAGCCACGGCGAAATCACGCTCGAGCTGGCGCGCATCGACGGCCAGGCCGAAATCCGCGTCGACGATCGCGGCCCGGGCGTTCCGGCCGATCAGCGCGAGCGCATCTTCGAGAAGTTCTACCGCCTGCCCGGCGCGAGCGAGCGTTCGGGCGGGGTCGGCCTGGGATTGGCCCTGGTGCGCTCGATTGCCGAGCGCCACGGCGGCAGCGTGCGCTGCGAGGCGCGCGAAGGCGGCGGCGCGCGTTTCGTGCTGCGCCTGCCGCTGGCCTGAACTCAGTCCGCGGCGCGCCGCGCCTGCGCGGGCCGCGGCGTGGCGCCGTACAAGGCATCGGCGCACAGCACGATCAGCAGCATCACGAAGAAATGGCTTTCACGCGAGCTCCACAGCGAGGCATTGATCAGGCTGTTGACGGCCAGGATCACCGCGAAGCTCAGCAGCAGGCGGCGCTGATGCGGCTGGGCGCGGCGCGCGGCCCAGACCGGCGCGCCGATCAGCGCCAGGAAAGCGAGCAGACCCAGAATGCCGTTCTCCATCCAGAGGAACAGGTACTGGTTGTGCGGATGCCAGCGGCCGAACGCGCACCAGCCTTCGGCCGTGACTTCCTCGCACCAGGTGTCGTGGTAGCTGCCCGTGCCCCAGCCGGTGATGGGCTTTTGCTCGACCAGCGACCAGGTGTTCTTCCAGAAGTTGATGCGCCCGCCGATGCTGGTGATTTCCATGCTCTTGCTGTTGCGCGCTTCGGTGATGCCCAGCTTCACGCGCTCCTGCACTTCGGTGGAGGTCGCCACCACCGTGAGCAGACCCAGCGCCAGTATGCCCAGCGCGAGCCAGCGCTTGCAGCCCTGCGTGGCCAGCAGCAGGAAGGCAAACAGCGCCACCATCAGCAGCAGATAGCCCGTGCGCCCGCTCGACAGATGGGTGATGCTCAGCGCGCCCAGCAGCGCCACCAGCCACCAGGCGCCGCGCCGCCACCAGGCCGCGCCGGCGCGCAGGCCCCGGTCCAGCGCCAGCACGACGAAGAACGTCATCATCACGTTCTGCGTGATGTAGTCGCCGATCACCGTGTGGTCCTGGCCCCAGCCGAGGTTGTGGGTGCGCGACCAGGGCAGGTCCCAGAAGATGTTGGCGTAGACCGAGCCCAGGATGAACAGCATGGCCAGCACGAAGGCATCGACGCAGCGCCGGCGCCAGACGCTCTCGGCCAGCAGCGCGATGCACACCGGCACCAGCAGCAGCTTGCTGTACTTGGACAGGTGCAGCACGATGTCGTCGTGACTTGCGGGCGTGTACAGGATGCCCAGCAGCATCAGGGCGTAAAGCCCCAGCGCCGCCCAGACCACGGGGGCGCGGCGCACCGTGGGCCAGCGCTGCCAGATCCGGCCGCTGAGCAGCCCGAACAGCAAGGCCAGCGCCATCGCGATATATGCGAGCGCCATCGCCACGGGAAACGACAGGAAGACCACGACCAGGCAGACCAGGGCGGCAGATTCGAAAAGCGCCTGCATGCGGCGGGTATCAAAGGTCATAGAGAAAATACCGGGGGGAATAGAAAACGGTTTTTAATGGCGGCATTGCCGCCGGCCCTGCTCGCTCAGGAAAGCCCCAAGTCGGCATGCACCGGGCTGCGCGCCTTTCAGCGGCTGTATTGAGTAACAATTTGACTATGAAATTTCCTACCGTCCATGCCATGTACTGGGACAACATTCCCGCCAGCATCCTGTCCAAGCAGCGCGAAGTCTTCGCGCATCTGGACATACCGCTGCAGCAGGAGCGTGCCGACCAGCAGCCCCATGGCCTGTGGATGAACGAAGTCATCGAGCGGCTCGCACCCGAGGACATCGTGGTGTTCTGCGACATCGACGCGTTCGCGCTGAATCGGGCGGCGTACCTCGCGGCCGTCCAGCACGCTGAAAACGGTGCGCTTTTCGGGCTCGCACAGTTCTCCAACCACAAGCAAGGCACGCAAGTGTATGCGGGGCCGATGTTCATGGCATTCCGCAAGAGTATGTGGATGCAACTGGGCCGGCCCACGATGCGCTCGAGCAAGCTCCACGACGCGGCCGAAGTGATGTCGGTGCTGGCGCGCGAAGCCGGCATTCCCGTGGTCATGCCGGCCGTGAGCGCCTGCCTGCTTCCCAAATGGTCGCTGGGCAACGAAGGCGTGTTCGGCATAGGCACTTTCTACGGCGAGCGCGACTTCTTCCATCTGTTCGAATCGCGCAAGCCCGCGTACGAAGCCATTTTCCATGCGGTTGCTGACGACGTGCTTGCAGACCGGCCGCTGAACTTCCGCCACTACCTCGAAATCGTCGAGCAGCTGCAGGCCGCGGAAAGCGGCCAGCCGCCGCGCCGTCGCCCGTGGTGGAAGCGCCTGTGGAAGTGAAACCCATGGCCGACAAAGCTTCCTCACTGCCGCTGGTCTTCGTCAACCTCGAGCGCGATGCCGAACGCCGCGCACGGCTCGAAGCCGAACTGGCACGCCTGAACCTGCAGGGCGAACGCCTGCACGCTGTCTGGTGGGCCGACCTGCCCGCCGCCGAGCAGGATGCGCTCTACAGCGCGCAACTCAACCGCGCCCAGTACTACAAGCCGCTGGTGAACGGCGAGAAAGGCTGCTATGCAAGCCATATCCAGGCCTGGCGCCAGCTGCTGGCCAGCGATGCGCCGGCCATGGTGGTGCTCGAGGACGACGTGCGCCTGGACGACCGGCTGGCCGACGGCATCGCCGCCATTGCCGCGCTCGACATTCCCTGGGACATGGTCAAGCTGCTGGGCCGGGTGCAGGAGAAAGTGCGCAGCCAGCGCCCGCTGCTGTCCGATGTCGCGCTGGTCGAATACCAGCGCGTTCCCAGCATGACGGCCGGCTATGTGGTCAGCCGCGCGGGCGCGGCCAAGCTGCTGGCCACGCGCGTGCCGTTCGGCCGGCCCATAGACGTGGACCTGCGGTTCTGGTGGGAAAACGACTTGCGCATCCTGGGCACCGTGCCTTCGCTGCTGATACTCGATGAGACCAGCTTCGTCAGCTCGATCTGGAGCGAGAAGCCGCGTGTGCCGCTGCGCCAGAAATTACGCAAGTTCGCGATGAAACTGGGGCTTAGCCTGGGCAATGCGCGCCATAGGCGCACGCAGTCCCGTCTGTAGCAGGGCTGCATTCGGACTGAACCGGCCCCTATAAGACCGTTCGGGCTGAGCCTGTCGAAGCCCCGACCCCTGCCCCCGCATGCACGCGCCGCAGCAGCGCCTCGTAGCCGGCCTGCATCACCGACACATCGAACGCCACTTCGGCCTCGGCGCGCGCGGCCTGGGCCAGCGCCCGGGCGTATTCAGGTTGGTCGAGCAGCGTCCTGAGCGCCTGGGCCAGCGCCGCGGCGTCGCCTTCGGGCACCAGCAGCCCGGTGCGGCCCGGATCGATCACTTCGCGTACCCCGACCACATCGCTGCCTATGCAGGCACAGCCCGCGGCCATGGCTTCGGTCAGCGCCAGCGGCATGCCTTCGTAGTGGGTCGACAGCACGAATATCTGCTGGCGCATGAGGAACTGCGGCAGCTGCGCGACCTGGCCCATGAACTCGACCTGGGCGCCCAGCCCCAGCTTGTCGACCAATGCTTGGGCCTGGTCGCGCAGCCGCGGCTTGCCGCCGCCGGCCAGGTGCAGCCGCGGGCGCAGGCCCTGCTCGGCCAGCAGCGCCAGCGCCTCGATCAGCGTCGCATGGTCCTTCTGGCGCGCGAAGCGCGAGGCCATGACGATGGCCGGCGCGCGCTGCGCCCAGGGCTGGAGCTGGTCGGCGGGAAAGCGCGCCAGATCTATGCCGTTCGGAATGGCGACGCAGCGTTCGCGCGCAAAGCCCAGCTCGAGCAGCCGGTCGCGCACGCCGCGCGACACGCCCACGCTGGCCGCGCTGCGCGCATCGAGCCACAGCGCCTGCTTGAGGCGCCATCTGGTGTAGCGCTCGCGCGAGTTGTGCTCCACATGCACCAGCTTGGGCACGCCGGCCAGCAGGCCCGCATAGCGGCCCCACAGGTGGTCGCTGAAGCCATGGGCGACGAGGATGTCGGGCTTCCATTCGAGCGCAATCTTGCGCAGCGCCCAGATGGTGGCCGCATGCGACCAGCCGGGCACGACGCGCACGTCGAGGCCCTGGTCGCGCAGCGCCTGCACGCGCGCCGCGTCGGTGTTGCGCTTGCGGCGCAGCACCAGCAGCACCGGCATGGACTGGCTGCGCCGCGCGGCCAGACACAGGTCGACCGCGACCTGGGTCGCGCCGGAGAAACCTCCGGTCACAAAATGCAGTACGCGCACGGCGTGGTCCTTCAAAAAAAGCCGGGGTGACAAAAAGGGGCCCAAGGCCCCTTTTGCTACCGTTCAACAGCGAAAGTCAGTGGCCGTGGCCCACGACTTCGCCTTCCTTGAGGCGGTACACGGTGCCGCAGTAGGGGCACTTGGCTTCACCCGTATGGGCGATATCCAGGTAGACCTTGGGGTGGCTGTTCCACAGCTTCATGTCAGCGCGCGGGCTGGGGCAGTACACGCCGCCATAACTGTTGAGTTCTTTGGCGGCCAGTTCTACGACGGCTTGGGTCATGGGGAGTCTCTTGTCTCGGGGGGCTGGGAAAAAAACCGCTTACACCAGCGTGAGCCAGTGTGCGTACTTGGGGTTGCGGCCGTTGACGATGTCAAAGAAGGCCGCCTGGATTTTCTGCGTGATCGGGCCGCGGCTGCCCGCGCCGATCGCGATGCGGTCGAGTTCGCGGATAGGCGTGACTTCGGCGGCCGTGCCGGTGAAGAAGGCCTCGTCGCTGATGTAGACCTCGTCGCGCGTGATGCGGCGCTGCTGCACTTCAAGGCCCAGGTCCTTGCAGATCGCGAACACGGTGTTGCGCGTGATGCCGTTGAGCGCGCCGGCCGACAGGTCGGGCGTGACGACCACGCCGTCCTTGACGATGAAGATGTTCTCGCCCGAACCTTCGGACACGAAGCCGGCCGCGTCCAGCAGCAGCGCTTCGTCGTAGCCGTCGTCCAGGGCTTCGGTATTGGCCAGGATGGAGTTGGTGTAGTTGCTCACCGCCTTGGCCTGGCTCATGGTGATGTTCACATGGTGGCGCGTGTAGCTGCTGGTCTTGACGCGTATGCCGCGCGCCATGCCTTCCTCGCCGAGGTAGGCGCCCCAGGCCCAGGCAGCGACCATCAGGTGGATGTCGTTGCCCTTGGGCGAGACGCCCAGCTTCTTGTCGCCAATCCAGGTCAGCGGACGCAGGTAGCACGAGGCGAGCTTATTGGCGCGCACGACTTCGACCTGGGCCGCGTTGACCTGCTCCTGGGTGAACGGAATGTTCATGCGCAGGATCTTGGCGCTGTTGAACAGCCGCTTGGTATGGTCTTCGAGCCGGAAGATGGCCGTGCCCTTGTCGGTCTCATAGGCGCGCACGCCCTCGAAGGCGCCGCAACCGTAATGCAGCGTATGCGTGAGCACATGGACCTTGGCGTCACGCCATTCGACCAATTGGCCGTCCATCCAGATTTTGCCGTCACGGTCGGCCATCGAGGGAACTGCGGAGCTCATGGAAATCCTTTGTGCAAGATCGCAAAAAGGAGATTCTACGGCGTGGGCGTGTGTTCTATCGCGGGGGTGGGGGCATCGTCCTGCGGGGGACGGTACATCTGCCAGGACACGAGGCGGCCGTGGTCGAACGTGCAGTCCACATGCGAATGCGAGCCGTCGGTCCAGCGGAAGATTTCGGGCTGCTCGCCCTGCGGCGTCTGCTGCTTGCCCAGCGAACGCGTCATCGCCACCACATGCATCATGTTCACGCCCGGACGCAGCTTGGCGTTGAGCATCACGGCGCTGGCGACATAGCCTATGGGCTGCTGCGACGCCTTGCGCACCACCGACATCAGCCGGTTGAAGTGCAGCAGCAGCCACATGACGATGCCGCCGCCGGCCGCGGCAACGCCCAGCCAGCCGTAAGTTTGATGGGCAGCGATCAACAGCACTGCCAGTCCCACCGGGACCCAGATTTTGCGCAAATTCATGGCCGCAATTGTCTTATGGACGCTGGACTTTGGGGTTGTGGTGAGTGCGTATACCCCTGAAAACCGCGCGTCAGCTGATTCCACGCACGATGTTCATGGCCTCGTCGACGCGCTCCACGGCGTGAATCGTCAGCCCGGGAATCGCCTTTTTCGGCGCATTCGCCTTGGGCACGACGGCCAGGGTGAAGCCCAGCTTCGCGGCTTCCTTGAGCCGTTCCTGGCCGCGCGGCGCGGGCCGCACTTCGCCGGCCAGCCCGACTTCGCCAAACGCGAAGAAGCCGCGCGGCAGCGCCTTGCCGCGCAGACTCGAAGTGATCGCCAACATCACTGCCAGGTCAGCTGCAGGCTCGTTGATGCGCACCCCGCCGACCGCGTTGACGAACACATCCTGGTCGGCGCAGGCCACGCCCGCATGGCGGTTGAGCACCGCCAGCAGCATCGCCATGCGGTCCTTGTCCAGGCCCACCGAGAGCCGGCGCGGGCTGGGCCCGCCCTGGTCGACCAGCGCCTGGATCTCGACCAGCATGGGCCGCGTGCCTTCGAGCGTGACCAGCACGCAGCTGCCCGGCACGGGCTCGGAATGCTGGCTCAGGAAGATCGCGCTGGGGTTGGTCACGCCCTTGAGGCCTTTCTCCGTCATCGCGAACACGCCGATCTCGTTGACGGCGCCAAAGCGGTTCTTGATCGCACGCACCAGGCGGAAGTTGCTGTGCGTGTCGCCCTCGAAGTACAGCACGGTGTCGACCATATGCTCGAGCACGCGCGGGCCGGCGAGCGCGCCTTCCTTGGTCACATGGCCGATCAGCACCACGCAGATGCCCGTGGTCTTGGCGGCGCGCGTCAGATGCGCCGCGCATTCGCGCACCTGGGCCACCGAGCCCGGCGCCGAGGACAGCTGGTCGGAATACACGGTCTGGATGGAGTCGATCACCACCACCGCGGGCTGGTTGGCTTCGAGCGTGGCGAGAATCTTCTCGAGCTGGATCTCGGCCAGCACCTGCACCTGGCTGTTGTCCAGGCCCAGGCGGCGCGAGCGCAGCGCGATCTGCGCGCCGCTTTCCTCGCCGGTGACATACAGCGTGGGCAGGCCCTTGCGGTGCAGCGCATCGAGCGCCTGCAACAGCAATGTCGACTTGCCGATTCCCGGATCGCCGCCTATCAGCACCACGCCGCCTTCGACGATGCCGCCGCCGAGCACGCGGTCGAGCTCATCGATGCCGCTGGGCGTGCGCGCCACATCGGTGGCTTCGATCGCCGACAGCGGCGTGACCGGCTGGGCATTGGCCAGGCCCGCATAGCCCTGGGGTGCGCTCAGGCGGTTCTTGCCGCCGCTGGCCGACTCGGAGACCGACTCGATCAGCGAATTCCAGGCCCCGCAGGACGGACACTTGCCCAGCCAGCGCGGGCTGGTCGCGCCGCAGGCATTGCAGACATATTGGGTTTTCTCTTTGGCCATGGGGCGAGCATATCGCCCCGGGGCCGGCCCTTAGCCTTCGTTGAGTTCTGCGTGATGGGCGATCTCGCCGCGCTTCCAATAGGCGGCAATGCGCATGCGCTTGGCATCCACGCCGGGCTTGGCCAGCACGACGCGGCGCAGCGCCGCCATGTCGTTGTGCTCGCCCGCGGCCCAGATGAAGCCCTCGCCCGCGGGCAGCGCCAGCTGCTCGGCCGCGGCCGTCAGCGAATCCACCCACTGCAGGTCGATGCGGGCGTTGCTGGCCAGCGGCCGCTGGTCGCGCGCATCGGCCACGCAGATGCGCACCGTGACCTGGGCCGTGGGCGGCAGCTCGGCCAGGCGGCGCTCGATGGCCGGCAGCGCGCTTTCGTCGCCCAGCAGCCAGTGCCATTCGAACTCCTTGGGAATCAGCAGGCTGCCGCGCGGGCCGGCAACGCCGACCCACTGGCCCAGCGGCGCGTTGAGCGCCCAGTCGGCCGCCGGGCCGGTGTTGTGCAGCGCGAACTCGAGCACCAGTTCATTGCGCTGCGCGTCCCAGCTCACGGGCGTGTAGTCGCGCGTGGTCGGGCGCTCGCCTTCGAAACTGGGGCGGCCGTCGACGATGGCTGGCAGATTGGGGCGCTCCAGACCTTGCTGGGGCAGGATGAACTTGAGGTGGTCGTCAAAGCCGGTGCTGGCGAAGCCGGCCAGCTCGGGGCCGCCCAGCGTCACGCGCACGAAGCCGGGGCTGACTTGTTCGCGCGCCAGCAACTGCAGGTGGCGCGCGGCAAACGGATGGCGCTGGCGCTCGACGCGCAGCAGTGTCTCGGAAGAAGGAGTAGTCATTCAGGCCTCTGGCGTAAAATGTTGATTTAGTCAACGAAATATCCGCGATCTCGTTGATTTTGTCAACTATAAATACACGATGAATACCCAAAACCCTGCCGATGTGTTCGACGCCATGCATGACCTGATGCATGCCTACCGCCATCGCATGCGCGCCGCCATGCAGGCCGAACTCACGCCCAACGAAATGCGCGCGCTGCTGTTTGTCGGCCGCCATCCCATGCGCACGCAAAAGGATCTGGTCGAGCACAGCGGCACCGACAAGGCGCAGATCGCGCGCCTGCTGGGCATGCTGGAGGAAAAAGGCTGGCTTGAACGCGTGCCCCACGCCCAGGACGCGCGCAGCCGCTGTCTCAAGCTGAGCCCCGCGGGCCAGGCGGTGTTCGAGGGCATGGGCGCGCGCCGGCGCGGCATCACCGCCCAGATGCTGGACGGCTTTTCGCCCGCCGAGCAGCAGGTGCTGCAGGGCTTGCTGGCGCGCATGCTGGCGAATCTCCACGCGTCGGAATAAGGACTTTTGCTGCTCGCCCAGAGCAACACAGGGGAGCAGGTGCTTCAGCAGGGCAATTTGCGCCACGCCCTGAAACGCCCTTCGACAGGCTCAGGGCGAACGGCAGAGGCCGAACCGAGCGGGCTTCGAAACCCCGTTCGCGCTGAGCCTGCCTCGCCGGCCGCGTCGAAGGTTGAACGGCCCTCTCTCAATCAACAATCACCGTCACCCTCGGCGCCACCGCGCACATCAGCTCATAGCCCAGCGTGCCGCCGGCGCGCGCGACTTCGTCTATCGACAGGCGCTCGCCCGTCGACGCCTTGCCCCACAGCGTGACTTCGCTGCCCATGCCCGCGCCTTCGACCGGCGTCAGGTCGACATTGAGCATGTCCATGCTGACGCGCCCGAGCACGCGCGTGCGCTGGCCGTTGACCAGCACCGGCGTGTCCGTGCCGCAGGAGCGCGGGTAGCCGTCGGCATAACCGCAGGCGACCACGCCCACCGTCATCGGTCCTTCGGCGGTGAAGGTCGAGCCATAGCCCAGCGTATCGCCGGCCTGCAGCTGCTGCACGCCGATCACGCGCGTGGCCAGCGTCATTGCGGGCTCCAATGCCCAGTCCTGGTCGCTGTGCAGCGGGTAGTCGGGCGCGCTGCCGTAGAGCACGATGCCCGGGCGCACCCAGTCGCAGCGCACCTGTGCGTCCGCCGCCAGCGCCAGCGTCGCGGCGCTGTTGCACAGGCTGCGCTCGCCGGGCAGGTCGCGCGTCGCCTCGTGGAAGACCGCGAGCTGGTGGCCCACGCCGCGCGGGCCGTCGGCGTCGCTGAAATGGCTGATGAACGAAATTTCATCGACCTGTGTCAGCGCATTGAGCCTTGCCCAGGCCGAGCGGTAGCGCGCGGCAGGAAAGCCCAGCCGGTTCATGCCCGAGTTCATCTTGAGGAACACGCGGTGGCCGACCTGGGTCTTGTGCGCGGCCAGCCAGTCGATCTGCTCGTCGCAATGCACGACATGCCACAGGCCCAGGCGCGAGCACAGCTCCAGATCGCGCGGCTCGAACACGCCTTCGATCAGCAGGATGGGTCCGCGCCAGCCCAGCTGGCGCACGCGTTCGGCCTCGGAAAGGTCCAGCAAGGCAAAGCCGTCGGCGCCGCGCAGCGCGTCAAAAACGCGCTCTATACCGTGCCCGTAGGCATTGGCTTTGATGACCGCCCACAGTTTGGCATCCGGCACGGCCTGGCGCACGCGCTCGAGATTGTGGCGCAAGGCGCCGGAATGGATGGTGGCAAGGATAGGACGCGGCATGGTTCAGAAGCAATCAGAGAGAGGGAATTCTGGCATTGCTGGGCGAAAGCTGCGTGTTATAACCAACCGTTACTGCGTTTGAGTCCAACAATATCCCGGCAAAGGCTTTGCTGATGTCCGTTCCAGCCATTCAATGAAGCGCGGTTTTTACACCATCATGTCGGCGCAGTTTTTCAGCTCGCTGGCCGACAATGCCTTGTTCGTGGCCGCCGTGGAGCTGTTGCGCACCGGCGGCGCACCCGAGTGGCAACGTGCCGCCCTGGTGCCCATGTTCGCGTTGTTCTACGTGATACTCGCGCCGTTTGTCGGTGCATTCGCCGACGCCCTGCCCAAGGGCCGCGTCATGTTCTTCAGCAACGCGATCAAGGTCGTGGGCTGTCTGATGATGCTGTTCGGCCACCATCCGCTGATGGCCTATGCCGTCGTCGGCCTGGGCGCGGCCGCTTATTCGCCCGCCAAGTACGGCATCCTGACCGAACTGCTGCCCGCGTCGCAGCTGGTCAAGGCCAACGGCTGGATCGAAGGCCTGACCATCACCTCGATCATCCTGGGCGTGCTGCTCGGCGGCCAGCTGGTCGGGCCGGTGCTGTCGGGCTATCTGCTGTCGCTGAACCTGCCCGGCGTGCAGAACGCCGCCGAAGCGTCGATTGCCGCGCTGGTGCTGGTCTACGTGCTTGCCGCCTGGATCAACACCCGCATTCCGCTGACCGGCGTCGCCATGCGCCCGCTGCGCCAGGACCCGAGCAAAAGCCTGCTGAGCAATGCGCTGGCGCTGCTGCCCGATTTCTGGAACTGCAGCCAGCGCCTGTGGACCGACAAGCTGGGCCAGATCTCGCTGTCGACCACCACGCTGTTCTGGGGCGTCTCGGGCAATCTGCGCTACATCGTGCTCGCCTGGAGCGCCGCGGCGCTGGGCTACAGCACCACGCAGGCGTCATCGCTGGTCGGCGTGGTCGCCATAGGCACGGCCGTGGGCGCGGTCGCCGCCTCCACCTACATGAAGCTCGAGACCGCCACCCGCGTGATCCCGCTGGGCATTGCCATGGGCGTGCTGGTGATCTGCATGAACTTCATCGACACCATCTGGATCGCCGTGCCGTTCCTGATCCTGCTGGGCGGGCTGGGCGGCTTCCTGGTCGTGCCCATGAACGCGCTGCTGCAGCACCGCGGCCACAACCTGATGGGCGCGGGCCGCTCCATCGCCGTGCAGAACTTCAACGAACAGGCCTGCATCCTGCTGCTGGGCGCGTTCTACAGCCTGTCGACCAAGCTCGGACTGTCGGCGTTCGGCGCGATCACGCTGTTTGGCGTGGCCGTCGCCGGCATCATGTGGTGCATTGGCCGCTGGCATGCCTACAACTGCCGCCGCTACCCGCGCGAAGTCGTGCGCCTGCGCAAGATCGCCCGCCAGGACGACAACCACTGATTTTTCCCCAACGGCCAGCGCCTGCCTGCCAAGGCAGGCGCTGGCCGTTTCCACGTCTGCTTCCCATGCGCTCTCCCCTGCCCATACTGGCCCTGCTGCTCAACGCCCTGATCTGGGGCCTTTCCTGGTGGCCGCTGCGCCAGCTGCACGCGGCCGGCCTGCACCCGCTCTGGGCCACGGCGCTGATGTATGGGGCGGCGCTGGTCGGTCTGCTGCTGCTGCGCCCGGGCAGCTGGCGCAGCGCGCTGGCCCACCCGGTGCTGCTGCTGCTGGCGCTGAGTTCGGGGCTGACCAATGTCGCATTCAACTGGGCCGTGACCGTGGGCGACGTGGTGCGCGTGATCCTGCTGTTCTATCTGATGCCCGCCTGGGCCGTGCTGCTGGCCTGGAAGCTGCTGGGCGAACGCCCCACGCCGATGGCCCTGGTGCGGCTGGTGCTGGCCTTTTCCGGCGTGGTGCTGGTGCTGCTGCCGGCCGACGGCGCGCGCCAGGGCCTGTTCACCGGCCTGTCGCTGGCCGACGGGCTGGCCGTGCTGGGCGGCTTCATGTTCGCGCTGACCAACGTCAACCTGCGCCGCATGCATGCGCTGCCCGGGCAGGCGCGGATGCTGGCGATGTTTGCCGGCTGCACGATCATGGGCGCCGCGGCCGCGGCGCTGGCCTGGACGCTGGGCCTGGCGCCCGGCCTGCCCGCGCCGCAGGCACCCTGGCTGCTGATCGCCGGCGCCATGGCGCTGCTGATGCTGCTGAGCAACTGGGCGCTGCAATATGGCGCGACGCGGCTGCCGGCCAGCGTCACTTCGGTGGTCATGCTGTCCGAAGTGCTGTTCGCCAGCGTCTCCGCGGTCTGGCTGGCTTCGGCCGAGCTGCCCGCGCGCACGCTCGCCGGCGGCGCGCTGATCCTGCTGGCCGCGCTGCTGGCGGCCACGGCGCGCGCGCGCGCACCGGGCCAGCGCATAGGCGCACAACCGCTCGCCGGCCACCAGGGTTAAGCTTGCAGGCCGTGCTGCACTGCGAAGGACATTCCATGGGCTACACCCAAGCCACCTCGATCAACGACTTCACCGCCACCGACATCCAGGGCAACGAAGTGCCGCTGTCGCGCTACCAGGGCCGCGTGCTGCTGATCGTCAATACCGCCAGCGCCTGCGGCTTCACGCCCCAGTACGCGGGGCTGCAGGCGCTGCATGCGCAGTACGCCGGTCAGGGCCTCACGGTGCTGGGCTTTCCCTGCAACCAGTTCGGCCACCAGGAGCCGGGCAGCGCCGACGAGATCGCGACTTTCTGCGAACGCAATTTCGGCGTGCAGTTTCCGCTGATGCAGAAGATCGAGGTCAACGGCGCCGGCGCCCACCCGCTGTACCGCTGGCTCGAAGCCCAGGCGCCGGGGCTGCTGGGCAGCAAGGCCATCAAATGGAATTTCACCAAGTTCCTGGTGGGCCGCGACGGCCAGGTGCTGCAGCGCTATGCGCCCCAGGATGCACCGGCCAAGCTCGCCAAGGACATCGAAGCGGCATTGAACGCCGCATGAAAAAAGCCCTGGACGCTGGCGCGCACAGGGCTTGATGGAGCGCAGGCCTTGCGGCCGCCGCAGATCAGGCAGCGTCGGCCGCAGGTGCCTCGGCAGCAGCGGCTTCGGCTGCCGCGGCTTCGGCCGCCGCAGCATCGGCTGCCGCAGCAGTCTCCGCCACCAGCGCCTTGCGGCGGCGCGCGCGCTCGACGGTCTGGGCGACCGTGCGCGCGACCATGCCGTACATGTCGGCAAAGGCGGCGATGTCCTGGCCGCTGGCCTCGAAGGCGCGCAGCAGGGCTTCGTCCTTGGCCGCGCGCTCGGCGGCCTGCGCCAGCGCTTCATCGACCAGGGCGTTGGTTGCGTCGTCGCGCGTCTGCACGCGCTCGGCGTAGGCTTCACGGCTCAGGCCCGAGGCTTCGAATGCCTGGATGATGCGGTTGACCAGCTTGGGACGCAGGTCCTCGTTGGAACGCTGCTGGCGGCGGCGGAACACTTCGAGCAGCGCGTGGTGCACATGCTCGGGCGCCATGGCCTCGACGGCCTGGCCCTGCAGGTCATGGCGCGGCTGGCCCGCGGCCACGGCCGTGAGGTAGCGCGACGAACGCGTGTGGATGGACAGCGCGACCTTGAGACCATCGCGGTCGAAAGCTTCGGGCTGGGCATCCAGCAGGTCCTGGAAAATGCCGCGCTTCATGGGCTGGGGCGTTTCGCCGAACAGCTGGGGATAGAGCGTGGCCAGTTTCAGCAGCAGCGGATGCTGGCTGCGGGGCGCGCGCTCTTCCTGAGCGGGACGCTGCGCAGGGCGCTGGGCCGCACGGTCGGCTGCGGGCGCCTGCGCGCCGGCGTTGCCGCCACGGCCGCGGCCACCACGGCTACGGCCGCCGCGGCTGCGAGGAGGACGGGAAGAATCAGCGGCCGGGGCGCCGGCCGCCGGGGTGCCGGCCGCGGAAGCATCAGCGCCGGTGTCAGCCTGCGAGGCGGCGGCAACGGGGGCGTCCCCGGTGGCCGGGGTCGCAGCATTCTGTTCTTGTGGTTCAGACACGGGATCAGTCATGGCGTAGCGCAGCTCAGTGAAATAAAAGACAACCTCGCATCATGCCAGCATTGGCAATCGCCGCACAGTGGCGTTGTCTCTGCCGCGGCCGCAATGCGGCCCGCAGGCCACACAATCAATGCGCGGGAAGTGCTTCGTCCAGCACTTCGATCCAGTGGCGCACGGGCACTTCGGTGCCGCTTTGCAGATGGGTGATGCAGCCGATGTTGGCCGAGAGGATGGCCACGGGCGGCGCCTCGCCGCAGGCTTCGCCCAGCGCTCCGAGCTTGCGTTCGCGCAGCTGGCCGGAGATTTCGGACTGCAGCACCGAGTAGGTGCCGGCCGAGCCGCAGCACAGATGCGACTCGGTGCGCGCCACGCGCAGCTGGAAGCCCAGCTGCCCGAGGTAGGTTTCCACGCCGCCGCGCAGCTTCTGGCCGTGCTGCAGCGTGCAGGGCGGGTGGTAGGCCATCACGCCCGCGGGCGCTTCGATCCGGCCCTGCAGGCGCTGGGCCAGCTCGGGCAGCAGTTCGGGCAGCAGCTCGCTCAGGTCGCGCGTGAGCGCGCTGATGCGCGCGGCCTTGTCCGCATAGGCGGGATCGTCGCGCAATACATGGCCGTAATCCTTCACGGTCGCGCCGCAGCCCGAGGCATTCATCACGATGGCTTCGACCGCGCCGCTTTCGACCTGGGGCCACCAGGCGTCGATGTTGGCGCGCATCTGCACCTTTGCGCCGTCCTGGTCGTTGAGGTGGAACTTCACCGCGCCGCAGCAGCCGGCCTTGGGGGCAATCACCGTCTGGATGCCGGCCGCGTCGAGCACGCGCGCCGTTGCAAAGTTGATGCGCGGCAGCATCGCGGGCTGCACGCAGCCGGCCAGCAGCAGCACCTTGCGCGCATGCTCGCGCGTGGGCCAGGCACCGGCCGCCAGCGGCGCCGTGACCTTGGCCTGCAGTGCCTTGGGCAACAGCGGGCGCACGGCCTGGCCCAGCTTCATGGCCGGGCCGAACAGCGGCGAGGACAGGCCTTCCTTGAGCGCCCAGCGCGTGAGGCGTTCGCCCACGGGACGCTCGACCTGGGCATCGACCACCTTGCGGCCGATGTCGACGAGATGGCCATACTGCACGCCGCTGGGGCAGGTGCTTTCGCAGTTGCGGCAAGTCAGGCAGCGGTCCAGGTGCAGCTGCGTGGCGCGCGTCGGCGTCTGGCCTTCGAGCACCTGCTTGATCAGGTAGATGCGGCCGCGCGGGCCGTCGAGTTCATCGCCCAGCAATTGATAGGTCGGACAGGTCGCGGTGCAGAAGCCACAGTGCACGCATTTGCGCAGAATGGCTTCGGCCTCGGCGCCATCGGGCGTGCCGCGGTAGGCGGGGGCGAGTTGGGTTTGCATGGCTAATGTCTTCTGAAGACCTGGCTCAGGCGAGCGGCTGCAGCCGCCCGGGGTTGAAAATGCCGGCCGGATCAAAGGCCTGCTGCAGACGCGCCTGCAGCGCCGCGAGCGCGGGCTGCATGGGCGCTGGCGCGGCATGTGCCGCGGCCACGGGAGTGGCTTCGGCGTGGAACATCTGCGCCGTGCC
The DNA here is from genome assembly GCF_036666375.1 of Comamonas sp. Taxonomy (GTDB): domain Bacteria; phylum Pseudomonadota; class Gammaproteobacteria; order Burkholderiales; family Burkholderiaceae_C; genus Comamonas. The sequence continues at coordinate 67,828 of NZ_JAVWWA010000005.1, read as the reverse complement.
GCCGGCCCGGGCCGCGAGCGCCTGCAGCGCGGGGCCGAGGCTGCGCGGCGCCTGCACCCAGCGCAGCGCGCCATGCCATTCGACCAGCGGGCCGATCGCCCCTTCGGGCAGCGCCAGCACGGGCGCCTGGGCCGGCACCGACAGGCGCCACAGCGCAAGCTCGGGCCGGGCCAGCCGGTCGTTGAACCAGGGCAGACGGTGGTCGCGGCACGCATCCCAATCCGCGGCCACCTGGGCATTGTCCTGGCGCTCGCCGCCCAGCGTCTGGCAGGCTGACTGCACCGCGGCCTGGGCGCCGCGCAGGCGCAGGAACAAAGTGCCCTTGCCCGCATCCTCGACCCAGCAGCTGGCGTTGAGCGGCAGCGGCTGACCGCCCCAGTTGTTGAGCCATTGCAGCGCCTGCGCCTGGCTGCACTCGAAGCGCAGTGTGGCCTCGCCCGGCGCCTGCGGCAGCACCTTGAGGCTGACTTCGGTGATCAGGCCCAACGTGCCCCAGGAGCCGGCCATCAGCCGCGAGACGTCATAGCCGGCGACGTTCTTCATCACCTGGCCGCCAAAGCGCAGCAGCTCGGCGCGGCCGTTGAGTATCTCCACGCCCAGCACATAGTCGCGCACCGCGCCCACGCTGGCGCGCGCCGGGCCGCTCAGGCCTGCGGCAACCATGCCGCCGACGGTCGCGCCCTGGGAGAAATGCGGCGGGTCGAACGCCAGGCATTGACCGTGGTCGGCGAGCAACGACTGCAGCTCGGCCAGCGAAGTGCCCGCACGCGCGGTCACGACCAGCTCGCTGGGCTCGTAGCTGACCACGCCCTGCAGTTCGCGGGTGTCGACGACCTCCCCGGTCAGCGCGCGCGCATGAAAGTCCTTGCTGCCGCCGCCGCGCAGGCGCAACGGGGTCTGGTCGGCAACGGCGGCGCGCACGCGCGCGGTGATCTGGCTGAGGGCTGAATCCATGCCGCCATCGTAGCGTCAGGGGCCGTGCAACGACCAGCGCGCCTGCGTGAATTTTTTGCACGCCCGTTGTGAACGTTGCACGCTGGCGCGCGGGCGGCAAAAAAAAAGCCCACCGGAGGGTGGGCCGAAGTTCCAGTGTCCGAGGAGAACCTGGTATTCGCAATGAGAGAGGTAGGACGGCCATGCCACCAGACATGGCCGTCTGTGCCGGGCCGCAGCCCGGGCTTTAGCGCACGTAGGCGGTTTCGCCGTGCGAGCTGATGTCCAGACCTTGGCGCTCTTCTTCTTCGCTGACCCGCAGGCCCACCAGAAGATCCGCCACCTTGTAGGACACGAAGGCCACGACACCGGACCAGACCAGGGTCACGAGCACGCTCTTGACCTGGACCCAGACCTGGTGGCCCATGGAGTAGTTCGCTGGCTCGATGCCGCCCAGGCTGGCTGCGCAGAACACGCCGGTCAGGATCGCACCGACGATGCCGCCGACACCGTGCACGCCGAACACGTCGAACGCATCGTCAGCACCCAGCATGCGCTTGAGACCACCGACGCCCCAGACGCACAGAGGGCCGACGATCAGGCCCATCACGATGGCGCCCATGGGACCGACGAAACCAGCGGCGGGAGTGATGGCCACCAGGCCGGCGACCGCACCCGAGATCGCACCCAGCATCGACGCCTTGCCCTTGTGCAGCGCTTCGGCAGCGAGCCACGACAGGGTGGCGGCGCCGGTGGCGACGATGGTGTTGACGAAGGCCAGACCGGCGATGCCGTTGGCGGCGCCTGCCGAGCCGGCGTTGAAGCCGAACCAGCCCACCCACAGCAAGGAGGCACCGACCATGCTCAGCGTCAGGCTGTGCGGGGCCATCGATTCCTTGCCGAAGCCCAGGCGCTTGCCCAGAACGTAGGCACCGACCAGACCGGCGATACCGGCGTTGATGTGCACCACGGTGCCGCCAGCGAAGTCCAGCGCGCCGTCAGCCGCCAGCAGACCACCGCCCCAGACCATGTGGGCCATGGGGATGTAGCTGAACGTGAACCACAGCACGGCGAAGATCAGCACGGCGGCGAACTTGATGCGCTCGGCGAACGAGCCGACGATCAGCGCCACGGTGATGGCCGCGAACGTGGCCTGGAAGGACACGAACACATATTCGGGAATGGTCTTGAGCGCGCTCGACAGCGTGTCGGCCGTGATGCCCTTGAGGAACAGCTTGTCGAAGCCGCCGAAGAACTTGCCTTCGCCGCCGAAAGCCAGCGTGTAGCCGTAGACCACCCACAGCACGGTGATCAGCGAGAAGATCACGAAGACCTGCATCAGCACCGACAGCATGTTCTTGGAGCGGCCCAGGCCGCCGTAGAACAGCGCCAGGCCGGGGATGATCATCAGGATCACGAGCACGGTCGAAGTCAGCATCCAGGCGGTATCGCCGGAGTTGAGCACGGGAGTTTCCTCGGCGGCAGCCGGGGCCGCCACCGCAGCGGCTTCCGGCGCAGCAGCCGCAGCCGGGGCAGCCGCAGCTTCGGGCGCGGGAGCCGCGGCAGCGGGTTCGGCAGCGGCGGTCACCGCGGGCGTGGCGACGCCCGGAGCCTCGGCAGCCGGAGTCTGCGCCAGGGCGACACCGCCCGACAGCAGGCTCAGGCCCAGGCAAAGGGAAGCAAGCAGTTTTTTCATGTCAATCTTTCTGATCGGTACGAACGCAGGCCTTAAAGGGCTTCCTGGCCGGTCTCGCCGGTACGGATGCGCACCACCTGCTCGAGGTGGGAGACAAAGATCTTGCCGTCGCCGATCTTGCCGGTGCGGGCTGCGGCTTCAATCGCTTCGAGCGCGCGGTCGACCATGTCGTCGGCGATCGCGGCTTCGATCTTCAGCTTGGGCAGAAAGTCGACCACGTATTCCGCGCCGCGGTACAGCTCAGTATGGCCTTTTTGCCGACCAAAGCCTTTGACTTCGGTCACGGTAATGCCCTGCACGCCGATGTCGGAAAGTGCTTCGCGCACTTCATCGAGCTTGAAGGGTTTGATGATGGCGGTCACCATTTTCATGATTCATTCCTCCGGGGGGAGGGCGCGCCGGGCGCCCTCGCGGTTACAGGGCCTTGGTCAGTGTGACAATAAAGCGGTTCTTGTTCACATCGCCAAAGAAGTTTTTCTTGTTGGCACCAACCAGTGCACCGCCGAGCGACAGGCCGTCGCCGAAGTCGTAGGCCGCGCCCACGCTGTAGTCGACATAGTTGGGCACGCCCTGGACGTCGCTGGCGAAGCGGGTGTAACCCACGGCCGCCTTGAACGTCACCTTGGGAGCGACTTCCTGGGCAAACGCCAGGTTGAAGTAGCCGGTGTTGCGCCCGCCTTCGAAGCCGAAGTACTTCTTCGACACGGTGTGCGAATACTTGGCGGTCAGCGGGCCGAAGCCGGCGCCCGCGTACAGCTCGGTCGTGTTGGCGACGCTGCCGCCCGAGTACACGTAGCTCAACGCACCCAGATCCCAGGCCACGCCGCCGGCTTCGAACTTGTAGCCGCCGTAGAAGTCGCTTTCAAGCGAGTTGCCCGGCACCCAGTCGACGCTGGAGTTCCAGTTGCCCACGTACCAGCCGGACTCGCCGAAGCTGTAGTCGAAGCCGCCTTGCAGCGCAGGCTTGACCGCCTTGGTGCGGCTGGCATCCTGGTCCTGCCCACGGAACTTGTAATTGCTGGTCAGGCTGACATTGGCGGTCAGCTGGGCGCTGGCCAACATGGGCAGAGCGGCGACAAAAGCAACACCGACGGTCTTCATCCAAGCACGGGACATGAGGCTCTCCAGTTGTAAAAATTTTCGACAAACGGTGAAAAGCATGAACTGTGCCAACCGGGCTTGATCTACGTCGCCACGGTGCATGGGCCGGCACGCGGCGCAGCCAGACCAGGTGGTCGCACCGTATTGGTGCAGAAACCGGGCGCCGCGCCATGGCGGGGATGCACCAAAATGGACGGCAAGGCCGCGCGGGGCCGCCCAGGCCCGCGGCGCGGCCACCCGCTCACGGGTGCCAGTGCGAAGTGCGCACCGCCGAGGTGCCCGTCGTGCCCGCAAGCGCATACGACAGCTGGTTCGCGGTCTTGAGCAGCATCTGCGCCATGGTTTCAAGCTTGGACTCGGGCAGGCGCGACGCGGGCCCGGAGATGCAGACCGAGCCGAACAGCCGCCAGTGCATGCCGAACACCGGCGCCGAGACCGTCGCCACGCCCTGCTCGCGCTCGCCTATGGAATGGTGGAAGCCGCGCTCGCGGATCTGCTCGTAGGGCTGGCCGGGCTCGCCCGAGAACGCCAGGATCACGCGCCCCGGCGAGCCCTTGTCGAGCGGCAGCTCCTCGCCCATGCGCACATGGTGGCGCAGCGCTTGCGGGCCTTCGACCCGCATGATGCAGATGCGCGCATTGCCTTCGCGCACATAGAACGCCGTGCTTTCGCCGCAGGCCAGCGTCAGCGCGCGCAACGCGGGTTCAAGCACGTTCTGCACGTCGAAGCCGGCCTTGTAGCGCGCGCCCAGCCAGCCCGCGGCCGGGCCCAGGCGCCAGTCGCCGTCTTCGCGCTGCACCATGTAGCCATGGTGGGCCAGCGTGCGCGCCAGCCGCAGCACCGTGGTCTTGTGCAGGTTGCAGCGGCGACTGAGTTCGGCCAGCGACAGATTGGACTCGCCCAGCGCATAGGCCTCGAGCAGCTGCAGCGCGCGCGAGACCGCGGTGACGAAACCGTTCGAAGCCGCGGGATCTTCCACCGCCGCAGCCATTTCCGGCGGAGTTTGCGGGGCCGGCGCGGTGGCGCGCGGCTGGCGCACGGCAGGCGCTTTCAGAGGGTTGGAATCAGGCTTCATGGTGCAATGCGTTTCATTGTACGAAACACCATTGTATGCCTTGAAACGTTTTTTTAAACTGCGTCCAACTACCGCGGCACCGCTGCGCTAGCCGGATAAATAAATCAACGGAGACAAGACATGACATCGACACCTCGCCTTCGCGCGCTGTTCGCGCCTCTTTGCGCCGCCACCCTGGGCCTGGCCGCCGCCGCCGTGCCTTTCGCCAGCGCGCAGGCGCAAGCCGCCTACCCCAGCAAGCCCATCCGCCTGATCGTGCCCTTCCCTCCGGGCGGCGGCACGGACATGATCGCGCGCACCGTCGCGCAAAAGCTCACCGACATGAACAAGTGGACGGTGGTGATCGACAACCGTCCCGGCGCGGGCGGCAACCTGGGCGTCGATGCCGCGGCCAAGGCCGCGCCCGATGGCTATACGCTGGTCATGGGCCAGACCAGCAACCTCGCGATCAACCCCGCGCTCTACGCCAAGCTGCCCTACAACCCGCTCAAGGACCTGACGCCCGTGGCGCTGGTCTCGTCCTCGCCCATCGTGATGGTCACGGCCGCCACCTCGCCCTACAAGACCATTGCCGATGTCGTCGCCGCGGCCAAGGCCAAGCCCGACGGCATCACGCTGGGCTACTCGGGCAACGGCACCGTGGCCCACCTCGCGGGCGAGCTGGCCCAGGATGCGGCCGGCATCAAGCTGCGCCATGTGCCCTACAAGGGCGCGGCCCAGGCGCTGACCGATGTGGTCAGCGGCAACATCGATCTCTACATGTCGGCGATTCCCACGCTGATCGGCCAGGTGCGCAACGGCAAGATGCACGCCGTCGCGGTCACCTCCAAGAAGCGTTCGACACAGCTGGCCCAGACGCCCACGCTGGCCGAGTCGGGCTACAAGGACTTCGAGGCCATCACCTGGTTCGGCGTGCTCGCGCCCGCAGGCACGCCGCCGGCCATCGTGCAGCAGCTCAACAAGGCGATCAACCAGGCGCTGGCCCAGGCCGATACCGCCGAGCGCCTGCGCTTCGAGGGCGGCGATGTGCTGGGCGGCTCGGTCGAGACCTTCCAGCAGCTGCTCAAGACGGAAATCCCGCGCTGGGCCAAGATCGTCAAGGACTCGGGCGCGGGCCTGGACTGATACCCCAGCGCCCGGTTCCGGGCGCTGCCGCGGCAACGGCCAGGGCGCCGTTTCCCGCCCCCCCCTGATTGACCACCGACCCAGGCGACGCGTGCCACCCGGCGCGCCCGCCCAAGGGATAGCCACGTCCGCAAAACCTGCCTGGCGCTTCCCGCATCTCTTCCTTTCCAACGGACCGCAGCATGAACCAACTTCCAGAAATCATCCGTGACATCGAACGCGTGGGCGCCGACGTCGTGCAAAAAGCCGCGAGCTTCCAGGCCGCGATCCTGGCCGATGTCGCCGGCCGCCGCGGCACCATGCACGGCCGCGTCGCGCCCGTGCACCAGGACATGAAAGTCGCGGGCCCGGCGTTCACCGTCGAAGTGCGCCCCGGCGACAACCTGATGATCCACGCCGCGATCGCGCTGGCCCAGCCCGGCGACGTGCTGGTCATCGACGGCAAGGGCGACCTCACGGCCGCGCTGATGGGCACGCTGATGCTCAGCGCCTGCAAGAAGCTGGGCCTGGCCGGCGTGATCGTCGACGCCGCGATCCGCGACAAGCTGGAAATCCTCGACCTCGACTTCCCGGTGTTCAGCGCGGGCTTCAACCCGGCTGGCCCGACCAAGTACGTGCCCGGCCGCATCAATCACCCCATCTCCGCCGGCGGCGCCAGCGTCCACCCCGGTGACCTGGTCGTGGGCGACGCCGACGGCGTGGTCGTGATCGAGCGCGCCAAGGCGCCGGCCATGCTGGCCCTGGCCGACAAGAAGGTGGCCGACGAAGCCGCGCGCATCGAGGCCATCGCGCGCGGCGACACCGCCTCCAAGTGGCTGCCCGCCGCGCTGCGCGCCGCCGGCGTGCTCAAGGACGGAGAGTCGCTGTGAGCACCATCCTCATCACCGGTGCCGATCTCGCACCGCAGGCGCAGGCACTGCTGGCCGGCCACGAGCTCGTCTATGCGGGCAAGACGCCCACCGAGGAAAGCCTGGTCGCGCTGTGCCGCGCGCATGACCCCGTGGCCATCATCGTGCGCTACGGCAAGATCGGCGCGGCCGTGATGGACGCCGCGCCTGCGCTCAAGGTGATCTCCAAGCACGGCAGCGGCACGGACACCATAGACAAGGTCGCGGCCCAGGCGCGCGGCATCGAAGTCGTCGCCGCCGTCGGCGCCAACGCCGCGGCCGTCGCCGAGCAGGCGCTGGCGCTGCTGCTGGCCTGCGCCAAGTCGGTGGTCGAACTCAATGCGCGCATGCATGGCGGCCACTGGGACAAGGCCACGCACAAGAGCCTGGAACTGGGCGGCCGCACCATTGGCTTGGTCGGCCTGGGCGCGATCGGCCTGCGCTTTGCGCGCATGGCCGATGCGCTGGGAATGCGCGTGCTCGGTTTCGACCCGTTTGCCAGGAACCTGCCCGACTACGTGCAGAGCGTGGACCTCGAAACCATCTGGCGCGAAGCCGACGCGATCTCGCTGCACTGCCCGCTCACCGACGACAACCGCGGCCTGCTCAACGCCGCCACGCTGGCGCAATGCAAGCGCGGCGTGATCGTGGTCAACACGGCGCGCGGCGGCCTGATCGATGAAGCCGCGCTGCTGGAAAGCGTGCGCTCGGGCCAGGTGCTGGCCGCGGGCCTGGACAGCTTTGCGGTGGAGCCCATGACCGCGGGCCATCCGTTCCAGCATGAGCCGAACTTCGTGCTGAGCCCGCACATCGGCGGCGTGACCAGCGATGCCTACGTCAACATGGGCGTGGGCGCGGCGAAGAACCTGCTGCAGGTGCTGGCGCGCGCCAGCGCGGCCGCGCACTGACGCCGCCTCCATCGCCGCGGGCGTGTGACGGGCCCGCGGCGCCGTCGGTTGAAACCAGGAGACAAGAAATGTTCAAGCAATACAAGACCCAGGCCTTCAAGGCGCTCAGCATCGCGGCGCTGGCCGCGCTGGGCCTGCCCGCGGTCGCCCAGGCCCAGGCCTTTCCCGCCAAGCCCGTCAAGCTGGTCGTGGGCTTTGCCGCCGGCGGCCCCACGGATGTCGTTGCACGCGCCTTCGCCGACCACGCCAGCCGCGCGCTGGGTCAGCCATTCCTGGTCGAAAACAAGCCCGGCGCCAACACCATTCTCGCGGCCCAGGCCGTCGCCAGCGCGCCCGCCGACGGCTATACGCTGCTGTTTGCCGCAACCAACCATTCGATGATTCCCGCGCTCTACAGCAGCCAGGTGAAGTTCGACGCCCAGCGCTCGTTCCGCCCCATCTGCACCGTCGCCACCAGCCCCACGGTGCTGGTCGTGGGCAAGTCGCTGCCGATCAAGACGCTGGGCCAGTACATCGACAAGGCGAAGAAGGAACCGGGCCGCCTCACGGCCGGCACCGCGGGCGCGGGCAGCTCGGGCCATTTCGCGACCGAAATCTTCGCGCGCGCCCAGCGCATAGACCTCAACCATGTGCCCTACAAGGGCGCGGCGCCCGTGATCACCGACCTGATGGGCGGGCAGATCGACAGCTCGTTCGCGACGCTGGGCTCGGTGCTGCCGCAGATCCGCAGCGACAAGCTGTCGGCGCTGGCCGTGGCTTCGCCCCAGCGCTCCACGCTGCTGCCCGATGTGCCGACATTTGCCGAAGCCGGCGGCGGCAATTATTCGGCCGACGCCTGGTATGGCGTGCTGGCGCCGGCCGGCATTCCCGCGCCGGTGGCGCAGACGCTCGAACGCGTGGCCACTGAATTCGCCAGTAGCGAAGCCGCGGTGCAGAAGCTGCGCAATCTCGGCCTGGACGCCGCATCGACCTGCGGCACGACTTTCGCCACGCAGGTCAGCCGCGAAGTCACGACCTATTCGCAGATCGCCAGGGATCTGAACCTGCAGACCAACTGACATCGCGCATCCCGCCCCTATCCGGAGACAAAAAACATGCATGCTTTCGCCAAGACCCTGATCGCCGCCTGCGCCCTCGCCGCCGCCACCGTGCACGCGGCCTTTCCCGACCGTCCCATCACCATCGTCGTGCCTTATGCACCCGGCGGCGCGGCCGACGCGGTCGCGCGCCTGCTGGCATCGCACATGGGAACCAAGCTGGGCACCAGCGTGATCGTCGAGAACCGCGCGGGCGCGAGCGGCACGATTGGCGCAAGCTACGTGGCCAAGGTGCAGGCCGACGGCTACACCATGCTCTACGACGCGACCCCCTATTCGATCAATCCGCATCTTTTCCCCAAGATGCCTTATGCCGCGAATGCGCTGCAGCCGCTGTCGCTGGTGCTGCTCGCGCCCAACGTGATGATCGTGCCCGCCAACTCGCCGTTCAAGAACGTGGGCGATCTGATTGCCAAGGCCAAGGCCCAGCCGGGCAAGATCAACTTCGCATCGGGCGGCAGCGGCACGGTGCAGCGTCTGGCGTCGGAACTTTTCCGCCAGCAGCTCAAGCTCGACATGGTGCATGTGCCCTACAAGAGCGGCGGCCCGGCAATTGCCGACGTGATCGGCGGCCAGGTCGACTTCATGTTCAGCACCGTTGCCGCGTCGCAGTCACTGGTGACAGGTGGCAAGCTGCGCGCGCTCGCGGTCTCGTCGCCCGAGCGCAGCAAGCGCCTGCCCGATGTCCCCACAGTGGCTGAAACCGTGATTCCCGGCTATGAAGTCTACGAATGGAACGGCATGTTCCTGCCTGCGGGCACGCCCGCGGCCATCGCCGGCAAGCTGCAGCAGACGCTGGTCGAAGTGCTCAAGGAAGACGTGGTCAAGCAGCGTCTCGACGAGCTGGGCGCGAAGCCCGTGGGTTCCACCCCGGCGGAGTTCGCCACCTTCCTCGGCAAGGAAGATGCCAAGTGGGGCGAAGTCGTGCGCAAGGGCGACATCAAGCAGGACTGAAAATGGCCTTGCCCGAGTTGCTCCAACCCGTGCCGCATTCGGCGGGCATCAACCGCCCCGCGCGCCCGCTGCCCGCGCAGGCCTGCGATGCCCACATGCATATCTTCGCGCCCGCGTTCGCGCCTTCGGCGCACTGGAAGCGCACGCCGCCCGTGGCGCGCGTCGATGACTATCGCCAGCTGCAGCAGCGGCTGGGCACGTCACGTACCGTGGTGGTCACGCCGTCGACCTACGGCACCGACAACGCCTGCACGCTGGACGCGCTGCGCGAACTCGGCGACGGCGCGCGCGGCGTGGCCGTGGTGGACCAGGACGTGAGCGACGCGCAACTGGCCAGCCTCGACGCCCAGCGCGTGCGCGGCCTGCGCGTGAACTTCGTCTCGCCCCAGTCCTGGGGCACGACCACGCAGCAGATGCTGGTCACGCTGGCGCACAAGCTCGCGGGATCGGCCTGGCATCTCCAGCTGTTCGCCCACCCCGACCAGATCGTCGCGCTTGCGCCCGTGCTGCAGGCCTTGCCCGTGCCGCTGGTGATAGACCACATGGGACGCATCGACCCGGCCGAGGGGGCGTCGGCGCCGGCCTATCGCGTGCTGCGCGCACTGCTCGACGGCGGCCACACCTGGGTCAAGCTCTCGGGCGCGTACATGCGTTCGGCCGTGCACGGCCCGACCTATGCCGACACGCTGCCGCTGGGCCGCGCGCTGGTCCAGGCCGCGCCCGAACGCCTGGTCTGGGGCAGCGACTGGCCACACACCACCGAAGTCCCGGGCACGGTCAACGACGCCGATCTCGTCGATCTGCTCCAGCATTGGACCGGCTCCGATGCCGCCATGGACCGTATCCTTGTGGACAACCCCGCGCGGCTCTATGGCTTCGATGCCGCCTGACCCTTACTTGCCAAGAAAGTGCATCTCATGTTCCTGCTGCAATCCCCCCAGGTCCGAGAACTGGAGACGTTCACGGCCATGCCGGAGTCCTTCCGCCGGCGCGAGCGCAGCGCCTGGGCCGACGCCAACCGCGGCGGCGCGGTCACCGATTCGTTTCTCGAAGGCCCGGTGTTCGACGCCGCCGGCAACCTCTATGTGAGCGACATTCCCTGGGGCCGTATCTTGCGCATAGACGCGCAAGGCGAATGGAGCCTGGTGGCCGAGTACGACGGCGAACCCAACGGCATGAAGTTCCTCGATGCCGATACGCTGCTGATCACCGACTACAAGAACGGGCTGATGCGCCTCGATGTCGCCAGCGGCGAGGTCACGCCCTTTCTCGAGCGCCGCAACAGCGAGCGCTTCAAGGGCGTCAACGACCTGGTCTTCGACGCCGAAGGAAATCTGTATTTCACCGACCAGGGCCAGAGCGGTCTGCACGACCCCAGCGGCCGGCTCTACCGGCTGCGCCCGAACGGCCAGCTCGATCTGCTGCTGAACAATGTGCCCAGCCCCAACGGCGTCGCGCTGTCGCCCGACGGCCGCGTGCTGTACCTCGCGGTGACGCGCGGCAACTGCGTCTGGCGCGTGCCGCTGCTGCCCGACGGCAGCGTCGCCAAGGTCAGCCAGTTCTTCACCTCGTACGGTCCCAGCGGCCCCGATGGCCTGGCCGTCGATGCCGAAGGCAAGCTGCTGATCGCCAACCCCGGCCTGGGCTATGTCTGGGTACTCAACTCACGCGCCGAACCGGTCGAAGTGCTGCGCGGGGTGGCCGGCAGTTCAACCACCAATCTGGCGTTCGGCGGCGCGGACCGGCGCACGCTTTATGTGACCGATTCCACGCACGGCCGCATCCTGCGCGCCACGCTGGCGACGCCGGGGCTGGCGCTGCATGCGGGCCGCGCCAGCTAGACCGCCGCGGCCTCGGGCAGCTTGGCGATCACCTTGATCTCGAACTGGAAGCCGTAGAGCCAGGTCACGCCCACGCCGGTGAGCGTGGGGTGAGGCGCCTGGCCCCAGAACTCGGGAACGATCTTCCAGATGGTCTCGAAATGGGCTTCGGGGTCGACGACGAACACCGTGACATCGACCACATCGTCAAACGTGCAGCCGGCCGCGCCCAGCACCGCATTGAGGTTGGCAAACGCGCGCCGCACCTGGGCCTCGAGTCCGGGTTCGGGCGAGCCGTCCTCGCGGCTGCCGACCTGGCCCGAGACGAACAGCATGCCGTTGGCGCGCACCGCGGGCGAATAGCGGTTGCGTTCATAGAGCGCCTGGCGGCCCGGCGGGAAGACCACATCGCGTTGCGTCATGGGGTTCTTTCTTCAGTGGATATGCGCCCACTTTAGGGGCCGCGTCCGCGTCGATAAACCAGCAAGTCTGTGCATCACTGTTTGTAAAATCCAAACAATCATCACGGAATCTGGAGTACGAATGGACCGCTTTGACGCCATGCAGGCGTTTGCCCGGGTGGTGGAAACCGGCAGTTTCACCAAGGCCGCAATGACGCTGCACATGAGCAAGACCAGCGTCACGCAGCTGGTGCAGCAGCTTGAAGCCCGGCTGCGCGTGAAGCTGCTGCATCGCACCACGCGCAAGGTCAACGTCACGGCCGACGGCGCCGCGTATTACGAGCGCGTGCGGCGCGTGCTGGCCGATGTCGACGACGCCGAGACCAGCCTGTCGGGCGGCGCGCAATCGCCGCGCGGCCGGCTGCGCGTCGATGTGCCCAGCCCGCTGGCGCGGCTGATCCTGGTGCCGGCCCTGCCCGACTTCCATGCGCGCCACCCCGAGATCCAGCTCGACCTGGGCGTCAGCGACCGCATGGTCGACATCATTGGCGAGAACGTCGACTGCGTGCTGCGCGGCGGCGCGCTCACCGACCAGTCGCTGATCCAGCGCCATGTCGCCGACCTGCCGCTGGGCGTCTACGCCGCGCCGCGCTATCTCGCGCTGGCCGGCGTGCCCGCCCACCCGCGCGAGCTCGAAGGCACGCACCAGCGCATCGTCGGCTTTCACTGGGCGCGCCACGGCAGGGCCGCGTCCTATGCCATGCAGCGCGGCGACGAACGCCTTGAAGTGCGCGGGCGCCACGCATTGTCGGTGGACGACGGCAACGCCTATATCGCCGCCGGCGTGGCCGGCATGGGCGTGCTGTGGCTACCCGAATACATGGCCAGGGCCCACAGGGACAGCGGCGAACTCGTGCCGCTGTTCGAGGACTGGCAGATGGCGCCCATGCCGCTCTATCTGGCCTATGCGCCGCAGCGCCATGTGAGCGCCAAGCTGCGCGCGTTCATCACCTGGGTCACGGCGCTGCTGGAGCGGCATGCGCCGGTCATGCGCCGCCCTGTCGGCTAGAGCGGTTTTGTCCTGACCATTACGCCCTGAAACGCCCTTCGACAGGCTCAGGGCGAACGGTGGGGGTGGGCAGCGCACCACATGAAAACCGTTCGTCCTGAGCCTGTCGAAGGATGGACGGCCTGTGCTCCATCTCAGAGCGCTGCACTCACCTCCACAAAAAACGCTTACTGGAAACGCTCTTCGCCCGGGCCGGTCAGAAGCGGTATTTCATCGACACCATGAAGTTGCGCGGCGGGCCATAAAGCCCGCGCGTATCCGACACGCCCGAGAGGTAGCGCTTGTCGAAGGCGTTGTTGAGATGCGCCGCCACCGACAGCTGCTTGCTGACCTCATAGCGCGCCATCAGATTGAGCAGCGCATAGCCTTGCTGGGTATAGGTGGCCAGCGGGTCGCCGGTCTTGCTTTCCCAATGCACGCCGCCGCCCAGCGTCAGCCGGTTCCAGTCGCCGGGCAGGCGGTAGGTCGTGGACAGCTTGAAGGTGTGCAGCGGAATGCGCGTCATCAGCCGCTGGCCGTCCTTGTCGCGCGTCTTGCTGTAGGTGTAGCCGGTGGCCATCTGCCAGCCGCGAGCGATCTCGCCGGCCAGTTCGACTTCCACGCCCTGCGTGATGGTGTCGTCTATCGCGGTATAGGTGCGCGTTGCCGCGTCCCACACCGGGAACGTGTCCTGCTGGGTGCGGAACAGCGACAGGCTGGAGTTCAGCGCGCCCTCGTAGAAGCTGCCCTTGAGGCCGACTTCGTAGCTGATGCCCTCTTCGGGCGCCAGCCGGTCGCCGTTGAGGTCGATCACATAGTCGGGCTGGGGATTGAAGATCTTGGTGTAGCTGGAGTAGAGCGAATAGGTGTCGTTGAGCGCATGCACCAGGCCCACATAGGGAACGAAGATGCCGTCTTCGCGCAGGCGCACCGCAGTCACATTGCCGCTGGCGTAGCTCAGCGAGTCACGTTCCTGCTTCCAGTTGGTGAAGCGGCTGCCCAGCAGCAGGCTGGTGGCATCGCTCAGTTGCAGCCGCGAATTGAGGTAGGCGCTGTACTGGTGTTCCTGAGACGTGGAGCGACCGGTCGAGGCGGATGTAGGTTTGGCGACCTCGTTGGTCCAGTTGAAGATGTCGTTGATGGCCTGGCGCGGCGACGCATAGCCCGGACTTTCCTGCTCGAGGCGCGACAGCGTGACGCCGCCGATCAGCTCATGGCGCCGCCCGAACAGCGTGAACGGGCCCGTGGCATAGGCATCCAGGCTGGTCTGCTCGACGGCGCTGGCCCAGTGGATCATCTGCGTGCTGCCGCCCAGGCCGGTCGCCTGATTCACCGCATTGACGGGCGAAGCCATGAACGACTCATAGCTGTAGCGGCCATGGGTCAGCTCGGCCTTGGCGCTCCAGCCCGAATCGAATCGGTGCTCGACCGAGCCAAAGACGTTGTCGACCTTGTGATCGTAAAAGGCCCAGTCCGGCGACGCGCCGTTCGCCAGCGACGCGCCCGTGGGCTGGCCGTTGGTGTAGACCTCCCAGAACGCGCGTATGGGGGAGTTGGTGTTGCGCGTGATGTGGCTCAAGCCCGCGGTCAGCAGCGTGCGCGGGCCCAGATCGACCTCGGCGATGCCGTACAGCGTGGCGTAGTCCTGCTGGTAGTTGTCCACCCAGGCGCCGTCGCGCTTGTAGTCGGCCACCAGACGCGCGCGCACCGAAGCGTCTTCGTTGAGCGGGCGCGAGATATCCACGCCGGCGCCACGGCGCGACCAGGAACCGGCATCGGCGCTGATCTGGGTCTGCGCTTCCTTGGTCGGCCGCTTGCGGATCATGTTGATCGTGGCGGCGGGCGTGCCCACGCCGCTCATGATGCCGGTGGCGCCCTTGACGACTTCCACGCGGTCGTAGATCGCCGTGCTCTGCAGGTAGTTGCTCATCGCCGCGGCGGTGGGCACGCCGTCGACCTGGAAGTTGGTGATGCTCGAGCCACGGGCCCACATCTGCGGGCTGTCCGAGCCCAGGCTGAAGGGCTTCATCGTGATGCCCACGGCGGATTCCAGCACATCGCCGAGGCTGTAGAGCCGCTGGTCGTCCATGCGCTGGCGCGTGATCACCGTGACCGACTGCGGCGTCTCCTGCGGCGTGAGGTTCAGCCGCGTCGAGCTGCTGGTCGAAAAGGTGGTGTACGAGCCCGTGCCCTCGGTGGTCGAGCCCGGGGCCTTGCCCGAGACCGACACCACGGCCAGCGCATGCTCGGCCGACGCCGATGGCTCCTTGGGAACGGCCCTGAGCGTGAACGCTCCGGGTTCCGAATCGATGACTTGCACGTCGGTTCCCGCGAGCAGGCGATCGAGCGCCTGGCGCGGCGTCTGGCGGCCCTGCACGGCAGGCGCCGAACGGCCGGCCACGACCTGCTGGTCGAACAGCACCTGATGCCTGGCCTGCTGCGAGAACGCGCGCAAGGCGCCCGCCAGCGGTTGGGCGGGAATGTCGAATGCCAGCGCCTGCTGCGCCTGCGCGGGCGCCGCCATCAGTGCCAGCGCGGCGGCGACGACTAGCGCCGTGCCCGCGGGCTGCCAGGCCCGGATGTTGCGCTGCAATGCCGCGCCCGCGAAGGCGCCCCTCAACTGTCTTGTTTTCATTTGCTGTCCTGCGGATCTGCGTTGGTTTTTCAGGCTGTGGCTGATCTGCACGCAGGCAGGTACTGGCTGGCAACCGGAGGGCGCGAAAAATTCAGGCCCTTGCAGAGATAAACGGCGGGCGCGCGCAAAGTGGGAACGTGGTGCGCGAAATTTTTTCGCGGCCTGGCGCGTCAACGCGCGCTGATGCGCCAGCCGTCAACGCCCAGGTCCTGCACGCGCACCGGCAGCAGCATGGGCAGCGAGCGCAGAAAACCCGCGGGCGCCTCGGTGATGGCCAGGCCCGAGACCGGCAGAGCGGCGAGTTTTGCGCCCTCCACGCGCACCGGCCTGCCCAGGTAGCGTGCCAGTTCCGCGGCGACTTCGGCCAGCGGCGTCTGCGCGAACACCAACTGGCCATGGCGCCAGTCGCCCACGGAGTCTGCCGCGACCGGCACGGCGGTGTGCCGGCCCGAAGCCGCATCGACGCTCACGCCCGCCCCCGCGCCCAGCAGCAGCACGGGCGCGTCGGCGCGGCGGCGATCGGGGCGCACCTCGACCCGGCCTTCGAGCACCTTGACGACGAATTGCGGCGGCCCGGAACGCAGGTTGAACGCCGTGCCCACGACGCGCACCTGGCTGGTGCCGCTGTCGACGCTGAACGGCTGCTGCGCATCGGGCGCGACCTGGAAGAATGCTTCGCCGCCCGCGAGCTCGGCATTGCGCCGGCGCGGGTAGTAGCGCACCTTCAGGCGGCTGTCGAAGTTGAGCGTGACGCGCGTGCCGTCGGGCAGGGCGACGGCGCGCATTTCGCCCGGCCCGGTCGCCACGTCGAGGGTGTAGCTGGGGTGGTGGTCCCACCAGTACCAGCCGCCACCCACGAGCAGCAGCGCGCTGAGCAGGGCCGGCGCCCAGGCCTTGCGCCAGCGGCGGGCTGTCACCTGGGCCGGGCGGCCCTGCGCGGCTGCAGGCGCGGCCGGGCGTCGGCCCGCGGCAGGCGCGGCATCGGACGCCAGCCGCGGGCGCCGGACCTGTTGCAGATCCAGCGCGGTCACGGCCAGGCCGTCGTAGATGGCGCGGTTGCTGGCATCGGCCAGCCAGGCATCGAGTTCGCGCTCGTCGGCCCCGGTCCAGCCCGCAGCGCCGCGCCGCACGAAGAAGTCCGCGGCCCGCTGGTGGCGCAGCGCCAGTTCAGGGGTCAGTGTCATGGGCGGTCATCGGCGTCGGCCGCTTCGCTGGAGGGATCGTTTTCGGGCAGCGCGGCCCGCGCCATCAGTGCCTGGGCGATCTTCATTTCTTCGGGGCTGCGGTACTGCACGCGCAACTGGCAATACGCCAGGGCCAGGGTCACATGATTGTGGACCATGCGGCGCGAGATGCCCATGCGCTGCGCGACTTCGGTCTGTGTCAGGCCGTCGATGCTGTGCAGCACGAAGGCCTCGCGCCGGCGCTCGGGCAGCTCGGCCAGCGCCTGCTCGAGACGCTGCAGGCGCTGGCGCTGATCGAGACGGCGCAGCGGATCCGCTGCCGCGTCGGCCGCGACCTGTGCGGCCAGGTCCGCGTGTTCGTCCAGCGATACCGCTTCGACCTGTTCGCGCCGTGTGGATCTCTGCCAGGCGTCATTCGCGACATTGCGCGCCACGACGCGCAGGTAGGCCTCCTGCTGGTCCGCGGGCAGCGCCTTGCCGGCCGCCGCATAGCGTGCAAAGACATCCTGCAGCGCATCTTCGGCGTCCTCCTTGCGGTGCAGGCGCCGCCCCAGCAGGCGCTGCAGCGGCTGGCGCCAGCGCGCATAGGTGCGCGCCAGCAGGGAGCGCAGCGGGTCGTCCTCTGCGGCATCTTCGGGCGCGCGCGGATTCAAGGCGCGCCTCTCCCGGTGCGCCCAGCGGCGCCTGGTGCACGCAGATCGGCATACAGATGGCAGGAAGACAGCATGAAACGCAGGAAGTTCGCCAGCGCCCCGGAGGGCCGGCAACACGGCGGACCGGGCGCGCAGATTGCC
>NZ_JAVWWA010000005.1:33421-50070 GCF_036666375.1 Comamonas sp. | reverse complement strand
ATCGATTTCCGCCAAGTCGACCGCCGTCAGCCGGGGGCCGGGCTGGCGCATGGCCGCGCAGGCGATCGCGCCGCGGCGGCGCAGCACTTCCTTGCGCACCGCGACGCCCCACTGGCTCTGGTTCTCGTGGCTGAGCAGCGGCAGGTAGATGTCAAACAGGTCGTGCGCAGCCTCGACCTGGCCTTGCTTGAGAAGCCGGTAGACGCCCGACAGCATTTCCGGGTGCGAGAAGCCCGCCATCGGCCCGTCGACGCCGCGGCCCATTTCCAGCGGCAGGAACATGGCGTTGTTGCCGGTCAGGATGGCAATGCGCCGCTCCAGGCTTGCGCGCAGCCGCGTGATCTTGGTGATGCTCGGCAGGTCCTCTTCCTTGAGCACCTGGATCTGCGGAAACTCGTGGACCAGCCGGCAGATGGTGGGCACGGACATCCACACGCCGGTGGAGAACGGAAAGTCCTGCAGCACGGTGGGCACATTGCCGATGCGCGCGAAGACGCCGGCAAAGTAGTTGAAGACCTCCTCCTCGGACCTGAGCCCCGTGGGCGGCGCGATCATCACGCCGCTGGCACCCGCATCCATGACCTGCGCGGTGAGTTCCGCCAGTTGGGCGATGCTGGAATTGCTCACGCCGACAATCACCGGCTTGCCGCCGGCGCGCCGCATGAAGCGCTGGGCGACGGCCAGCGCCTCCGCGGCCGTGAGCTTGGCGGCTTCTCCGGCCACGCCCAGCACCGTGAAGCCGTCGGCCCCGTGGCGGCTGTAGAAATCCACCAGCGTGTCTATGCTCGGCAGGTCGATGGCGCCATCGGCCTGGAAGGGAGTCTGGGCAACGATGTAGACGCCCTGGGTATCGGTCAGCATGCAATTTTCCTTGGTGAAACAGCAATTGTTAGCGCTAATTATTAGCGCTAACATATCAGCTTCATGTCCATGCAAACCCGAATGAACGCTGGATTCGCCTAAGACCAGGGTCTGAAAGGGTATGGTTACGATTTTTCCGCCCCGCCCATGCCTTCCCCATCCACAACGCCCACCCCGCCGCCCACCCGCAAGGCGCGCCGCGGCACCGGCCGCGTCACGCTGGCGGACGTCGCAAAGCGGGCCGAGGTCTCGACGCAGACGGTCTCGCGGGTGCTCAACACCCCGCAATCCGTGCCCCCGGCAACGCTGGCCCGGGTGCGCCAGGCGATACGGGACTGCGGCTATGTTCCCGACCGCCTGGCGGGCGCGCTGGCCTCGGGCCGCAGCCGGCTGGTCGCGGCCCTGGTGCCCACCATCAGCGGCCCGGTGTTCCAGGAGACGCTGCAGGCGCTGAGCCAGGCCCTGGCCGGGCGCGGGTATCAGCTGATGCTGGGCGAAAGCGGCTATGACGACGCCGACGAGGAACAGCTGCTGGAGAACCTGCTCAGCCGCCGCCCGGACGGCATCGTGCTGACCCGCATCGTGCAATCGGCCGCCGCGCGTGAGCGGCTCAAAGCCACCGGCGTTCCCGTGGTCGAGACCTGGGATCTGTGCGCCGATCCGGTCGACATGCTGATTGGCTTCTCGCACCAGGCGGTGGGCCACGAGGTCGCCGAATTCATCGCGCGGCTGGGCCGGCGCCGGCCGGCCATGGTCACCGGCGACGACCCGCGCGCGGGCCTGCGGCGCGCTGCCTTTGCCGCCAGACTCGCCGCGCTGGGACTGGGCCAGGGACAGCTGCCGACGGCCAGCGCCAAGGCGCCGCTGACGCTAGGCGCCGCACGCGCCGCGTTTGCCGCCCTGCTGGATGACCATCCCGACATCGACGCGGTGTTCTGCAGCACGGATGTCGCGGCCTGGGGCGTGGTGACCGAAGCGCAATCGCGCGGGCTGAAGATCCCGCAGGACCTGGCCGTCATCGGCTTTGGCGATCTGAGCTTTGCCAAGGATCTGCTGCCTTCGCTGACCACGGTGCGCATCAACGGCACGGCCATGGGCGAGCAGGCGGCGCAATGGATCATGGACCGCGCCGAAGGCCTGGCGCCCGCGGCGCGGCGGCTCGACATCGGCTTCACGCTGGTGCAGCGCGACAGCACCTGAAGCGGCTCGCCTGGCCGCCATGACCGCGCCAAGGTCATGCCGCCCTGTGCGGGACAGCACGCGCGTGGCAAACTATTGCGCGCCTGGATCACCCGCCACCATGAGCCTCGCCCTTGTTCAAAGCCGCGCCCTGCTCGGGCTGCATGCCGCCGAAGTCACGGTGGAAGTGCACCTGGCCAACGGCCTGCCCAGCTTTTCGCTGGTCGGCCTGGCCGATGTCGAAGTCAAGGAGGCGCGCGAGCGCGTGCGCAGCGCGCTGGTCAATGCAGGGCTGGAATTTCCCGGCAACAAGCGCATCACGGTCAACCTCGCTCCCGCCGACCTGCCCAAGGATTCAGGCCGCTTCGATCTGCCCATTGCGCTGGGCATTCTTGCCGCCAGCGGCCAGATCGATGCGCGCCGGCTCGATGGCTGGACGTTTGCCGGCGAGCTGTCGCTGTCGGGCGAGCTGCGCCCGGTGCGCGGCGCGCTGGCCACCAGCCTGGCGCTGCGCCAGCAGCGCGAGAGCCTGCAGCAGGTGCTGCCGCCGGGCAGCGCCGAGGAAGCCGCCTGGGTGCCGCAGTCGCGCGTGTTCCGCGCCCGGCATCTGCTTGACGTGGTCCAGGCCTTCATGCACCGTCCCGATGGCGCGGCCGGGCCCGCTTCCACGCCGGGCTGGCAGCGGGTCGAGGCCGCGCCCCTGCCCGCCTGCGCCAGCGGCGCGGAGATGGCCGATGTCAAGGGCCAGGCCCAGGCCAAGCGCGCGCTGGAGATCGCCGCCGCGGGCGGCCACAGCCTGTTGCTCATAGGCCCGCCGGGCGCGGGCAAGTCCATGCTGGCCCAGCGCTTTGCCGACCTGCTGCCGCCGATGTCGGTCGACGAAGCGCTGCAGACCGCGGCGCTGGCCAGCCTGAGCGGGCGCTTTTGCGCCCAGCGCTGGGCCCGGCGCCCCACGGTGAGCCCGCACCACACGGCCAGCGCCGTGGCCCTGGTCGGCGGCGGCTCGCCGCCGCGCCCCGGCGAGATTTCCCTGGCCCACCACGGCGTGCTGTTTCTCGACGAGTTTCCCGAGTTCAGCCGCGCCGCGCTCGAAGCGCTGCGCGAGCCCATGGAGACCGGCCGCATCACGATTGCGCGCGCCGCGCAGCGCGCCGAGTTTCCCGCGCGCTTTCAGCTGATCGCGGCCATGAACCCCTGCCCCTGCGGTTTCTGGGGCTCGGCGCTGCGGCGCTGCCGCTGCACGCCCGACCAGGTCGCGCGCTACCAGGGCAAGCTCAGCGGGCCGCTGCTCGACCGCATCGACCTGCATGTCGAAGTGCCCGCATTGCCGCCCGCGCAATTGCTGCAGGCCGCCGCCGGCGAGACCACGGCGCAGATCCGCGCACGCGTGGTGCGCGCCCATGCGCTGGCGCTCGAACGCCAGGGCCTGGCCAACGAGGCACTGCAGGGACGGGCCATCGACCAGCACCTCGGGCTGGCGCCCGCGGCCGGCGAACTGGTGCAGTCGGCGGCCGCGCGCCTGGGCTGGTCGGGCCGCAGCCTGCACCGCGTGCTGAAGATCGCGCGCACGATTGCCGATCTGGCGGGCAGCGCGCACATCGAGACCGCGCATGTGGCCGAGGCCGTGCAGTATCGGCGCGCGCTGCTGGGCGCGCACTAGCAGCGGGTACGGCGCTTCACTCCTCGTCGAAAGGCAGCTGCTCCTGGCCTGGACGTGGCGGCCAGCGGCCGGCCTGCACCAAGGCCTCGAACCAGCGATGCATGGCGGCGTCTTCCAACGCGTACTCGCCGCGTGCCGACTTCCACACCAGCGCGGGCATGCGCTGGCGCAGCGCCTCCAGCGCTTTCTGCACCTGCGCCACGCTTACCGGATGGCCCGTCTTGTCACGGTAAAAGCGCAAGGCTTCGGCATCGTATGGACGATAGCGCGGGCCTTGCTCCAACATGCGCCACAGCACGGCCTGCTCCGCTGGCTTGAGGCCCAGGTAGTCTGACTCCATTTGTGCTTCGTCCTGCGCCTGCTGCTGCATCGCGGCCTCCAGCAGGGCCGGCTCGAAACGCCCCGTCAAGGCCGCCAAGGGGCTCAGCATCTGTCCCAGGGCAGCCATGAAGAACTGCGGGCGATAGCCAAATACTGCAAACGACTGCTGCAGCAGTCCCTGATCCACCGGCCTCAGATCCGGACGCTGTGCTTCTATCAAGGCAGCAACATACGCGATGAAATCCGGCCCCAACGGCGGCATGCGCTGGATCTGCGATCCATAGAAAGGCGCGGCAGCGGTATGGACCAGTCGCAGCAACTTGTCGCGGTCGGAACCCGACATCACGAGCATCAGCTTCACCGCGCCAGGCTGATTGAGCTGATCGCGCGCCGATTTCAGCGCCGTCATTGCGGCCTCTCCGGCTTCGCTGGTCAGCGCATGCTGCGCTTCGTCAACGATCAGCGCCACGGGTTTGGCCGCGTTGGCATGCAACAGGCGCAGCGCATCCGTCAATGTCAGACCATCCACCTTGCCGATCCTGCTGGTATCGACCTCCAACCCGCCCACTTTCACCTTGTCGAGACCGGCCTTTTTGGCCGTACGCGCGACCACGCCAAGTTGCGCCTCCAGTGCGCGCGCGATGGACTCCGCGATCAGCACGCCCGGATCGCGCCGTGCATCCGCCCACAGATCGACATAGACCACCACCACGCCAGCCGCTTCCAGCGCCGGCCGTAGATCTCCTTGAAGAAAGGTCGATTTTCCGGTACGCCGCGGCGCCGCCAGAAACAGTCCATTGTGGGCATCGCCAAGCAGAGCCTTGCCCTGCAAAGCTGCGACCAGCTCTTGCGCCAGGAGCGTACGTTGAAAGGCAATCATGGTGATTATCTGCAATTATCTTGATCTAGATATTTTATCTGTTTTTAGATAATTTCAGATATTTCAGATGGCCGTGCGCAGCAGCCAACGTCTGTGTGCATTGCCGAAACGATAGCTTTACGCCCGCGGCACAATTGCTGCATGCCCCGCGCCAAATCCCTTTCCTCTGCCGTGACCGTCGACATGGTCGACACCGTCAATACCGACTTCCTGCGCACGCATGTGGGCTACAACGCGCGCCGCGCCGCGCTGTCCGTGATCGGCCTGTTCGTCGAACGCATGGCGCAGTACGACCTCAAGGTGGTCGACTTCTCGCTTCTCAACCTGATAGCGCACAACCCCGGCATCACTTCGCGCCAGGTCTGCGCCAGCCTCAACATTCTTCCGCCCAATCTGGTGAGCCTGGTCGGCAGCCTCGACAAGCGCGGGCTGATCGTGCGCCTGCCGCACCCGCTCGACGGCCGCGCCGTGGGCCTGTACCTGACCGACGCCGGCCAGGCGCTCAACGCCCAGGCCGAGCAGACCGTCACCGAACTCGAACTCGAGGCCACCGAGCGCCTCACGGCGGCCGAACGCAAGACGCTGATCCGGCTGCTGCAAAAAGTCTACGACTGAACTCCCGCGGGTAAGTCCCAGGATCAAAGCCGCTTTTCCGTATTGATATGGTTATAAATAATAACCAAAATCAAACCATACGGAGAGCACCATGACCCACCCCGACATCCATTTCGAACTGCGCGGCGACGAACAAGAAGTTGCCGTCATCCGCCTGGCGCGCAGCGCCAAGCGCAATGCGCTCAGCGACAGCCTGATCCTCGCCTTGCGCGATATCTTCGAGACCCTGCCCAAGAGCGTGCGCGCCGCGGTCATAGACGGCGAAGGCCCGCATTTCTGCGCCGGCCTGGACCTGAGCGAACTCCAGGAGCGCGACGCCGGCCAGGGCCTGCACCATTCGCGCATGTGGCATGCGGCGCTCGAGCGCGTGCAGTTCGGCCCGGTGCCGGTGATTGCCGCGCTGCATGGCGCCGTGGTCGGCGGCGGGCTCGAACTCGCCAGCGCCTGCCATATCCGCGTCGCCGATGCCTCGACTTTCTATGCGCTGCCCGAAGGCTCGCGCGGCATCTTCGTCGGCGGCGGCGGCTCGGTGCGCATCCCCAAATTGATTGGCGCGGCGCGCATGGCCGACATGATGCTCACGGGCCGCGTCTACGACGCGCAGGACGGCGAGCGCATAGGCCTGGCGCAATACCTCGTGCCCGAAGGCCAGGCCTTCGACAAGGCCTGCGCGCTGGCGCTGCGCGTGGCGCAGAACGCGCCGCTGACCAACTACGCGCTGATCCATGCGCTGCCGCGCATTGCCGAGCAGTCCGCCGACCAGGGCTACTTCACCGAAGCCATGATGGCCGCGATCGCCCAGAGCGCGCCCGAGGCCAAGCAGCGGCTGGCCGACTTTCTCGAAGGCCGCGCGGCCAAGGTCAGCAAGCAATAAGGAGCACGCACCATGTCCGCCCTTGCCCTGCCCGCTGAAAGCGCCGTCCCCGGCGCTGCCGCGCCCTACCGTCCCATGAACTTCGGCGTCACGCGCGTGAACGTGCGCGACGGCGCCGCGGGCGTGCGCTACCTCGACGCCGACCTGCCGCTGGGCGCCTATGCGCGCCGCGTGACCGACTACCTGCTGCACTGGGCCGAAGCCACGCCGGACAACAGCTTTCTTGCGCGCCGCGCGCGCCTGCCCGATGGCTCGACCGGCGACTGGCAGCACCTGCGCTACGGCCAGGCGCTCGACGCCGCGCGGCGCATAGGTCAGGCGCTGCTGGAGCGCGGCCTGAGCCGCGAGCGCCCGGTGCTGCTGCTCACCGAAAACAGCCTGGAGCACGCGCTGATGGCGCTGGGCTGCATGTACGCGGGCGTGCCCTACTGCCCCGTGTCCACGGCCTATGCGACCGTGAGCCAGGATTACGCCAAGCTGCGCCATGTGATCGAGACGCTGACGCCCGGCCTGGTGCTGGCCGCCGATGGCACGCGCTTCGGCCCGGCAATTGCCGCGACCGTGCCGCACGACGTCGAAGTGGTGCTGGTCGAAGGCCGGCTTGCCGGGCGCGCCAGCACCGATTTTGCCCAGCTGCTGGCCACCGAAGCCACGGCGGCGATCGATGCGGCCATGCATGCGACCGGCCCCGACACCATCGTCAAGTTCCTGTTCACTTCGGGCTCGACCAAGCTGCCCAAGCCGGTGATCAACACCCAGCGCATGTGGTGCGCGAACCTGCAGCAGATCACGCTGTCGCTGCCCGCGCTGGCCGAAGCGCCGCCGGTGCTGGTCGACTGGCTGCCCTGGAACCACACGTTCGGCGGCAACCACAACGTGGGCATCACGCTGCAGCATGGCGGCACGCTCTACATCGACGACGGCAAGCCCACGCCGGCGCTGATGGGAGAAACGCTGCGCAACCTGCGCGAGATCGCGCCCACGGTCTACTTCAACGTGCCCACGGGCTTCGAGATGATCGCCCAGGCGATGCAGACCGATGCGCAATTGCGCGCCACGCTGCTGTCGCGCGTGCGCTTTTTCTTCTACTCGGGCGCGGGCCTGTCGCAGCCGGTATGGGACAGCCTGCACGCGACGCAGGAAGCGGCGCTGGGCCAGCGCATCATCATGGCCACGGGCCTGGGAATGACCGAGTCCGCGCCCTCGGCGCTGTTCGTCAACAGCCCCGATGTGACGGCCGGCGACATCGGCAGCCCCGTGCCCGGCACCACCGTCAAGCTGGTCGAGGTCGACGGCAAGACCGAAGTCCGCTACCGCGGCCCGAACATCACGCCCGGCTACTGGCGCAATGCCGAGGCGACGCGCGAAGCGTTTGACGACGAAGGCTTCCTGTGCACCGGCGACGCCGTGCGCTGGATAGACCCCGACAACGTGCACCGCGGCCTGCGCTTCGACGGCCGCATCGCCGAGGACTTCAAGCTGGCCACGGGCACCTTCGTGAGCGTCGGCCCGCTGCGCACCAAGGTGCTGGCCGCGGCCGCGCCCTATCTGCAGGACGTGGTCGTCACCGGCCTGAACCACAGGGAAGTCGGCCTGCTGATGTTCCCTTCGCAGCGCTGCCGCGAGATCAGCGGATTGAGCGCCGACGCCCCCTGGACTGAGGTGCTGGCCAGCGCCGGCGTGCGCGCGCAGATCGAGGGCCTGCTGGCCCAACTCGCCAGCCAGGCCACGGGCAGCGCCAGCCGCGTGGCGCGCGCGCTGCTGCTGGCCGAGCCGCCGTCGCTGGACCGCGGCGAAATCACCGACAAGGGCTCGGTCAACCAGCGCGCGGTGCTGACCCACCGCGCGGCGCTGGTCGATGCACTGCATGACGGCAGCGCGCCCGGCATTCTTTATCCCCAAGCCTGAGAAGACCACCATGCAAATCCAAGGACATACAGCACTTGTCACCGGCGCCGCTTCGGGCCTGGGTGAAGCCACGGCGCGCGAACTCGCCCGCCTGGGTGCCAAGGTCGCGATTCTCGACCGCAATCTGCAGCAGGCCGAACGCGTTGCCGCGGCAATCAACGCCGAGCATGGCGCGGGCCGCGCCCTGGCCTGCGCCTGCGACATCACCGACACCGCGAGCGTCACCGCCGCGCTGGAGCAGGCCAGGGCCGGCCTGGGCGAGGCACGCATCCTGATGAATGTCGCCGGCATAGGCAGCGCCAAGCGCATCGTGCAGCGCGACGGCAGCGCCGCGCCGCTGGAGGACTTCACGCGCGTGGTCAGCGTGAATCTGATCGGCGCCTACAACGTCAGCCGGCTGTTTGCCGCGGCCTGCGCCAAGCTCGCGCCGCTGGAAGACGGCGAGCGCGGCGTGATGCTGTTCACGGCCTCGGTCGCGGCCTTCGACGGCCAGGTGGGCCAGCAGGCCTACAGCGCGTCCAAGGGCGGCCTCGTGGGCATGACGCTGCCGATGGCGCGCGATCTCGCACAGCACGGCATACGCGTGTGCACCATCGCGCCCGGACTGTTCGCCACGCCGCTGATGCAGGAGCTGCCCGAGGCCGTGCAGCAGTCGCTGGCCGCGAGCATTCCGTTTCCCTCGCGCCTGGGCAAGCCCGAGGAGTTCGCCCAGCTCGCCAGCCAGGTGGTGACCAACGGCCACCTCAATGGCGAAGTCATACGGCTGGACGGCGCGCTGCGCATGGCGCCGCGCTGACCCTGCCCCCCGTTCCCGCCCCCGTCAACGATAACCACAATGGAGACAAAAATGACGACACGACGCGACTTCATCCACACCCTCGGCGCCGGCGCCGCGCTCACCGCGCTGCACCCGCTTGCGGCACGCGCCCAGACCCCGGCCCACACCGTCGAGCAGGTCAAGATCTACTACGGCTTTCCCGCGGGCAGCTCGGGCGACAACGTCGCGCGCCGCGTCGGTGAGAAGCTCGCCGGATCGGCCTATTCGCGCCTCTCCGGCATCGTCGAGAACAAGCCCGGGGCGGGCGGGCGCATTGCGCTGGAAACGCTCAAGACCGCACCCATCGACGGCTCGGTGCTGGCGCTGGCCCAGGTCTCGGCAATCGCCAACTATCCGCACATCTACAGCAAGCTGAACTACACGGCGCAGGACTTCGCGCCGATATCGATAGGCGCGATCATGCACCATGGCCTGGCCGTCGGCCCCATGGTTCCGGCCAGCGTCAAGACCGTCAAGGACTACCTTGCCTGGGCCAAGGCCCATCCCGATCTGGCCAACTACGGCTCGCCGGGCGCGGGCTCCACGCCCCACTTCCTGGGCGCGCTGCTGGGCATCAACAGCGGTGTCGAACTCAAGCATGTGCCCTACCGCGGCGTCGTGCCGGCCGTCACCGATACCGTGGCCGGCCAGATCGCTTCGGTGATGTCGCCCTGCGGCGACTACCTCGCGAACTACAAGGCCGGCAAGCTGCGCATTCTCGCCACCTCGGGCCCGCAGCGCTTCCCCTCGCTGCCGGAAGTGCCGACGTTTGCCGAAGCCGGCTTTCCCGAACTCACGACCGAGGAGTGGTTCGGCTTCTACGCGCCCGCCAAGACGCCGGCCAAGGTGCAGGCCCAGGCCAATGCCGCGATCAATGCCGCGCTCAAGGAAAAGAGCGTGACCGACAGCCTGGCCATCATGGGCCTGATTCCGCACGGCACGACCCAGGCGGAAATGGAGCGCTGGCAGAAGGCCGAATACGCGCACTGGGGTCCGATCATCAAGAAGATCGGCTTCACGGCCGACTCCTGAAGCCCGGGCCGGCGCGCCGCGCCGCCCCTTCTTCTCCCGCCATCCGCGCTGCATCCGCAGCGCGCTTTCTTTTCCATCCCATGCATTACCAACCCCGCCCCGACGACATCGCCTTCCTGGTCTTCGATGTGCTGCAGGCGCCCGCGCTGCTGCAGGCGCTGCCCGGCCACAGCGAGATCGACGCGCCGCTGATGGCGCAGATTCTCGACGCGGCCGCGGAATTCGCCGGCGAGGTCGTCGCTCCGCTCAACGCCGGCGGCGACGCCGCGGGCTGCCGCTGGGCACAGGGCGAAGTCACGACGCCGCCGGGCTTTGCCGCGGCCTACCGCGCGTTCTGGCAGGCCGGCTGGCCCGCGCTCGCGGCCGCGCCCGAAGACGGCGGCCAGGGCCTGCCGCGGCTGCTGGAGATCGTGCTCTACGAATGGCTGCATGCGGCCAACCATGCCTGGACCATGGCGCCCGGCCTGATCCATGGCGCCTACGAATGCCTCAAGCAGCATGGCAGCGCCGCGCTGCAGGCCCGCTACCTCGCGCCCCTGGCCTCGGGCGAATGGCTGCCCACGATGTGCCTGACCGAAGCCCAGGCCGGCAGCGACCTGGGACTGGTGCAGACCCAGGCCAGGCCGGTGGAGGGCGCGGGCGCGATTCCCGACGAACACCGCATCCGCGGCAGCAAGATCTTTGCGTCCAACGCCGAGCACGACCTCAGCGACAACATCCTGCACCTGGTGCTCGCGCGCCTGCCCGGCGCCGCGCCCGGGCCCAAGGGCCTGTCGCTGTTTCTGGTTCCCAAGCGGCTGCCGGACGGCGCGCGCAATGCCGTGCACTGCGAACGCATAGAGGAAAAGATGGGCCTGCACGGCAGCGCCACCTGCCAGATGCGCTTCGACGACGCCACGGGCTGGCTGGTGGGCGAGCGCGGTGCGGGCCTGGCGGCGATGTTCCTGATGATGAACGCCGCGCGCCTCATGGTCGCGGGCCAGGGCATGGGGCTGCTCGACGCCGCCTGGCAGAAAGCCCATGCCTATGCGCATGAACGCCGGCAGATGCGCGCGCCCGGCGCGCGCCCCGCGAGCCGCGGCGACAACGACCGCGCCGACCTGCTGATAGAACACCCGGCAATGCGCCGCATTCTCGATGTGCAGCGCTGCTGGATAGACGGCGGCCGGGTGCTGGCCTACCACACGGCGCTGCAGCTCGACGCTGCGCGCGCGCACCCCGACGCCGCGCAGCGCGCCCAGGCCCAGCGCTGGTGCAGCCTGGTGACGCCCGTGCTCAAGGCCGCCTGGACGCGCCAGGGCTTCGAGGGCGCGAGCGACTGCCTGCAGGTGTTCGGCGGCCACGGCTATGTGCGCGAGTGGGGCGTGGAGCAGCATGTGCGCGACGCGCGCGTGGCGATGATCTACGAAGGCACCAATGAGATCCAGGCCATAGACCTGCTGGTGCGCAAGGTGCTGCCGGACCAGGGCCAGGGGCTGGCGCAGCTGCTGCGTTCGCTGCACGCCGAACTCGATCCGGCCCGGCCGCTGGATGCCGAACTGCGCGCCGCGCTGGCCGGCTTCGACACGCTCACGGCCGAGGTGATCGATGCCGCACAGACCGATGCGCAGCTGCCCTATGCGGTGGCCGACGACTACCTGCAGGCGCTGGCCCTGCTGCTGCTGGGCTGGGCCTGGAGCCGCATCGCGCGCACGCCCGGCGCCGATGCGGCGCGCTGGCAGCAGCCGCTCGCGGCGCTGCGCACGCGCGTGCTGCCGGGGCTGGCGCTGCGCCTCGATCTCGTGCGCCGGCAGTTGCCGCGGGGCTGAGACGCGAAGCGTCGCACGCAGGCGACAGCTGCGGCTTGCCAGACCGGCCGGCAGCGCGCAAGCTGCGAGCGCGGCGCCGTGCCGCGCCACTTCCCGGGCCTGCCTTGATCCACCGCCACGAACTCCCGCTGCTGCTGACCGGACTGCTGAGCACGCTGTGCGGCGTGGGCCTGAGCCGCATGGCCTTTACCGCGCTGATGCCGGCACTGGTGCAGGCGCATTGGTTCAGCGCCGACCAGGCGGCCTATCTGGGCGCGGCGACGCTGCTGGGCTATCTGCTGGGTGCGCTGGGCGCGCATTGGCTCACCGAGCGCTGGAGCGTGCCGCGCGTGCTGCTGGGCAGCTTCGTCGCCGTGACGCTGAGCTTTGCGCTGTCGGCCCTGCCCCAGCCGTTCGTCACCTTCTTTGCCTGGCGCTGCCTGGCCGGCATCGCCGCCGCGGTGCTGATGGTCGTCGGCCCCTCGGCCGCGATGGCGGCCCTGCCCACGGCGCGGCGCGCGGTGCTCGGCCCGGTGCTGTTTGCGGGCGTGGGCGTGGGCGCGCTGCTGTCGGCCACGCTGATACCGGCGCTGGTGCGGCTGGACCTGTTCTGGACCTGGGTGGCGCTGGCGCTGGTGTCGGCGCTGTGCGGCTGGTGGGGCTGGCGCAGCAGCCGCAGGATTCCCGCGGCCGCGGCGCAGCTTGCACGCCTGCAGCCTGCGGCGCCCGCCGCGCCTCAGCCCGCGCCGACCACAGGGAGGCTATGGCTGCTGCCCGTGCTGTGGCTGCTGGCCGCCTATGCCTGCGACGCCGCGGGCTTTGTGCCGCACACGGTGTTCTGGGTCGACTACCTCGCGCGCGAGCGTGAACTCGGCACGGCCTTTGGCGCGCTGCAATGGGGGCTGTTCGGCCTGGGCGCGCTGATCGGGCCCATCGTCACCGCGGCCTGCGCGGCGCGCTGGGACTGGCACCGCGCCGTGGTCGGCGGCATGGCGCTCAAGACCGCGGCAGTGTGCATTCCCGTGGCCCTGCCCTGGCTGCTGCTGTCGGGGCCGGCTCCCACGCTGCAGCTCGTGGCCTATGGCGTGTCGTCGTTTGTCGTCGGCGCGCTGTCGCCGGGCATGGCGGCCTTGACTTCGGGCCGGCTGCTGCAGCTGGTCGGGCCGCTGGCGCACAAGCGCATCTGGGGCTATGCGACGGCGGTGTTCGCGCTGGCCCAGGCGCTGTCGGGCACGGGCATGGCCTGGCTCTACGCGCAGTCGCATCTGTACCAGCCGCTGTTTGCACTGGCCGCGGGCGTGCTGGCGCTGGGCACGCTGCTGGCCTGGGCCAGCCGTACGCGTTAGATTCCCAGATAGGCCTGGCGCACGGCCAGGTTGTCCTGCAGCTCTTCCATGCCGCTCGCGTAGCAGATCTGGCCTTTTTCAAGCACATAGGCGCGGTCGGCGACGGCTTCGCAGAACGGCAGGTTCTGCTCGGACAGCAGAATGCCGATTCCCTGGTCCTTGAGCGTGAGTATGGTCTGCGCCATCTGCTCGACGATCAGCGGCGCCACGCCTTCGGACGGCTCGTCGAGCAGCACCAGCAGCGGCTGGCCCATGAGCGTGCGCGCCACCGACAGCATCTGCTGCTCGCCGCCGCTCATGCGTGCACCCAGCCGATCGGGCATTTCGCCGAGATTGGGAAACAGCGCGTACAGCTGCTCGGGCGTCCAGTGCGGCGCGGCGCTGCCGTCGGGCCAGCGCCGCGCCGCCTGGCGGCCGACTTCGAGGTTTTCGCGCACCGTGAGATCGGTGAAGATGCGCCGGTCTTCGGGCACATAGCCCAGGCCCAGGCGCGCAATGCGGTAGGCGGGCCAGCCCGCGATCGACTGGCCCATGCAGCGGACTTCGCCGCTGCTGCGCGCCAGCAGGCCCGCAATCGCCTTGAGCGTGGTCGACTTGCCCGCGCCGTTGCGGCCCATCAGCGCCACGACTTCGCCCGGCCCGACGCTCAGCGCGATGTCGCGCAGGATATGCGCGGCGCCGTACCAGCCGTTGAGGCCGCGGACTTCGAGAAGGGGTGCGGTCATGTTCTGCGCTTTCCAAGAATCTGCCCGTGGCCCAGATAGGCCTGCTGCACGCGCGCATCGCGCTGTATCGCTTCGGGCCGGCCTTCGGCCAGCAGCTTGCCGCGCACCAGCACCAGCACGCGGTCGGCCTGGCCGAACACCACGTCCATGCTGTGCTCGGTGAACAGCACGCCCATCTGCCGCTCCTTGGCCAGGGCGCGCGTCAGCGCCATCAGCGCCAGCCGCTCGGCCGGCGCCATGCCGGCCGTGGGCTCGTCCATCAGCAGCAGCTGCGGCGCGTGCGCCAGCGCCATCGCGAGTTCCACGCGCTTGACGTCGCCATAGGCCAGCGCGCTGCAGGGCCGGTCGGCCTGGGCCGCCATGCCCACGCGTTCGAGCAGGGCCAGCGCATCGCCGCGCCGGTGGCCGGCCGCGCGGCGCCAGAACGCAAACACCTTGCTATCGGCCGACAGCAGCGCCATCTGCACGTTCTCGACCACGCTCAGCGAAGCGAAGGTCGCGGCAATCTGAAAGGTTCGGCCCACGCCGCGGCGCCAGACCGCGCGCGGCGACAGCCCCGCGATATCGTGGCCCGCGAGCCGCACCGAGCCGCTGTCGGGCGCGAGCTGGCCGCCGACCAGATTGAAGGTGGTCGACTTGCCCGCGCCGTTGGGGCCTATCAGCGCCAGCAGCTCGCCTTTTTCCAGCGAGAAGCCGACGCCGTCAACGGCCTTGACGCCGCCAAATGCCTTGCCCAGGCCATGCACTTCGAGCAGGCTCATGCGCGCCCCTCCCGCCGTTGCCAGGCTGCCTGCAGCTGCTGCGCAAAGCCCGCTATGCCCTGCGGAAAGATCAGCACCAGCAGCAGCATCACGCCGCCCAGCAGCGCGCGCCAGTAATCGGTCTGGCGCGCAATGGTGTCGTGCAGCCAGGTGAACACGCCCGCGCCCACCAGCGGCCCGGCCAGCGTCTGCACGCCGCCCAGCAGCACCATCACCAGGCCATCGACCGACTTGGTGACCGACAGGCTGTCGGGCGAGATGCTGCCCTTGGAGAAAACGAACAGCGCGCCCGCGAGCCCGGCCCACAGGCCGGCAATCACAAAGCCGGCCCACTGCACGCGGCGCACATCGATGCCAATTGCCTCGGCGCGCAGCGCCGAGTCGCGCGCCGCGCGCAAGGCATAGCCCAGCGGCGCAAACAGCATGCGCCGCAGCAGATAGACGGACGCCGCGACCACGGCCAGCGTGAGCCAGTAGAAGGCCGCGCCCTGCGCTGCCCATTCGCTGGGCCAGACGCCCGTGAGGCCGTTGCTGCCGCCCGTGACCGCGTCCCACTGGAAGCAGATGGCCCAGGTGATCTGCGCGAACGCCAGCGTCAGCATGGTCAGGTACACACCCGACAGCCGCACGCAGAACCAGCCGAACAACAAAGCTCCGCAGGCTGCGCACAACGGTGAAAGCAGCAGCGCGGCTTCCATCGGCAGGCCGCTGGAGCGCACCAGCAGCGCCGCGGCATAGGCGCCCAGGCCGAAGTAGGCCGCATGGCCGAACGAATGCATGCCGCCGGGCCCGAGCAGCGCATGCAGGCTCGCGGCAAACAGCGCCATGATGAAGATGTCGGTCAGCAGCACCAGCGCGTAGCTGCTCTCGCCCGCGAGCAGCGGCAGCGCGGCCAGCAGCGCCAGCCCGGCCCAGGTCGCGGCGCGGCCGCGTGCGCCCGCCGCAGCGAGCGGCGCCTCGGCTTCGCCCAGCGCGCGCGTCGTTGCCTGCGGCCGGCCCATCAGCCCCCAGGGCCGCCAGACCAGCACCACGGCCATGACGAGGAATTCAACCACCAGCGTCAGCTTGGAAAACGAGATTTCCACGCCGCCGATTTCCACCAGGCCCAGCCAGATGCAGATGGCCTTGAGTTCGGCGATCAGCAGCGCGGCGACAAACGCGCCGGGAATCGAGCCCATGCCGCCAACCACGACGACGACAAATGCCGCGCCTATGGTCAGCAGGTCCATGTCCAGATGCGCGGGCTCGCGCGGCAGCTGCAGCGCCCCGCCCAGGCCCGCGAGCAGCGTGCCCAGCGCGAACACCGCGGTGAACAGCCAGGCCTGGTTCACGCCCAGGGCGCCGACCATTTCGCGGTCCTGCGTCGCGGCGCGCACCAGCGTGCCCCAGCGCGTGCGCGTGAGCAGCAGCGTCAGCAGCCCCAGCACCACGGGGCCGACGGCAATCAGCAGCAGGTCATAGACCGGAAACTGCCGGCCCAGGATGTCGACCGCGCCCTCGAGCCCGGGCGCGCGCGGGCCGAACAGCTCCTCGGGTCCCCACAGCCACAGCGCCGCGTCCTTGATGACCAGCACCAGCGCAAAGGTGGCCAGCAGCTGGAACAGTTCGGGCGCCTTGTAGATGCGCCGCAGCAGCAGCATCTCGACCAGCGCGCCCAGCGCCGCCGTGACCAGCGGCGCAAGCAGCAGCGCGGGCCAGAAGCCGATGTGCTGGCCCAGCAGGCCGACCAGCGAGTAGGCGACATACAGGCCCAGCATGTAGAACGAGCCATGCGCGAAGTTGATGGTGCGCGTGACGCCGAAGATCAGCGACAGCCCCACCGAGACCAGGAACAGCGACGACGCGCTGGCCAGGCCGTTGAGCAGTTGCACCAGCAGTCCGGA
>NZ_JAVWWA010000005.1:21502-33321 GCF_036666375.1 Comamonas sp. | reverse complement strand
TAGTGGAAGTCGACCATCACGCCATGCTGCAGCCGCTCGTCGTAGGCCGTCTTGCCCACATAGGCGCCCATGGTCGACTGGTTGTCCTCGGGGCGGTAGGTGATGCGGCCGAATGGAATGTCGACCTGCAGCCCCTTGAACGCGGCAATCAGCTTCTCGGTGTCGGCGCTGCCGCCGGTCTTGCGCAGGCCGGCTTCCAGCGACTTGATCGCGCCGTAGCCGACGATGGTGCCCAGGCGCGGATGCTCCTTGTACTTGTCCTGGTAGGCCTTGATGAACGCCTGGTGCTCGGGCGTCTTGATCGCGTACCAGGGGTAGCCGGTGACGATCCAGCCCAGCGGCGCTTCCTTTTTCAAGGGCTCGAGGTATTCGGGCTCGCCGGTCAGCAGGCCCACGACTTCGCGGCCCTTGAACAGGCCGCGCGTATTGCCTTCGCGCACGAACTTGCCCAGGTCGGCGGAGAACAGCACGTTGAAGATGGCGTCGGGCTTGGCGTCGGCCAGCGCCTGCACCACGCTGCCGGCGTCGATCTTGCCCAGGGCCGGCGCCTGCTCGGCGACGAACTCGACATCGGGCTGGGCTTCCTTGAGCAGCTTCTTGAACGTCGCCACCGCCGACTGGCCGTATTCGTAGTTGGGATAGACGATCGCCCAGCGCTTTTTCTTCAGCTTGGCGGCCTCGGGCACCAGCATCGCGACCTGCATGTAGGTCGAGCCGCGCAGACGGTAGGTGTAGCGGTTGCCCTGGGCCCAGACCACCTTGTCGGTAAGGGTTTCCGAGGCGAGGAAGAAGCGCTTCTTCTGCTGCGCGTAATCGGTCAGCGCCAGGCCCACATGCGACAGGAAGCTGCCCGTGAGCACGTCGATCTTCTCGCGCGCATAGAGCTCCTCGGCGGCGCGCACCGCGTCGCCCGGATTGCCGTTGTCGTCGCGGGTGACCAGCTCGAGCTTCTTGCCCGCAATGCCGCCGCCCGCATTGATCTGCTCCACCGCCAGCTCCATGCCCTTCTTGTAGGGCTCGAGAAAGGCCGGCATGGCCTTGTAGCTGTTGATTTCGCCGATCTTGATCACGCCCTGCGCGCCTGCCTGACCCACTGTCAGCGCCAGCACCGCGGCCACCGTCCACGCTTGTCTTGTCATGCGATTTCCTTAGGTTGAATACGGACTGGAATGAAATGTACCCTTACAGCCCCTTATGCCCGACAATGTCCAGGTTTGCCCGCTTGACAGATGCCCGCCCCGTGAACGCCCCGCAGCCCTGCGCCGCGCTTCGCCAGCCAGCTCCTGACCTGTCTGACGCCGGGTTCCCGCTTCACTACATCTCTTTCACGCCATGAGTGCTTTCAACGAAGAACGCGTGCTGTCCGTCCATCACTGGACCGACCGCCTTTTTTCCTTTACCACCACGCGCGACACATCGCTGCGGTTCTCCAACGGCCACTTCACGATGATCGGCCTGAAGGTGGACGGCAAGAACCTGCTGCGCGCCTATTCGATTGCCAGCCCGAACTACGAGGAACACCTCGAGTTCCTGTCGATCAAGGTCGACAACGGCCCGCTGACCTCCAAGCTGCAGCACATCCAGGTCGGCGACACCATCATTGTCGGCAAGAAGCCCACGGGCACGCTGCTGATCGACTATCTGCTGCCCGGCAAGAACCTCTACATGATCGGCACCGGCACCGGCCTTGCGCCCTGGCTGTCGGTCGCGCGCGACCCCGAGACCTATGAGAAGTTCGAGAAGGCCGTCGTGGTGCACGGCGTGCGCCAGGTCGAGGAGCTCGCCTACCAGCAGCTGTTCGAGAAAGACCTGCACGAGCATGAATTCCTCGGCGAGATCGTGCGCGACAAGCTGATCTACTACCCCACGGTCACGCGCGAGCCCTTCCGCAACCAGGGCCGCATCACCGACCTGATCCAGAGCGGCAAGTTCGCGGCCGACATCGGCCTGCCCGAACTCAACCCCGAGACCGACCGCATCATGCTGTGCGGCAGCCCGGCAATGCTTGCCGACCTCAAGCACATGCTCGAAGAGCGTGGCTTCAAGGAAGGCAACACGACCACACCCGGCGACTTCGTCGTCGAGCGCGCTTTCGTCGAAAAGTAAGCCGGGCTATCTGGGCGCGGCGCGCTCAGATGTTTTCGCCAGCATGGGCGGGCAGCTTGCTGTCCGGGTGCTGGGCGACGCGGCCCAGCCGGCCGGTCTCCTTGGCGCGCGCATCGCAGACGGCCTTGGCCGTCGCCGCGGCAAACAGCAAGATGGCCGACGAGAAGTAGATCCACATCAGCAGCACGACGATGGAGCCGGCCGCGCCATAGGCCGAGACCACGGCGGCCGTCGACAGATAGAACGCCAGGCCCTGCTTGCCCAGCGTGAACAGCGTGGCGCCGACCACGGCGCCAAACAGCAGAAAGCGCAGCGCGGGCTTGGGTCCCGTGCCTATGCGCATCAGGCCGACAAACAGCGCCACTGCCACCGCAAAGGCCACGCCTTCGTTGATCACGCCGATCAACGGCGCCAGCGGTACGATGGGCAGCCGGCTGCCGGCCCAGGTGGTGAGCATGTGCACCGCGGTCGACAGCACCATCGACACCAGCAGCAAGAAGCCCAGCGCCAGCACATAGGCCAGGCCGCGCAGGCGCAGGGTCGCCATGCGCCACCAGGCGGCGCGCTGCACGGGCAGGTCCTTCATGCCCATCTGCCAGAGCTTTTCCAGCGCCGACTGCAGCTCGACGAAGACTCCGGTCGCGCCCGACAGCAGCAGCACGAAGCCGACCAGCGACGCCAGGCTGCCTTCGGACGGCTTCTGCGCACTCTCCAGCGCCGCCTTGACCACCTGGGCGCCGCGCTCGCCGATCACCGCCTGCACCTGGCCCAGCAGGTTGGTCTCGACATAGGAGCGGTCCACCCACCAGCCCAGCAGACCCACGAGCAGCAGCAGCAAGGGCGCGAGGCTCAGAATGCCGTAGAACGACATCGCCGCGCTCATGCGCAGCCCGTCGGCCGCAAGCCAGAGCTGGAACGCATCGATCAGGGGTTGGATGGGGCGTATCAGCACGCGCCCGCGGCGCAAAAGGGAATCAAGCAAAGGTGGCATGGGCTTATCTTGACCCATGAAGCACCATCGCGCTATCAAAAATGCGCTTCCACAAGCCATTCCGCCTCAACCTGCGAAAAAACCTGACAGGCCGGCGTGCATCCCCGGCGCGGGATCAGCGCATCGTTCGCCCCTTGGGGCCCAAGCTCAGGGCGCAGCGCTGATAGGCATCCTCGACCCAATCGCACAGCAAGGCCCGCGTAGTGCTGGGCGCGATGATGTCGACGATGCCGAACTTCTCGGCGGTGCGAAACGGCGAGCCTATGCGGTGGTACTCCGATTCGAGCTGCAGGCGCAGCGCCTCGGGGTCCTCGGCCTGGGCCAGTTCCTGGCGGTAGGCGGCAGCGACGCCGCCTTCGATCGGTATCGATCCCCAGGTTGACGAAGCGCTCCATCTTCACCGAGGCCGCGCGCAACTGGTGCGCTTCACGGAAGACGGCGTGAACTACCTGCTGCAGATCCATGCGGCGATCAAATCCATAGAGCAGGAATACGAGGCCCTGCTGGGCGCCGAGCAGCTGCAGTCGCTGCGCAGCGGCCTGAGCCTGCTGGCCTATTCCCAGGAAGAGCAGCCGTAGGGCGGCGCTGCGTTTTTTCGCGCGCAAACGCGATCAAAATAGCCCGGTCCGCTTTTCTTTCAACGACAGGTATCTGCACCCGCGCTTGCGCGCATCGAAAGTCCTCCCATGTCTCTGCGTCCCCGTCTCCTGCAAAACGGCCCCATGCCGCTGGCCTCTCTTGACCGCGATCTCGCCGAACAGTTCGATATCCACCGCCTCGACCAGGAAGCCGACCGCGCGGGCTTTCTCGCCGCGCATGGCGCCGAGTTCGTCGGCCTGGTCACGGGCGCCGGCACGGGCGCCAAGGCCGAGCTGGTGCGCGCCCTGCCCAATCTGCAGGTCGTGAGCAGCTTTGGCGTGGGCTACGACGCGCTCGACGAAGCCGCGCTGGTCGCGCAGAAGGTGCGTGTCGGCTACACGCCCGACGTACTCAACGATTGCGTTGCCGACCTGGCGTTCGCGCTGCTGCTCGACGTCTCGCGCGGCGTCAGCGCAGCCGACCGCTTCGTGCGCCGCGGCGAGTGGGCCAAGGGCCGCTTTGCGCTGCAGACCCGGGCCTCGGGCAAGCGCCTGGGCATCTTCGGCATGGGCCGCATAGGCTCGACCATTGCGCGCCGCGCTTCGGGCTTCGACATGGAGGTCGGCTACCACAACCGCCGCCCCGTCGAAGGCTCGCCCCATGCCTACAAGGACTCGCTGCTGGAGCTGGCCGCATGGGCCGACTACCTGGTGGTGGTGGCCGCGGGCGGCGCCGCGACGCGCCATCTGGTCAATGCCGAAGTGCTGGACGCACTTGGCCCCCAGGGCTTTCTGGTCAACGTCGCGCGCGGCAGCGTGGTCGACGAGGAAGCGCTGGTGCAGGCGCTGCAGCAGGGCCGCATTGCGGGCGCGGGCCTCGATGTGTTCGAGGACGAGCCCCGGCCGCTGCCCGCGCTGCTGGAACTCGACAACGTGGTGCTGGCACCGCACATGGCCAGCGGCACGCACGAGACCCGCCGCGCCATGGCCGATCTGGTGCTGGAGAACCTGCACAGCTTCTTTGCGACCGGCCGGCCCAAGGCTGAGGTGCCCTGGTCGGCAGCGCTCTGAGCGCCGCGCCCGGGCTTCAGGGCCGCGGCGTGCCGAGCTGATCGCCCACCCGCGCGCCCAGGTGGGCGCGAATGTGGGCGGTGATGGCGCTGGCCTGTTCGTCGCCCAGTTCGTGGGCGGCGCTCTCGCGCGCCGTGAAGTGCATGATCAGCAGCGCGCGCAGCTTCTCGAACGCCTGCGGGTTCTTGTGCCCGCAGACGATGTCATTGCGATCTATCACCCGCTCGATCACGCCGGGGTCGAGCAGGCGTATGCGGCAAACGATTGCCAGCTGGGCGATTTCGAGATCGATGCTTTCCAGTATCGTCTCCCA
Organism: Comamonas sp.; assembly: GCF_036666375.1. Lineage (GTDB taxonomy): Bacteria > Pseudomonadota > Gammaproteobacteria > Burkholderiales > Burkholderiaceae_C > Comamonas. The sequence goes on along the minus strand of NZ_JAVWWA010000005.1, from coordinate 28,262 downwards.
GTGCCGGGGACTCGATGGTTCGACGGTCATATTTCATGTCCAGGTTGGAATTTCCGCGCCATTCGCCGCGCGTGGGCTAGGCCACAGGGATGCGGTTGACCAGCGCCGCGCCGCGCTCGAAGGCGCTGATGCTGGCAATGGTGGTCTGCATGATCTGGCCTATGGCTTCCTGCGTGAAGAAAGCCTGATGGCCGGTGACGATCACGTTCGGGAACGACACCAGGCGCTGTATCACATCGTCCGTGATGATGGTCGAGGACAGATCCTGGAAGAACAGGCTGGCCTCCTGCTCGTAGACATCGATGGCCAGGCCGCCGAGCTGGCCCGTCTTCAGCGCCTCGATCGCGGCCTCGGTATCGACCAGTGCGCCGCGGCTGGTGTTGACCAGGATGGCGCCGCGCTTGGCGCCCGCCAGGGTCTGCGCGTTGACGATGTGGCGCGTGTGCTCGGTCAGCGGGCAGTGCAGCGAGACCACGTCGCTCTGGGCCATCAGTTCCTGCACCGCCACATAGCGCCCGCCAATGGCGGTGAACACCGGATTGGGCTGCAGATCATGGCCCAGCACCGTGCAGCCGAAGCCGCGCATGATGCGCGCGAAGATGGTGCCTATCTTGCCGGTGCCGACCACGCCCACCGTCTTGCCATGCAGGTCGAAGCCCATCAGGCCGTCGAGCTCGAAATTGCCATCGCGCGTGCGCACGCTGGCGCGGGCGATCTTGCGGTTGACGGCCAGCAGCAGGCCCACGGCGAACTCCGCCACCGAATGCGGCGAGTAGTCGGTCACGCGCACCACCTCCATGCCCAGGCGCGCCGCGGCCGCAGCATCGACATGGTTGTAGCCCGTGGAGCGCGTCGCGACCAGGCGCGTGCCCTGCGCGGCCAGCAGGGCCAGCACTTCGGCGTCGACGTTGTCATTGACGAACACGCAGACCGCGGCGCAACCGGCGGCCAGCGCCGCGGTGTCGCGCGTCAGCCGGTCCTGCAGGAAGACCAGCTCATGGCCGGCCTCGCTGTTGGCCTGCGTGAGCAGGGACTTGTCGTAGCGGCGGGTGCTGAAGACGGCGGTTTTCATGGCTGCGTTTCTTTTCCTGGAGTGGCGTCGGCAGGGCTACGGTAACCGGTATCAATGTCCCACTGGCGCACTCGGCGCGCCGCCGCGCCGGCGCCGGGATCAGGCCAGGTTGGGCGCCAGCAGGCTGCGCAGTTCGGCCTCGTCCATGCCGCGGCGCTTGGCCATGTCGATCAGCTGGTCGTCGCCGATCTGGCCCACGTTGAAGTAGGTCGAATCGGGGTGGCCCAGGTAGAAGCCACTGACGCTGGACGCGGGCATCATTGCCAGGCTTTCGGTCAGCGTCATGCCGATGTCGGGGCATTGCAGCGTCTCGAACAGCGCGATCTTGGCGGTATGGTCGGGGCAGGCCGGATAGCCGGGCGCGGGGCGAATGCCCTGGTACTTTTCCTTGATCAGCTCGGCGTTGCTGAGCTGTTCATCGGGCGCATAGCCCCACAGGTCGGTGCGCACGCGCTGGTGCAGGCATTCGGCAAAGGCTTCGGCCAGGCGGTCGGCCAGCGACTTGAACAGGATGCCCGAGTAGTCGTCGAGCTGATCGATGAACTCCTGCTCCTTCTTCTCCATGCCCAGGCCGGCGGTGACGGCAAACAGGCCGGCGTAATCCTTGATGCCGCTGTCCTTGGGCGCGACGAAGTCCGCCAGGCAGCGGCTGGGGCGCAGCACGCCGTCCACGGCCTGCTTCTCGGTCTGCTGGCGCATGCCGTACCAGGTCAGCAGCACCTGCGTGCGGCTGTCGTCGGTATAGAACTCGATGTCGTCGCCCACGCTGTTGGCCGGGTACAGGCCGATCACGCCGTTGGCCGAGAGCCAGCGGCCGCTGATGATCTTCTGCAGCATCGCCTGGCCGTCGGCCATGACCTTGCGCGCCTCCTCGCCGACGATGGCGTCGTCGAGAATCGCGGGATAGGGGCCGGCCAGGTCCCAGGTCTGGAAGAACGGGCCCCAGTCGATGAAGCGCGCGATCTCGTTGAGATCGAAGTTCTTGAACACGCGCCGGCCCAGCGCGCGCGGCGCAGGGGGCACGCGCGTGAAGTCGACCGGCGTGGCGTTCGCGCGCACCTTGGCCAGCGGCCACATAGGCACCTGCTTGCGGTTGGCATGCTGCTGGCGCACCTTGTCGTAGTCGGCTTCCAGCGTCTGCAGATACTCCTCCAGGCCTTCGCCCAGCAGGCTCTGCGCCACGCCCACGCTGCGCGAGGCATCGGGCACGTAGATCACCGGGCCGTCGTACTTGGGCGCGATCTTCACGGCCGTGTGCACGCGCGAGCAGGTGGCGCCGCCGATCAGCAGCGGCATCTGGCGGTCACGGAAGTACGGGTCCTTCTGCATTTCACCGGCCACGTACTGCATCTCTTCCAGACTGGGCGTGATCAGGCCCGACAGGCCGATGATGTCCGCGCCCTCCTCCTTGGCCTTGGCCAGGATCTCGTGGCAGGGCACCATCACGCCCATGTTGACGACTTCGAAGTTGTTGCACTGCAGGACCACGGTGACGATGTTCTTGCCGATGTCGTGCACGTCGCCCTTGACGGTGGCGATCACGATCTTGCCCTTGGAGCGCACGTCCTGGCCCGCGGCCTGCTGCTGGCGCTTTTCTTCCTCGATGTAGGGCACGAGATGCGCCACGGCCTGCTTCATCACGCGCGCCGACTTGACCACCTGGGGCAGGAACATCTTGCCCGCGCCGAACAGGTCGCCGACGACGTTCATGCCGGCCATCAGCGGGCCTTCGATCACGTGCAGCGGACGGCCGCCGCGCGCCAGCACTTCCTGGTAGGCCTCTTCGGTGTCCTCGGTGATGAAGTCGGTGATGCCATGCACCAGCGCATGCGCCAGGCGCTGGGCGACGGTGACGGGCGCCTCGGGCGTGCCGCGCCATTCGAGGCGCTTGCTTTCGTCCTTGGCGCCGCTGCGCGCGGTCTCGGCGATCTCGACCAGGCGCTCGCCGGCGTCGGGCCGGCGATTGAGCACCACGTCCTCGACGCGCTCGCGCAGCACGGGCTCGATGTCGTCATAGACGCCGACCATGCCGGCGTTGACGATGCCCATGTCCATGCCCGCCTGGATCGCGTGGTACAGGAACACGGTGTGGATGGCTTCGCGCACCGGGTCGTTGCCGCGGAACGAGAACGACACGTTCGACACGCCGCCCGAGACCTTGGCGCCGGGCAGGTTCTGCTTGATCCAGCGCACGGCCTCGATGAAGTCGACCGCGTAGTTGTTGTGCTCCTCGATGCCGGTGGCCACAGCAAAGATGTTGGGGTCGAAGATGATGTCCTCGGGCGGGAAGCCGACTTCGTCGACCAGGATGCGGTAGGCGCGCTCGCAGATCTCGATCTTGCGCGCAAACGTGTCGGCCTGGCCTTTTTCGTCGAACGCCATCACCACCGCCGCGGCGCCGTAGCGCTTGACCAGCTTGGCCTGGTGCTTGAAAGGCTCGAGGCCTTCCTTCATGGAAATCGAATTGACGATGCCCTTGCCCTGGATGCAGCGCAGCCCGGCCTCGATCACCGCCCACTTCGACGAGTCGACCATGATGGGCACGCGGGCGATGTCGGGCTCGGAGGCGATCAGGTTCAGGAAGCGCACCATCGCGGCCTCGCTGTCGAGCATGGCTTCGTCCATGTTGACGTCGATCACCTGGGCGCCGTTTTCCACCTGCTGGCGCGCGACGGCCAGCGCATCCTCGAACTGGCCGTTGAGGATCAGGCGCGCAAAGGCCTTGGAGCCCGTGACATTGGTGCGCTCGCCAATGTTGACGAACAGCGTGTCCTCGCCCACAAACACGGGCTCTAGGCCCGACAGACGCATCGGAGGAATGGAAACTTCAGACGGCATACAACTCACCTGCACAAAACAAGGGCCAACAGGTGAGCGTCGTTGCGGAATACGGAACCCCAAGCCTGACAGTGGGTCCGATGATGGATAGGACCAACCGCTGCAACGCTCCTTGGGGGTTAGCCCGGGATTTTAGCGGGGATGCGCGGGGGTTGCCGCTGCTGGGGTTCTGGCGGCTGGGCGTTCATCCTTCGACAGGCTCAGGACGAACGTAAACAACCGTTCATCCTGAGTCCTGAGCCCGTCGAAGGATCGAAGGGTGTCTTAACTACGAACCAACAGCCCTTACTTCGCCGTAGGCATCACGAATTCCGCGCCCTTGCCAATGCTCTCGGGCCAGCGCTGCATGATGCTCTTTTGCTTGGTGTAGAAGCGCACGCCTTCCTCGCCGTAGGCATGCATGTCGCCAAACAGGCTCTTCTTCCAGCCGCCGAAACCCTGCCAGGCCATAGGCACGGGAATCGGCACGTTGATGCCGACCATGCCCACCTGGATGCGGCGGCCGAACTCGCGCGCCACGTTGCCGTCGCGCGTGAAGCAGGCCACGCCGTTGCCGAACTCATGGGCGTTGACCAGCTCGACCGCCTGGGCGAAGTCGGGAACGCGCACGCAGGCCAGCACCGGGCCGAAGATCTCTTCCTTGTAGATGCGCATTTCAGGCGTCACATGGTCGAACAGCGTGCCGCCGAGCCAGAAGCCGTTGTCGCAGCCCGCGCCGGCCTGCGCGCCGTCAAAGCCGCGGCCGTCGACCAGCAGCTGCGCGCCTTCCTGCTCGCCCAGCGCGATATAGCCTTCGATGCGCGCGCGCGCGGCCTGGGTGACGATGGGGCCCATCTCGGCGGCCAGGTTCTCGCCGTCGAGCACCTTGAGCGTCTTGGTGCGCTCGACCAGCTTTTCCACCACCTTGTCGGCCACGTCGCCGACCAGCACCGCGACGCTGATCGCCATGCAGCGCTCGCCGGCCGAGCCGTAGCCCGCGCCTATCAGCGCGTCAACCACCTGGTCGATGTCGGCGTCGGGCATGACCACCATGTGGTTCTTGGCGCCGCCCAGCGCCTGCACGCGCTTGCCCAGGCGCGCGCCGGTTTCATAGATGTAGTTGGCGATCGGCGTCGAGCCGACAAAGCTCACGGCCTTGACATCGGGGTGCTCGATCAGCGCGTCCACGGCTTCCTTGTCGCCCTGGACCACGTTGAACACGCCGTCGGGCAGGCCGGCCTTTTGCAGCAGCTCGGCCATCATCAGCGAGGCCGTGGGGTCGGTAGGGCTGGGCTTGAGCACGAAGGTATTGCCCGCGGCAATCGCCACCGGGAACATCCACATCGGCACCATCACGGGGAAGTTGAACGGCGTGATGCCGGCGACCACGCCCAGCGGCTGGCGCAGCGTCCAGTTGTCCATGCCGGTCGACACCTGCTCGGTGAAGTCGCCCTTGAGCAGCTGCGGAATGCCGCAGGCGAACTCGATGATGTCGATGCCGCGCGCGACTTCGCCCTGGGCGTCGGTGAACACCTTGCCGTGTTCGGCGGTGATCGCATGCGCGAGTTCATCCTTGTGCTGGTTGACCAGCTCGAGGAACTTGAACATCACGCGCGCGCGGCGGATAGGCGGCGTGTCGGCCCAGGCGGGAAAGGCGGCGGCGGCCGAGGCCACGGCGGCATCGACATCGGCGCGGTTGGCCAGCGCCACGGCGCCGGTCACGGCACCGGTTGCGGGGTTGGTCACGGGCTGGCTGCGCAGGCTGTTGCCGGCCACGCGCTGGCCGTGAATGAAGTGGGCAATGGAGGCCGTGGAGATGGCTGCGTTCATGGAAAAGTCCTTGGGGTCGGCGTGAACAATGGCCAAAGTGTAGGCAGGCACCGACGCCCTGCCCAGCCCTGTGACGTGAAATGATTGTTTAGTTTGGTGAACAATGGCGCAATGAATTCCAACGATGCACTGAAAACCGAACAGCTCTGGTCGCACCTCTGGTGGCTGGTGGTGCTGGAGCAGCAGGGCAGCTTCACGGCCGCGGCCGCGCGCCTGGGCGTGAGCAAGGCGGCGGTGAGCCAGCACATCGCGGGCCTGGAGCGCGCGGCCGGCGTGCCGCTGGTGCGGCGCACCACGCGCTCCATGCTGCTGACCGATGCGGGCCGCCACCTGGTGCAGGACACGCGCGAGGCCTTTGCCCGCATTGCGGGCAGCTTTGCCCAGGTGCGCGACCTGGCCGACGCGCCGCGCGGCAGCCTGCGCGTGACCGCGCCCGTGGCGCTCGCGCGCCAGCATCTGGTGCCGCGCCTGCCCGAATTTCTCGACCGCTATCCCGACATCCAGCTGGAGCTCGATCTGTCCGACCAGCTGCGCGCGCTGTCGCAGGACGGCCTGGACCTGGCCATACGCCACATCGGCACGCCGCCCGACAACCATGTGGCCTGGGCGCTGTGCAGCACGCATTCGGTGCTGGTGGCAAGCCAGGCCTATCTCGAGCGCCACGGCCCGATGCCCGCGGCGCCCGACGACCTGCGCCAGCACCGCTGCCTGCACTACCCGCGCGGCCACGAAGCCGCGGCCTGGACGCTGCAGCGCCAGGGCCGCGGCGGCGGCGCGCGCGCCACCGTGCCCGTGAGCGGGCCGCTGGTGGCCAACAACAGCGAGGCGCTGCGCGACGCGGCAATTGCCGGACTGGGCATTGCGCTGGTGCCCGACTTCAGCGCCCAGGCCGCGCTGGCCGCGGGCCAGCTGGTGCAGGTGCTGCCGCAATGGCGGCCCATGGGCGCGTTCAGCGACACCATCTACGCGATGCGCCCCTATTCAGCCCATGTGCCGCGCGCGGTGGCGGTGTTTGTCGAGTGGGTGCGCGAGGTGTTTGCC
>NZ_JAVWWA010000005.1:8990-21402 GCF_036666375.1 Comamonas sp. | reverse complement strand
CAGGCAGGCTCACCACGAACGGTTGTCACCGTTCGCCCTGAGCGGGGTTGGCGAGCAGAGGTATTGCAAGGCGTTCAAAAGGAACAGCGGGCTTCATCCCCCGTTCGTCCTGAGTTTGTCGAAGGATGAACGGCCTGCGCTCAAAGCATGAGGACGGGTCGTTCATGGTTCGACAAGCTCACCACGAACGGTTTTACCGTTCGCCCTGAGCCCGTCGAAGGGTGAACGGCCTGTCCTCAAAAAAACAGCCCGGCATCCATCCGGGCGCCGGGCTATGCAGAGATCAGCCAGAAGCTCAGGCCTTGATTCCCAGCTTGTTCACCAGCTGCCTGAACGTCGCGTTGTCGCGCGCAATCACTTCGAGAAAGGCCGGCTGGTCGAGATAGCCTTCACCCATGTTCTGCTTGGCCATGGTGGCGCGCAGATCGGGTTCCTGCAGCGTGCGCGCCATCACCGTGCGCAGCTGCTGGATGATTTCGGGCGGCGTGCCCTTTGGCGCGGCCAGGCCGCGCCAGCCGCCTATCACCAGGTCGATGCCGCGCTCCTTGAGCGTGGGCACCTGCTCCCAGCCGGCCTGGATGCGCTTGTCGCCCATGATGGCCAGCGGCCGTATCTTGCCCGCGGCCACATAGGTCGCGACTTCGACCGGGGTCACCGCCACGGCTTCGATATGGCCGCCCAGAAGGTCAAGAACCGCGGGATTGGCGCCGCGGTAAGGCAGGTGGTTGAACTGCACGCCCACCTTGTCCTCGAGCGCCGCCGCCGCCAGATGGCCCAGCGAGCCCGGGCCCGCATTGCCTATGCGCACGCCGCCGACATTCTTCTTTGCCGCGGCAAGAAACTCTTCCAGAGTCTTGAACGGCGAATCGGCGCGCACGGCAATCGTTGCCGGGTCGGCGTTGAGGCGCGCGATGGGCACCACGTCGTCGGACGTGATCTTGGTCAGGCCCATGTGCGGAATCATCGTCATCTCGACGGTGATGATTGCCAGCTTGTAGCCGTCGGGCTTGGCGGCCGCGAGTTCGGACCAGCCCACGGCGCCGCTGGCGCCCGCGCGGTTCATGACGATCACGTTCTGCGGGAAATGCCGGCGCATGGTCTCGGCCATGGCGCGTGCCAGCACGTCGGTGCCGCCGCCGGCGGCAAACGGCACGATCAGCTCGACCGGGCGCTGCGGGTAGGCGCCGGGCTGCGCCCAGGCGGGCAGGCTGGCGGCGGCCGCGATCGCGGCCAGGCCACGGCCGAAGCCGCGGCGATTCAGGGATGCATGCATGTCTGTCTCCTCTTTATTCTCAGCCGCGCGCGCTTCAATCCAGCTGGATCTTTGCCGAGCGGATCACTTCGCTCCAGAGCTTCTGTTCGCTGCGCACGAAGTCGCCGAACTCGCGCGGCGTCATGGCCATGGGCTGGATGCCGATTTCCTCGAACTTGGCGCGCAGCGCGGGCTGGGCCAGGGCCGCGTTCAAGTCCTTGTTGAGCCGCTGGACCACGGGCGCGGGCAGCTTGGCCGGGCCGACAAAGCCTTGCCAGGCATAGGCCTCGAAGCCGGGCACGCCGGCCTCGGCCATGGTGGGCACATCGGGCAGGATGGCCATGCGCTGCGGCGTGGCCACGGCCAGCACGCGCAGCTTGCCGCCCTTGATCATCGACAGGCTGGGCGGCAGATCGACAAACATGGTCTGCACCTGGCCGGCCATCAGGTCCTGCAGCGCGGGCGCCGAGCCCTTGTAGGGCACATGCAGCAGGTTGCTGCCGGTGCGCTGCTTGAACAGCTCCAGCGCCACATGCAGCGGCGAGCCCGGGCCCGACGAGCCCGAAGTCACCTCGCCCGGATGGCTGCGCACATGGGCCAGGAACTCGCGCATGTTCTTTGCGGGGAAATCGGGGTGCACGGCCAGCACCAGCGGCATGCGGCCCAGGCCGCCAATGAAGCTGAAGTCCTTTTGCGCGTCGTAGCTCAGGCTGCGGTACATCGCCGGGTTGAACGCCAGCGTGCCCGAATCGGCCGTGCCCACGGTATAGCCGTCGGCGGGCGAGCGCACGATCTGCGTGGCGCCGATGATGGTTGCCGCGCCGGGCTTGTTCTCCACCACCACGGTCTGGCCCAGCTCCTTGGACATGCCGATGGCGAGATTGCGCGCAATCACGTCGGTGGTGCCTCCGGGTGCATAGGGCACGACCCATTTGACGGGCTGGGCCGGAAAAGCCGCCTGGGCCTGTGCCAGACCCGTGCCGAGCAGGGCCGCGCCCAGCACCGCAATCAATTGCCGTTTCTTCATGTCTTGTCTCCTGGTTTTATGTTTTTTGCCCCAGCGGGGCGCTCTCACACTGCGGCGACTCAGGTCGCCGCAAGCATCCATTCATGCGCTGGATCGTTGCGAAATGCCCAGCGGCGCTCGGGTCCGGCCATGGTGTTGAGGTAGTACAGGTCGTAGCCATGCGGCGCGACGCAGGGGTGGTAGCCGCGCGGCACCATCACCGTGTCGCGGTGCTCCACGGCCATGGTCTCGTCGAGCGAGCGGTCGTCGGTGTAGACGCGCTGGAAGGCGAAACCCTGCTGCGGGTTGATCTGGTGGTAGTAGGTTTCCTCGAGCACGGTCTCGGCGTTCGGCTGGGCCGGATCGCTGCTGTCGTGCTTGTGCGGCGGATAGCTCGACGAGTTGCCCGCGGGCGTGATCACCTCGACCACCAGCAGGCTTTCGGCCGGCTCGGACTCGGGCAGGATGTCGCAGACAAAGCGCGTGTTGCTGCCCTTGCCGCGCACGCTGCGCTTCATCTGCGCGGGCGCGATCACGCGCTCGGGGTGCAGGCCCCTGGCCGGCGCCAGGCTCAGCGCGACTTCGGCCGCGGCCGAGGCGCTGATGTGCACGCCGCGCCCGGGCGGCACATACAGCGCCGCGGGCGCGCGTTCCTCGAACACCGAGGCGCGGTTGCCCAGCGCGCTGTACAGCACGCCGCCCACGCGCACGTCGACGCTGCCCGACAGCACCGTGAGGCACAGCTCGAGCGCGCCGGTCTGCAGCGCTTCCTCCTCGCCCGGCTGCAGGCGCAGCACCTTGAACGTGATGTGGCGCCAGCCCGCCGACGCGGGCGTGATGTCGGTGACGATGCGGCCCGGCTGGGCCTTGACGAGAAGACTCATGCGGTTGCTCCTGCGCGCAGCGCGCCTTGTGGTTCCATGCCGGCCGCGGCGCGGCTGGCGCGCCAGCCGGCAATCAGTTGCCGGAAGTTGGCCGCGACCTGGGCATGCAGGCCGGCGTCGTCGATCTCGCCGCGCAGCCAGGCCAGGGCCGGCGCCGACCAGACGCTGCGGCCAATCATGAAGCCCTTGACCAGCGAGGCCGGTGCCTGGGCAAACGCCGCGATCAGCTGCTCCACGGGCTGGGACAGCCCCAGGATCACCGCGCCGCGGCAGTAGGGGTCGCGTTCCTGCACCAGCGCTTCGAGCGCCAGCCACTGGGCGCGCGACATCGCGCCCACCTTCCACCACTCGGGCTTGAAGCCCAGGTCGTAGAAACGTTCAATGGTCTGCACCACGCATTCGCCGCTGTCGCCGGGCGCGATCTGCTCCTTGGGCGGAATCACTTCGAGCAGCAGTTCATGGCCGCTGGCGCGCGTCGCTTCCCAGACCTGCTGCAGCCACTCCTCCTGCTCGGCGCGCAGCGCGGCCGCGTCCTGGGGGTGGTAGAACACCAGGCATTTGACGGTCTGCTCGCGCGGCCAGTGCTGCAGCTGCGAGGCCAGCGAATGCGTGCCGTCGAAACGCAGCGGGCGCGAGCCCGGGCGCTCTATGGGGCGGCCCACCCACCAGCCGCGGCCGGTGGCGTCGTGCAGCGCGGCTTCGCCTATGCGGCCGTCGATCAGCACGCCCATGCGGCCCTTGCAGCCCGGGTCGTTCTCGACATCTTCGACCACGCGGTTGATCAGGCGCTTGAGCTGCGGCAGGCGCGCGCGCTCGGCGCCCGCCTGGTCGGCCAGTTCCTCGAACTGCGAGCGGTGGTCATAGGCCAGCACGCACAGCTCGGGCCAGGCCGGGCGCGCGGCCGTCACGCGGTGCAGATGGGCCAGCTGCGGGTCCTGGTCGGGGCGCGCCTGGCGCTGGCCGGAAAACCAGTGCGCCAGCTCGGCCGGCGTCGGCATGGCGGGCGCGCAGCCGTGGCGCGAGACCACGATGGCGCCGCAGGCATTGGCCATGGCCGCGGCCGCGGCAAACGACTTGCCGCGCAACAGCCCGGCCAGCAGGCCCGAGGCAAACGCGTCGCCCGCGCCCAGCACGTTGAGCACTTCGATGCGCTCGCCAAGCACCGTGAGCGCGTCGTCTATCGCCGCGGGAATCGCGCCGTCGATGATCGAGCAGCCCAGCGGGCCGCGCTTGACGACAAACACCGCCGCCGTGCATTCGCGCGCGCGCCGCAGGCTGGCCATCAGGTCGCCTTCGGCGCCGCCGGCAATCATCCATTCCTCTTCGGTGCCTATGATCAGCTCGAACAGGCCCAGCTGCTGCTGCAGATGCGCGCTGACCTGGTCGTTGCCTATGTAGCGGGTCTCGCCGTCGCCCTTGCCCGTGAGGCCCCACAGCACGGGGCGGTAGTCGATGTCGAGCACGCGCACCAGGCCGTGGCGCCCGCCGATCTCCAGCGCCTTGCGGCTCGCGGCCAGCACGCCGGGCGTGCTCAGGTGGGTGCCGGTGATCACCAGGCTGCGACACTGGGCCAGGAAGTCTTCGTGGATATCGTCTGTCGACAAGGCCATGTCGGCGCAGTTCTCGCGCGCAAACAGCAGCGGGAACGTATCCTGGTCCTTGATGCCCAGCAGCACCATGGCCGTGAGGCGTTCGGCGTCGACCTTGACCTGGCTCACGTCGCAGCCTTCGCGCTGCAGCGTGGCGCACAGGAAGCGGCCGTTTTGCTCATTGCCCACGCGCGAGATCATTGCCGAGCGCATTCCCAGGCGGGCCGTGCCGAAGGCGATGTTCGCGGAAGAACCGCCCAGGTATTTGGAAAAGCTGCTCGCCGCCTCGAGGCTGCAGCCTATCTGCTGGGCATAGAGATCGACGGCCAGGCGCCCGAGGCAGGCGACGTCAAAGGGGCGGTCGGCGGGAAAAGGCAGCGTGCTCATGGTTTCCTTGTTGGTCACATCGGCAGCGCGCAGGCCCCGCCGGATAATCTTCGCCAGCGGATGATAATCCGATATAGAAAATATTTTCTAAATTTATGAAAAATAGAACAACCTCCCAGGAAACGCCGCCGTCCTCACAATCCCCTGCGGGCTTTGCGGATACCCAGGCTTTCCTGGCGGTGGTGCAGGCGCAGTTCGACAGCCTGAGCCGCCAGCTCAAGGCCATTGCCCGCCATGTCGAGATGCACCGCGACCGGCTGGTGCTCGACGGTGTGCAGGCCACGGCCGAGGCCTGCGGCGTGCAGCCGTCCGCCGTGGTGCGCTTTGCCAAGCACTTCGGCTTCAGCGGCTATTCCGAGCTGCAGGCGCTGTTTCGCGCCGACGCCGAGCGCCAGCTCGCGCCCAACCGCGGCTACCAGGAACGCATTCGCGGGCTGATCGTTCCGGGCGCGCAGACGCTGGCCGTGGGCCAGCTGGCGCGCGAAGTCATAGAGCGCAGCGTCGACAGCCTGCAGGCGCTGCAGCGCCAGCTGCCCGACGACCGCTTCGAGGCCGGCGTCGATCTGATGGTGCAGGCGCCGGCCATCTGGCTGGCGGCCTCACGCCGTGCCTTCCCGGTGGGCGCCTATCTGGCCTATGCGCTGCAGCACACGGGCAAGGCCGTGCACTGGCTCAACGGCCTGGGCGCGATGCAGCAGCTCGAGCTGCGCGCGCTGCGCCCCGGCGATGTGATGCTTGCGGTGTCGTTTGCGCCCTATGCGCAGGAGACGCTGGAGATGGCCCAGGCGGCCGTAGCGCGCGGCGCGCAGCTGATCGCCATCACCGACAGCCAGCTGAGCCCGCTGGCCGCCCAGGCCAGCGTGGTGCTGATTGCCCAGGACGGCGCGACCTTTGGTTTCCGGTCGCTGACGAGCACGCTGGCGCTGGCGCAGTCGTTGTTTCTGGGCCTGGCCTACAGGCTGGAGCTGGCTTATGAGGCGCCGGTGGCCACGGACTGAGGCAAGTCCTGGGGCTGGGCCGAAGACGGCAGGCCGAACACCCGGTCAAACGCCCAGTTGAACGCAAAGGTATAGACCAGGAAGAACAGCAGCAGGCCCAGGTCCATCAGAAAGGCCTGCCACAGGCTCACCTTGAACCACCAGGCAAACAGCGGCACCAGCATCACGACCAGGCCGCCTTCCATGCCCAGCGCATGCGCGGCGCGGCGCGCAAAGCCGCGCCCGCGCTGCGCCTGGCGCGCTTCCCAGCGCTCGAACAGGCCGTTCCAGACCACATTCCAGGCCACGGCAATCGCCGAAGTGATGACCGCAACAATGCTCGAGTGCGCCGCGCTTTCGCCGGTCAGGGCGGAGAGGCCGTAGGAGGTTGCGGCAATGGCAAACAACTCAAACAGGGTGACATAGACAACGCGCCGCCACGGGCCCTGCAGCTGGCGTTTCGGAGAAGAAATATTCAAAGACATGGGCTCAATGTATAGGGTTTCCACTGATAACAAAAGTCAGTATCTTTCAGATTTACTGATAGATTGCGGCGATGGCCTTTTCCTCCGATAACGTTCTGGTGTTCCTGGCCGTGCTCGACCACGGCTCGTTTTCCGCCGCCGCGCGCGCGCTATCGCGCGTGCCTTCGGCCGTGAGCATGGCGATCGCCCACCTCGAAGCCGAACTGCAGCTCAATCTGTTCGACCGCAGCGGGCGCGAGCCCCGGCCTACCGAAAGCGCGCGCGCGCTCGAGCCCCAGGCGCGCCTGCTGGCCGCGCAGCTGCAGCAGCTCAACGGCCAGGCGCTGGCGCTGACCCAGGGACTCGAGCAGCGGCTGAGCATCGCCATCGCGCCCGAGCTGCTGGCCTCGCGCTGGACCGCGGCGCTGGCCGAACTCGCCCAGGCCCACCCCTTGCTCGAAGTCGAAGTGCTGGCCGCGCCGCAGGAAGACGCGCTGGCGCTGCTGCACACCGGCCGCGCGCAGCTCGCGCTGGTCTTCGAGCGTCCCAGCCTCGACGGGCGCGAGGGTTTCCAGGAAGTGGGCAGCGACACGCTGATCGCGGTCATGGCGCCCGATCATCCGGTGCTCGAGGCCGCGCGCCGCGAGGCCGCGGGACGCGAAGGCATGCCCGCGGCGTCACTCAGCGAAGAGCATCTGAAGACCACGCGCCAGATCGTGGTCGCGAGCCGCGACCTGGGCCAGACCGACGCGCGCTTCGTCTATGCGCGCCACATCTGGCGCACCGACAATCACCTTGCCGCGCTGGGCCTGATCGAGGCCGGCCTGGGCTGGGGCTGGCAGCCGCGCTCACTGGTCGCGCCGCGCATCGAGGCCGGCCGGCTCGTCGAAATGCCGTTTTCCAATCTGAGCAACGGCCTGCGCCTGTGGGTCGACGTGGTCTGGTCCAAGCAGCGTCCCATGGGCCTGGGCGCACAGCTGTTCGTGCAGGCCATGGGCAAGCAGATGGCCGGGGACTGAAGCCGCCCCCGCGGCCCGATCACAGCTGCAGAAAAGCTTCTCCTATGCCGTCGAACTGCACCTGCACGCTGTCGCCGGCCTGGGCAAGCGCCAGCCCGACCCAGCTGCCCGTGGTGACCACCGTGCCCGCGGCAAGCGTGCCGTAGGCCATGGTCGCATGGCGCAGCCAATCGGCCAGCAGCCAGGCGGGATCGCCCAGCGAATGGGTGCCGGTGTGCACGCTGGTCTCGCCGTCGCCCAGACGCAGCCGGCAGACCTGGGTCGACCAGTCGGGCGCGGCGCGCACCAGGTCGCAGGCCTGCCACTCGCCGATGACCAGCGCGCCATGGCACAGCTGGTCGGCCATGAGCAGCGGCGGCGGCGCGGCAAACTGCTGCTGCCAGCGCGACTCGACCACCTCAATGCTCACCGCCATGGCATCGACCAGGCCCGCGCATTCGCCGGCCTTCAGCTGCCAGGCCTGGGCCACAGAAACGTCCTGGCCCAGGCGCAGCGCGATCTCGGCCTCTATGCCGCGCGTGTGCAGCGGCCAGTCACCGGCGCGCGCGGGGCTGGACCAGACGCCGGCCGGCGGCAGCGGCGCATGCGTCAGCGGGGCGCCGCGCTGCGGCCCACCCGACTTCCAGGCGCGCGGCGCGCCAGCGGCAAACCAGTCCAGCTCCCGGGCCACAGCCTGCTGCACCGCATAGGCATCTTCGGGGCTGGACAGGCTGCCTGCCAGCGGCTGGGCATCGGCGAGTTCTGCACGCGCACGCGCCTGCAGCAAGGCCTGGGAAACGGCTTCAACGGACATGGAACTCCTGGGCAAAGACAGTGACAGAAAAAGGGTCGCAAAAACACCCCGGCCGAGCCTGCATTCTTCCGCAAAAACCGCGCTTTCGGACGCTTGTTTCAGAGAGGAACTCCATGGTTATGCACGAAATGCATAACAACCAAAACAAGCGGCGTTGGACAAGCCGCAGCCACAGGAATAAGCTGAAAAACAGGTCATCCATTTTGTGACCACTGCTTCAAACGCTTTGGAATATTCCATGCAAAACACCCCTGCCTCCCCGTCGACCAGCTCTCTGCCGGCCCACCCCCTGCCCTCCTATCTGCAAGCCGACAAGCTCGGCCCCTGGGGCATCTACCTGCAGCAGATCGATCGTGTCACGCCCTATCTCGGCCACCTGGCACGCTGGGTCGAAACGCTCAAGCGCCCCAAGCGCGCGCTGATCGTCGACGTGCCTATCGAACTCGACAACGGCACCATTGCCCACTTCGAGGGCTATCGCGTGCAGCACAACACCAGCCGCGGCCCGGGCAAGGGCGGCGTGCGCTTCCACCAGGACGTGACGCTGTCCGAAGTGATGGCCCTGTCGGCCTGGATGTCGATCAAGAACGCGGCCGTCAACGTGCCCTACGGCGGTGCCAAGGGTGGCATCCGCGTCGACCCCAAGAAGCTGTCGAATGGCGAACTCGAGCGCCTCACGCGCCGCTACACCAGCGAGATCGGCATCATCATCGGCCCCAACAAGGACATCCCCGCGCCCGACGTCAACACCAATGAGCAGATCATGGCGTGGATGATGGACACGTATTCGATGAACACCGGCTCCACGGCGACGGGCGTGGTCACGGGCAAGCCCGTCGACCTGGGCGGTTCGCTGGGCCGGCGCGAAGCCACGGGCCGCGGCGTGTTCACCGTCGGCGTCGAAGCCATGCGCCGCACCGACATGCGCATCGAAGGCGCGCGCGTCGCCGTGCAGGGCTTCGGCAATGTGGGCGGCACGGCCGCCAAGCTGTTTGTCGAAGCCGGCGCCAAGCTGGTCGCGGTGCAGGACCACAGCGGCAGCATCTACAACGATCTGGGCATCGACGTGCCCGCGCTGCTGCGCCATGTGCAGCACACGGGCGGCGTGGGCGGCTTCGCCGGCGCCGACGTGCTGGCCAAGGAAGAGTTCTGGGGCGTCAACTGCGACATCCTGATTCCGGCCGCGCTCGAAGGCCAGATCCACCTGGCCAACGCCGGCCAGATCAAGGCCAAGCTGGTGATCGAAGGCGCGAACGGCCCGACCACACCTGAAGCCGACGACATCCTGCACAACAACGGCGTGCTGGTGCTGCCCGACGTGATCGCCAACGCCGGCGGCGTCACCGTGAGCTACTTCGAATGGGTGCAGGATTTCTCCAGCTTCTTCTGGAGCGAGGACGAGATCAACGCCCGCCTGGTGCGCATCATGCAGGACGCCTTTGCAGGCGTCTGGCAGGTGGCCCAGGACCACAAGGTCAGCCTGCGCACCGCGACCTTCATCATCGCCTGCCAGCGCATCCTGCATGCGCGTGAAATGCGCGGCCTGTACCCCTGAAGCCCCGGCCAGGCCGCGGCCGTCAGAAACGGTAGGTCGCGGCCAGCCAGATACGCGGGTTCTTGTAACCCAGGCGGGAACCGGGCCGGTGCCCGCCCGTGCGCCAGGCCACCACGGCCTGCGCGCTCCAGGACTTTTCGGTCCAGCGCAGACCCAGGCCCGCGCCCGACAGCGAACGCCAGTTGTCTTCGCGCCGCCAGGGGCGGCGCCGCAGCTTCACCTGTCCTGTGTCGGCAAACACAAAGGGCTCGGCGCGGCCCATGGGGTGGCGCAGTTCCATCTGCAGCAGCCAGCCTTCATCGCCCTGGCCTTCGGCACTGGTCCACGCGCGTAT
Source organism: Comamonas sp. (assembly GCF_036666375.1). Classification (GTDB taxonomy): domain Bacteria; phylum Pseudomonadota; class Gammaproteobacteria; order Burkholderiales; family Burkholderiaceae_C; genus Comamonas. The sequence goes on along the minus strand of NZ_JAVWWA010000005.1, from coordinate 11,142 downwards.
GCGTTGCGGCCCGGATGCCGCAAACCACTTTTCGCTGTCGAGGTTGCGGCTGGCTTTCTGGCCCGCAAAGCGGCCCCAGAGCACCCAGTCCTTGCGCAGTGTCTGTTCGTGGCGCAGATCGGCGCTGAGCAGCCGATAGTGCCCCTCGGTGTGCGCACTGGTGCGGTCCTCGTTGCGCAGCCCATGGTCGAGCTTGAGCCGCCCCAGGCCCAGCGTCAGTTCGCCCGACGTCTTGCCTTTGTCGTTCGCATATTGGCCACTGAGCTTCAACGGCAGCATGTTCAGCGTGCGATGCTCCTGCACCGGCGCCTTGCCGCGCGGACTGGCCGTGTCATCGGAATGCGTGCGCTCCAGGCCCACGCTCGCCTGGAGGTTGCCGGCCTTGTCCAGCCATAGCGGGTACGACAGCTCCAGCAACAGGATGTCCGAGGTCCCGCGCGCATTCAAGCCACGCCGTTCGCGGTGCAACTGGTAGTCGGTGTGGTCCAGCTCCGCACGCAGGCTCCAGCCGTTGATGCCCAGCGGCAACGAATAGCCGACAACGAGGTTCCAGGTGCCGTGCCAGCGGCGATGGCCTTGCAGGCTCAGCGCGTCGCCCAGCGTCCACAGGCTGGGAAGGTCAAGGGCAAAGCGCAGGCGCTGGTCTCCCGTGAAGCGGCTGCCGTGGTTGTCCAGGCCCACCAGGCCGCTGTAGCGCGGCTTGCGCGTCAGCGTCACGCTCAGATCACGCGCCCCGTCTTCCGCGGCGCCGAGCACTGACTTGCTGCTCACGCCCGGCAGTTCCTCAAGCAGCTGCAGCCGGCGCTGCAGCGCCTTTTCGTCTATCGGTTCGCCAGGCTGCAGATCGCGTATCCAGCGCGTGGCGGCAGGCTGCAGCGCGGCATCGTCGGTCTCGATGCGCACCGCGCCAAAGCGCCCGCCGCGCAGGCCATCATCCGGCACCGCAGCAGGCGCGGGCAGGGCCTGGGCCGCAGGCCCGTCCCCAGGCGGCTCCTGCGTCTGCGCGAGTGCGGATTCGAGGCACAGCACAACGGGACACAGGGCCAGCCAGGCCCTGCGGGAAGCGATGGCGATGGAATGCATGGCGGTTCTCCTTGGCAAGCCAGGCATCTGATCCATTCAGACCCGGCCTTGACACAGACAGTAACCAGCAGACGCACCAATGGATAGGATGAAACTATCGGTAAAAATCAAAGAGATGCCGTCGCCGGCCTTGCTTGCGCTGCCGTCTGGCATGCTGTGCCGGCACGCACGCGCATGACAGGCGGCTCAGCTCCCGGTCGGGCCTATGCGCACCGACGCCCAGACGCGGTTCATTTCGGCGCAGAACGGCTGGGCGCAGCTGGCCTTGCCGCGGTAGGGACAGCCCAGCTCGGTGCACAGGCCCGTGCGCCGCTCCTGCAGCCGCTGGTCGTCGCGCGGCTGCTGGCCGCTGGCCTGAAGGGCCGCCATCTGCAGCCACGGGTCGTTCTTGGCCTGCAGCGCCACCATGGCCTGCTGCGCGGCCTGCGTGGACGGCAGCAGGCCGGCAAGCGCGCTCGCCGCCGACTGCGCGCCTTGCGCCGTGGGCGCCAGCGGCTGGAAATCCAGCCACAGCAGCGCGCTGGTGCGCAGCTTGTCCGCTCCGGGGGCCGCACCCTGCAGCACCAAGGCCAACGCACCCGACTCGAGCTGCTGCGCGGGCGCGGCAAACGGCAGCGTCAGTTGCGCCGTTCCCGCCGCGGGCAGGGACGCCATGGCCGGTGCTGCCGCGCCTGCGGGCAATGCGGCCGCGGCCTGCATCTGCGCCCAAGCCTGCGGCACCTGCAGCGTCAGCGCAAAGCCGCGCTCGCCTTCGGGCGTCTGCACCACGCCTTGCTGCACCAGCCAGGTCAGCATGGGCGGCAGGCGCGGGGCAGCATCAGCCACGGCCGTGCCGGCAAGCGCTGGTGCCGCCAGAGCCATGGCAGGCATTGCCGCTGCCGGGGGGGCAGCGTTTGCCATCGCCGGGGTAGCGACCGCAGCAGTATTGGTTGAGGGGGCCGACGTCGCGAGCGCCGGCGTGGCAGCGGTGGAGGGGAACGCAGTGGCCAAGGCAACCATGGACTTGCCGCCAGGCAGGTCCGTCACCGGTCCGGGGATAGCGACATTGCCGCTTGCAGGCGCATTGCCG
>NZ_JAVWWA010000005.1:4424-8890 GCF_036666375.1 Comamonas sp. | reverse complement strand
GGCGCGGCCGGGCTGCCCGGGCTCGCGGGTGGCGGCGTCGCTGCAGGCGCTGCAGGCGCTGCGGGAGCGAGCACCGTATTGAGCCAGGCCTGGGGCCAGGGCTGGGCCGCGACCAGCTGCTGCGGCTGGGCCAGTCCCGCCGTGGCCTGGGCCACCAAGGCCGAGAGCAGTTCACGCAGTTCGGGCGATGTGCCCGCCGCGGGCCATTGCGGCGCACCGGCCTGCGCGCCCGACTGCACCTGGGTCACGAGCTGGGCGATCAGCGTCTGGAACACCTGCAGGCGCAGCGCCTGCTGCGCCTGGGCCGAAAGGCTTAGCGCGGGAGCGACGGGCGCCGCGGGGGCCACGGGCGCGGTGGGGGCCACGGGCGCCGCCCCCGCCACGGCCGTGGTCGCAGGCACCGCCGTCACGGGCGACACGGACGCCGGGGTTGTCGGACTGGTGGCGGGCGGCAGCGGCAGGTTCATCGCGGGAACCGTGCGCGGCGCTCAGGCCTGGGCCGGGTAGAACAGCGGCCGCGTGGCCGTGGCGCGCACCGCCTGGGCGATCGCGCCGATATGCTCGGGCGTCGTGCCGCAGCAGCCGCCCACGATGTTGACCAGGCCTTCGGCCGCGAACTCGTGCACCAGCCGGCTCGTGACTTCGGGCGTCTCGTCAAAGCCGGTGTCGCTCATCGGGTTGGGCAGGCCGGCATTCGGGTAGCAGCTGATGAAGGTGTCGGGCGCGGCCTTGTGCAGCTCCTGCACATAGGGGCGCATCAGCGCCGCGCCTAGCGCGCAGTTCAGGCCAATGGCCAGCGGATTCGCATGGCGCACGCTGTGCCAGAAGGCGGTCACGGTCTGGCCGCTGAGAATCCGGCCCGAAGCGTCGGTCACGGTGCCGCTGATCAGGATGGGCAGGCATTCGCCGCTCTGCTCGAAGGCTTCGTCGACGGCAAACAGCGCGGCCTTGGCGTTGAGCGTGTCGAAGATGGTCTCGACCAGGATCACGTCGGCGCCGCCTTCGATCAGCGCCAGCGTCTGCTCGAGATAGGCCTGGCGCAATGTCTCGAAATCGACGTTGCGCGCGCCCGGATCGTTGACGTCGGGGCTGATGCTCGCGGTCTTGGGCGTGGGGCCCAGGGCGCCGGCCACATAGCGCGGATGGTCGGGCGTGCTGTACTTGTCGCAGGCGGCGCGCGCCAGCTGGGCCGAGCGCAGGTTCATTTCCCGCGCCAGATGGCCCAGCAGGTAATCGTCCTGGGCGACCGTGGTCGCGCCGAAGGTGTTGGTCTCTATCAGGTCGGCGCCCGCGGCCAGGTAGCGTTCGTGGATGTCGCGGATCACGTCGGGGCGCGTGAGGCTCAGCAGCTCGTTGTTTCCCTTGACGTCGCGCGGCAGGTCCTGGAAGCGCTCGCCGACGGCATCGGCGCCGGTATAGCCTGCGCCGCGGTACTGCTCTTCACCCAGCTTGAAGCGCTGGATCATGGTGCCCATCGCGCCATCGAGGATGGCGATGCGGCGGGCAAGGGTGGCGGGCAGTTCTTTGGCGCGGGTGTATTGGGGCAGGCTCATCCCCCGATTGTAGGAAGTTGGGCGTGGCCCCGTCGCGGGTCAGCCATCTTGCCCGCCGGCTTGGGGGGGCAGCGCCCCCCAGCGCGGCTACGGCGTCAGCCGAGCAAGCGTGGGGGCGAGATACCCCGCTTTGGCCATGCGGAACGTCAGGTTCCAGCGCTCGCTGCCCAGCAGCGGGTGCACTCCATCCTTGAGCGGGCTGATGCCGTGGTACGCCAGGCGCGTCGCCCCGCCCCAGACCAGCACGTCGCCATGCTCGAGCTGCATGCGGCGCACGCGGTCGGCGCGCGCCAGGCCGCCCCAGAGGAAGGTCGCGGGCAGGCCCAGCGAGATGGAAACAATCGGCGCGCGCGTATCGCTTTCGTCGGCGTCGCGGTGCAGGGACATCTTCGCGCCCGCGACATAGCGGTTGATCAGGCAGGAGTCGGGCGCGAACTGCGGATAGCCGGCTGCGGTGGCCGCGGCACGCGCCTGCTGCCACAGCCACTCGGGCATGGCGGGCCAGGGCAGTCCGCTGTGCGGGTCGGTGGCGCTGTAGGCATAGCCGCTGGCGTCCGAGATCCAGCCCCAGCTGCCGCAATGGCTCATGGACACCGACATAGGCAGGCCGCCGGGCGTGCGCATGGTGCGCCACGGCGCCTGCTCCAGCACCTGCCGCACGCTGTCCACCCAGCGCTGCGCCTGGCCCGCGGCCCAGCCGGGCAGCAGCCAGGCGCCAGGGTCCAGCGCGATCGGCGCGTCGTCGGCCGGCCCGAACAGCCGGTCGCTGTCGGCCAGGGCCATGGAGCCGGAATGGGAAGAGCGGAGCATGAAAGTTGCAGCAGAAACAAGGCGTTGGCTGCATTGTAGGAAGGCCGGGCTGGCCCTTGCGCTGCGGGGGGCTGTGCCGCCCCAGGACCACGGAAATGCGCCCCGGGCGCACAATATGCGTTTGTCCGGCCCCTGCCAGGGCCCGCAGCGCGCATGCCTGCGGAGCTTTGCAGGGCTCGTCGCTTCCCGCTTTTTTTCGAGAGAATCCGCTTGTCCACCGCGCAGTCCGTATTGCAAGAAGTTTTTGGCTACGACCAGTTCCGTGGCCCGCAGGCGGCGATCGTCAGCCATGTGATTGCCGGCGGCGACGCGCTGGTGCTGATGCCCACGGGCGGGGGCAAGAGCCTGTGCTACCAGGTGCCGGCCATCGTGCGCCAGCAGCAGGGCCATGGCGTGACCATCGTGGTCTCGCCGCTGATCGCGCTGATGCACGATCAGGTGGGTGCGCTGCACGAAGCCGGGGTGGACGCCGCATTCCTCAACTCCACGCTGTCGTACGAGCAGACGCAGGAAGTCGAGCTGCGGCTGCAGACCGGCGACATCACGCTGCTTTACGCCGCGCCCGAGCGGCTCAACACGCCGCGCTTCCTGGGCCTGCTCGACAGCCTCTATGAAGCCGGCCAGCTGTCGCTGTTCGCGATCGACGAAGCGCATTGCGTGAGCCAGTGGGGCCACGATTTCCGCCCCGAATACCGCGCGCTCACGGTGCTGCACGAACGCTATGCGGGCGTGCCGCGCATCGCGCTGACAGCCACCGCCGATTCGCTCACGCGCGCCGACATCGTCGAGCGCCTGCAGCTCGAACAGGCGGGCCAGTTCGTCAGCAGCTTCGACCGCCCCAACATCCGCTACACCATCGTCGAGAAGAAGGACGCGACGGCCCAGCTGCAGCGCTTCATCCAGACCGAGCACCAGGGCGACGCGGGCGTGGTCTATTGCCAGTCGCGCAAGCGCGTGGAAGAGTTGGCGCAGACGCTGCAGAACGCCGGCCTCTCGGCCCTGCCCTACCACGCGGGCCTGCCGGCTGACATGCGCCAGCGCCACCAGGACCGCTTCCTGCGCGAGGAAGGCATCGTGATGTGCGCCACCATCGCTTTCGGCATGGGCATAGACAAGCCCGACGTGCGCTTTGTCGCCCATGTCGACATGCCCAAGAACATCGAAGGCTACTACCAGGAGACCGGGCGCGCGGGCCGCGACGGCCTGCCGGCCCACGCCTGGATGGCCTACGGGCTCAACGACGTCGTCAACCAGCGGCGCATGATCGACGAAAGCCCGGCCGAGGAAACCTTCAAGCAGGTGATGCGCGGCAAGCTCGATGCGCTGCTCGCGCTGGCCGAGGCCACCGACTGCCGGCGCCAGCGCCTGCTGGGCTATTTCGGCGAAGACTCCACGCCCTGCGGCAACTGCGACAACTGCCTGAACCCGCCCGCGGTCTGGGACGGCACCGACGCCGCGCGCAAGCTGCTGTCAACCATCTACCGCGTGCACGAGGCCTGCCAGCTGACCTTCGGCACCGGCCACATCATGGACGTGCTGCGCGGCAAGGACACCGAGAAGGTGCGCCAGTACGGCCACCAGAGCCTGTCGACCTTCGGCCTGGGCGCGCAATACTCCGAAGCCCAGCTGCGCGGCGTGCTGCGCCAGCTGCTGGCCACGGGCGCTTTAGGCCTGCACAAGGTCACGAGCGACAGCGGCCACAGCTTCGACACCCTGGCGCTGACGCCGGGCTCGCGCGCCGTGCTGCGCGGCGACGCCCAGGTGATGCTGCGCGAAGCCACGGCCAGCGCCGCCAAGCGCACGCGCAAGACGCCGCAGGCCAACGTCGCGGCGCTCAACCTCGGCCCCGATGCCCAGGTGCGCTTCATCAACCTCAAGGCCTGGCGCGCCGAGGTCGCGCGCGAGCACAACCTGCCGGCCTATGTGATCTTCCACGACGCCACGCTGGCGGCCATTGCCGAGCGCGACCCCGCGAGCCTCGACGACCTCAACGGCATTCCCGGCATGGGCGCCAAGAAGTTCGACGCCTATGGCGCCGAAGTGCTGCGCGTGTGCCAGATGGCGCAATAAGAGCGCCTGACAGAACCCCGCAAATCGAAGATT
>NZ_JAVWWA010000005.1:0-4324 GCF_036666375.1 Comamonas sp. | reverse complement strand
AGGCGCGGTGCCGCAGACAGTGCGAGTAACACGGCAAGGCAACGACGTCTCAAGGGTTTTGTTCGGTGCTCTAAGGGATTTTCCGGGCGCAAGACCCCGACGACAGGCGAACCTCTCCGACAGCGCGCGACGCGCGAGTTGCCGATACTGCGGGTCTGCGGGCAAGCGTTCTACGCTGCTCGCGTCCTACAAGCGCACAGGAGACCGCCATGTCCACCGTCCCGCCACCAGCGCCGCCGTTGATCGCCCACGACGTGCCCCTGGATGAAGCGCTGCAACGCGCCGACGCAGGGCCGGCGCGGGCCGGACTCGACGCCTATGTGCAGCAGCTGACCGAGTCGGAGCAGGCCTCGGACGCGCTGCAGAACAACCCCGCCTGGCAGGCCCAGCGCGCACTGGGCCGGCGCCAGGGTCTGGTCGCCCAGGCGCTGACCCAGCACACGCCGGGGCGCTGGAGCGTCTGGGCCGCGGGCCTTTATCTGCATGGCCAGTTCGCACCCGACAGCCTCGACACGCTGCTGCTGACCTCGGCCTCGCTGGCCGTGCTGCGCAAGGAGCCCGCGCTCTGGGCGCGGCTGGGGCCGCTGCTGCGCAATCCGGATGACGATGCGCGCGACCTGCCGATCGCGCGCAAGACCGCGCTCTGGATGGGCCTGGGCGCGAATGCCGTGCAGTCGATTCAGCCGCTGTACGCCACGCCCACCTTGCTCCAGGCCACACCCGTGGGCATGGGGCTCTGGGGCCGGCAATACCTGCTCAGCGGCAGCAGCCCGGGGCTGGCCGCGCCCGACAGCGATGCCCACCTGCTCAGCGCCCAGACACCTCAGGGGCCGAGCTGCTTTTTCGTGCCGCGCTGGCGCGAGGACGGCGAACGCAACAGCCTGGTCGTGCGCCCGCTGTTCGGCGCGTTCGGGCCCCAATCCGTCGCCGAGCTGCAGCTCAGTGCGGCCAGCGGCTACCTGCTGGGCGAGGAAGGCCAGGGAGCCCTGACGTTCCGCGCCGCCGTGAGCGTGCTGCGGCTGGGCCGCACGCTGGCCAGCTGCGCGCTGCTGCGCCAGGCGCTGGTGCAATCGCTGACACAGGCACGCGGCATGAAAAACATCCCGGCCCAGCCGCTGCTGGACAGCGTGCTCGTAGACATGGCGCTCGAAAGCGAAGCCGCGCTGACGCTGGCCATGCGGCTGGCCCAGGCATTCGAGCGCTGCGATGACGCCGCGGCCGACAGCATTTCGCCGCTCGAGCTCGCCTGGAAACATGTGATGGCACCGGCCGCGCAGTTCTGGGTGGGGCGCCGCGCGATGGAAGTCACGGCGGAAACCATGGAATGGGCCGGCTCCCAGGGCGCGCTCGACAGCCCCCAGGGCCAGACCCTGGCGCGGCTGTTCCTCGCCGCGCCCGCGCAGGGCCGCGGCGAAGGCATGGGCAATGCGCTGTGCCTGCAGGTGCTGAACGCGCTCGACCGACAAAAGCCCGCGGCCCGCGTGCTGTTCGAAGCCATGGAAGAGATCGCCGGCGGCGACGCGCGCATTCTTGCGCAGCTGCACGCGCTGCGCGCCATGCTCGCCCAGCCGCCGGCCGAACAGCAGGCCATGGCACGCATGCTGGTGCAGCGCCTGGTGCTCACGGCCCAGGCCTGCCTGCTGCACCGCGACGCGCCGCCGGCCGTGGCCCAGGCCTTCATCACCACGCGCCTGGGCAACAGCGGCACGGGCCGCGTGCTTGGCGCGCTCGATACCCGGCAAATGGATCTCGAGCGCCTGCTGCACCGGGCATTGCCCGCCTGAGGCCAGGCAGCAGAACCTGCATGCCAGGTCCAGGTTTTCATCTGTGGACACAATGGCCCATGATCAGCCTTCAAGACATCGAGCTCGCGGCCCAGCGCCTGCACGGCCACATCCTCGAAACCCCTTGCGTGGAGTCACGCACGCTGTCGCAAATCGTCGGCGCCCAGGTGTTCCTCAAGTTCGAGAACCTGCAGTTCACGGCCTCTTTCAAGGAGCGCGGTGCCTGCAACAAGCTCGCCCAGCTCACGCCCGAGGAAAGCGCGCGCGGCGTGATCGCCATGAGCGCCGGCAACCACGCCCAGGGCGTGGCCTACCATGCCCAGCGCCTGGGACTGCGCGCGGTGATCGTGATGCCGCGCTTCACTCCCGACGTCAAGGTCGAGCGCACGCGCGGCTTCGGCGCCGAAGTGGTGCTGCACGGCGACACGCTGGACGAAGCGCGTTCCCATGCGCGCGCGCTTGCCGACTCCCAGGGCCTGGTCTTCGTCCACCCCTATGACGACGCCGCCGTGGCCGCGGGCCAGGGCACGCTGGCGCTCGAAATGCTCAAGGCCCAGCCCGATCTCGACATGCTGGTCGTGGCCATAGGCGGCGGCGGCCTGATTGCCGGCGTGGCCACCGCGGCCAAGGCGCTCAAGCCCGGCATAGAGATCATCGGCGTGCAGACCCAGCGTTTTCCGTCGATGGTCAATGCGATCCAGGGCAGCGAGCTGCCCATGGGCCAGTCGACGATTGCCGAAGGCATTGCCGTCGCCTCGCCCGGCGAGCTGACCCAGGGCGTGGTGCGCGCCCTGGTCGACGACCTGCTGCTGGTCGACGAAGGCGACATCGAGCAGGCGGTGCTGATGCTGCTCGAAATCGAGAAGACGCTGGTCGAAGGCGCGGGCGCCGCGGGCCTGGCCGCCATGCTGCGCCACCGCGAGCGCTTCGCGGGCAGGAAGGTCGGGCTGGTGCTGTCGGGCGGCAACATCGACCCGCTGCTGCTGGCGGCCATCATCGAGCGCGGCATGGTGCGTTCGGGCCGGCTGGCGCGCATACGCGTGAGCGCGCGCGATGTGCCCGGCGTGCTCGCGCGCATCACCGCCACCGTGGCCGATGCCGGCGCCAACATCGAGGAAGTCCATCACCAGCGCGCGTTCACGCTGCTGGCCGCGCAGAACGTCGAGATCGAATGCGTGCTGCAGACGCGCAACCAGCCGCATGTGGAACAGGTGCTCGCCAGCCTGCGTGCCCAGGGCATGGAAGCGCAGCGCGTCTGAGCGCCCTGCAAACCTCATGGCTTACCCCAGGCCCGTCCTCGGCCGGGTCTGCTTAAAATAACGGCATCGCAGCCCCAGTGCAGCTTTCTTGAACCACCCACGGGAGCCTCTCATGACCCATCCCCACGCTTCGGCCACGGCCGATGAGCACCCCGAGGACGCGACCGAATCCGTTGTCCGTTACATCCCGGTCGTGCTGCCACTGGTCGGCGCGGTGCTGATGTTCCTGCTGGCGTTCATCGCCGTATACCTCGCCTGAGCCTTTCTCATGGCAGCTCCAAGCCCCGGTCACGGGGCTTTTTTTTGCCTTTTTTTTATGCAGCCCATCTTCACGCAATGCATATCTTGATACTTATATTGCATAGTTTTTTGGACTTCTGTCTGACACAAAAATGCGGTAGCTACCTAGAATGGCGGCTTCCTCTTTGATTTGAGCATCGGGTCAGCACCCCGATGGCGTTGCCTACGACCCTGAAAAAACCTGTTTTCTCAAAGGCTGCCCAGCTGTTTCAACGCTGCCGCGTTGTCTTTGAAAAAACGTTTTTTCAATTAGAAAGCTCCCGTGATGAACGCACCTGCACTGCAAGCCCTGACCATTCAGGCGCCCTCCTATGTCAAGAATGCCCGGCTGATCGCCTGGGTCGCAGAAATGGCCGCGCTGTGCAAGCCGGCCAACATCCACTGGTGCGACGGCTCGCAGGAAGAGTACGACGCGCTGTGCCAGCAACTCGTCGACGCCGGCACCTTCAAGCCTCTCAACCCCACCAAGCGCCCCGGCAGCTACCTCGCCTGGTCCGACCCGTCGGACGTGGCGCGCGTCGAAGACCGCACCTACATCTGCAGCCAGGACCAGGCCGACGCCGGCCCGACCAACAACTGGATGGCGCCCAATGAAATGCGCGCCACGCTGCAGCCGCTGTTCGACGGCTGCATGGCCGGCCGCACGATGTATGTCGTGCCGTTCTCCATGGGCCCGTTGGGCTCGCCCATCGCCCACGTCGGCGTCGAACTGTCCGACAGCGCCTATGTCGCCGTCAACATGAAGATCATGACGCGCATGGGCAAGGCCGTGTACGACGTGATCGGCACCGACGGCGACTTCGTGCCCTGCATGCACACCGTGGGCGCTCCCCTGGCCGAAGGCGAGAAGGACACCACCAGCTGGCCTTGCAACAAGACCAAGTACATCGTGCACTACCCCGAGACGCGCGAAATCTGGTCCTACGGTTCGGGCTACGGCGGCAATGCGCTGCTGGGCAAGAAGTGCTTCGCGCTGCGCAT
>NZ_JAVWWA010000004.1:55019-92234 GCF_036666375.1 Comamonas sp. | reverse complement strand
CGCCCATGCACCAAGGTGATAGCCACCGAAGTCGCGTGGGGCTGGATCCATTGGATATTCAACAAATGAAACAATAGTTACAATCCCTTGATTGTCATTAAAACAACACTTTGGATCGATCTCGCATTCGCCGGGGCGGCAGTCCGTGACCCGCAGTGCGGGGCGCGCCGAGGTTGCGGAAAGCGGCGCCTGGCATCACTGCAGCGGTTCCGACGCTGCGCTGGGTTTGGCGCGGCTGGCGGTGCTCAGCAGGTCTTCCATGGTGTTGTAGTAACCGTTGGCGTCGGCGGGGCTGCACCAGAATGCCTTGCTGCCGATCACGAAAAGACGTTTTTTGGCGCGCGTGACGGCGACGTTGATCAGATTGGGTTTGCGGCCGGCAAAACCGGAGATGACGCCGGGACGGCTGGGGTCGCCACCGAGCAGGAAAATCACGAAGTCCGCTTCCTTACCCTGGAATGTGTGGACCGTGCCGCACATCTCCTTGGCCGTCTCATCGTCGAACCGGCGGCCCAGCATCTCGCGCATGCGCTCGCTCACGAGCTTGAAGGGCGTGATGACGTAGATCCGCAATTTGCCCTTTTCATCGCGTATTTCATCGTTGGTGAGCTTTTTTATGCCCCGCAGCACGCGATCGGCCTGGTTCTCTATCCAATGCCCTTCGGCGTCCTCGTTTGAGGCATCGAGCCAGGCGCTCAACGGCGCGTCAAGCGCGGCGCCTTCGATGGTTCCATAGACCATCTTGTTTTGATAGGCGATGGCGTTGGCGATCTGGAACATGGGGTTGGTGCAGCGTCTATGCACGACCAGCGGTGAGCCTAGCCACAGCGCCGTCCCATCTTCCTCTGAGCCCATCAAGGTGCCATAGCGGTTGGAGCGGTCGGCCATGGTCTGCACCGAAGCCTCGGGCGGAATGTACTGGGCTGGCGTGTCGCAATAGTTCTGCAGCGGCGTCACCAGTTCCTGGGGAATGCTGACCACGGGTTCGAGCTGTATGGGGTCGCCGACGATCACGGCCCGCTTGGAGCGCCAGATTGCGCCTATCGCCTGTTGAGGCGCTGCCTGACCGGCTTCATCGATGAGCAGCCAGGCCAGGTCGTTGGTCCTGACGCCTTTGAACAGCCGTGGGAACGAGGCAAACGCCGTCGATACCAGCGGAACGACAAGAAAGAACGCATCCCATAGCGGCATGACCCCGCCCGTGACACGGCCGCTGGTGAGCTTGCCTTGCAGCAGGTCGACGAACACCGACAGCGTGGGCTTGAGCTTGCTCCAGGCATGTACGACAAATGCCTTGTGCAGCTCCATGGACGCGACAAACAGCGCGCGGCGCGCGCTGAAAAGCGCGCCATCATCCTGATAGGGCGAAGCCCGGTGGAAGTCGTCTCGCGACAGCTCCGACAGGTTCCAGGCGTCGCGGCTGCGATCCGGCAAGCCGGCCAGAACCAGCTTCTGTGCCATGGCCTCGATGTCGCTGCTCAACTGTGCTGCGCGGGTCTGCAGGTCGATCCGTTGCGCTGCGTGTTTTCGCAGCAAGCCATCCAGGCGCAGCAAATCCTGTTGCGCCTCACTGACAGCCCGCTGGGCGCCGGCATGCGCCTTCTCTACCACTGCCAGGTTGTAATGGTCGGCAAACCCCGCATCCACCATGCGTACGCGTGTCGCGGTCGCAGCATCCTTGCATGTCTGTTCCTGGCGCTGCAGGGGACGCAGTTGCTGCTCCCACCGCTCGAGCGCGTGCTTCGATTTCTGCGCGGTCTGGAACGCGGCTTGCGCATGCTCGATGAGAGCCGTCAACTGGCGATCACGCCGCTCCCACGCGTCCACCTTGGGCTGTGAAAACCAGCGCGTGAGTAACCCTGGTTTGGCGCCATGATGGTTGGAGAGATTGCGCTGGCTGGCCTGTTCCGCGCTCTGCGCCTGCACCATCTCCATGGTCAACTGCTCCACATCTCCGCTGGGGCGGCTTGCATGGTGGCTGCGCACCAGGAAGGCCGCATTTTCGCGTTGCGCATCGGCTGCCGCGCGGGCTTTTGCATGCTCCAGATGCGAAGCCGCGGCGGCCAGCGCCGCAGCCGCGGCGGCGCAGGTCTTTCTCGCCGTATCGGCATGGGTCTCGAGCTGCCGCAGCTGCAGGTCCAGTGCGCGTTCCTGTGTCTGCAGTTGGGCCAGTTGCTCTTCGCGCTTGGGCAGCAGCACCTGCGCGTCGACCAGGTCCGCCGCTTTTGCGACTTGATTTTCCGCCTCCGCCCGGGCGGCTCGATAGCGGGCCCGGGCCTCTTCCCAGGAGGGGACGCTGTCTCTATGGCTGGCTATCCATTCAGGCAGACACACCTGGGCCAGGGGGTTGGGCGCGCCATCGGGCAGTTTCTTGCACTCCTTGTTGGGATACCAGAAGCTGCTCGCGAAAGCGTTGCGATTGGTGGAGTTTCCCAAAGCAGCAGATATCAGACCCCAAGTCTGCGCAGCTTCCGGGCGGCTCTCTTTCCTGCCCAGGCCCATGGAGTCCGAGACTTGGGAAAAGTACTCCAGTTGAATGCTGTCATCTAGGGAACTGAGGCCGGGAAGCTCGCGGCTGATGTTCTCGACGGCGCCGTTGTTGGCGCTGGTCACAACGATGCCATGTCCGCAGAGGGAAGCATCGGGCTTCCAGGCCGCGTCCTTGTGGTTCTCGACACTCAGCGCTTCGCGGAATGCGTGCTCGGGGCGCTGGAACGCCATCAAGGCATCGGCGCGCTGCTGAACCACGGCGGCCACGATGTCCTTGAGCATGGTGGTCTTGCCGGTTCCCGGTGGTCCGTTGACGGAGAACAGGCCCGAGCTCGCAAGATCCTGCTGTATGGTGTTTACCGCGAATTGCTGAGCCGTCACCAGCGGGTGGCTCCCAGGCCATGCGGCCAGCGGCAGCTTGCCGGGGTGTACGCCCGCGAGCAGCGGGGTCTTGTCGTTGGCGTCCAAGTCCACGCGTTCGGGCGCTTCCGTGCTCGCCAGGAACTGGTCCAGCGCGGCGCCGGTGTTGCCCTGGAGAAAAGCCCGCTGTACCGTTTCGATGTCCTCGGCGTAGAAGCTGTTGAGCGGGTCATCCAGCTCCTTCTTGTTCTTCCTGCTCGCGCTTTGTGTCTTGATCACCCAAGGTGCCTGGCTGGCTGGCGTCCACCCGAGTTTCTCGAAGAGCAGGGCGGTCATCTCGCGCACATCGTCGGCCGTGACGGTCCTGTAGGCCTTGCGGATTTTCTCGGCTTCGGCTTCGTTCTTCTCGATCGTCAGCAAGGCCGAGACGGTGGTGAGTTCCTTGCTGTTGGGAGTCTGCTGCGGAAGAAGCGTGTTTTTCACCAGCAAGGTTTTCAGCGCAGCCACCGTCTGAGCTTCGGCGCCATCGGGCCCGAAGAAGCCGCTGAAATCAAAATGCGTTCGCTGGCGGCTTGCCAGCGCGAGGTTGCCCAGCGCCCAGGGCGTCGAGCTGACGAAGGGCGAACCCGCCACATAGCCCATTTCATCGATGGGAAGCACCAGTGATGCGGCGTCCGTGGGGCCCGCCTTCTCGTCGTCAGAAATGGCGGGCGAGCCCAGAATCTCGCGCGTCGCGTTGGTGTACACATGGCCCGGAAGAACGCCGGCAAAAAGATGGAAGCGGCGGGTGGAGTGTTCGCCCACGAAGAAGAGCTTGTCGAGATCGTCCTGCTTTTTCGGGTCCACCCACGGCATATCCTCGTCGGACAGGCTGTCCACGGGAATCTCCCAGTTGCACACGCCCTTCGCGCATTTCACTTCGGGAGGCTTTTGCGGGCTCAGGTACTCAAAGGCTTGCCAGAGCTGCAGAGCGGCGGAGATATTGCTCTTGGACTTGTCGGGTTTCATGGCCGGCAATCATAGGCTTCCCTGGCCCGTGGTGACTGCGCGGCCTGCCCAGCCGTGTAGTGACTTACCAGCGGTCGGCTGCTTTGTCATGGACGCGTCACGTGTGCCCATCTACCATGGGTTCTTCTACAACGGAGGAGACACGCAATGACGATGAAACTGACGGTGCTGGCCCTGGCCACGACCACGCTGCTTGCTGCCTGTGGCGGATCGGACGGCACCGACTACAACACGCTGGACGGCCAGCCCCCTCTGGTCGTGGGCCATCGTGGAGCCGCCGGTTACCGGCCCGATCACACGCTGGAAGGCTACAAGCTGGCAATCGAGATGGGGGCCGACTTCATCGAGCCGGATCTGGTGGCCACCAAGGACGGCGAGCTGATCGCCCGCCACGAGCCCAACATCACCGGCACCACGGACGTCGCCAGCCGGCCCGAATTTGCGAGCCGCAAGACCACGCGCATGGTGGACGGCGTTGCCGAGACCGGCTGGTTCGCCACCGATTTCACGCTGGCCGAAATCAAGACGCTGCGCGCCATCCAGCCGCTGGCCGAGCGTGATGCGTCGTACAACGGGAAATTCAGCATTCCCACGCTCAAGGAGGTGCTGGACCTGGCCAAGAGCGAAAGCACGCGCGTGGGCCGCACGATTGGCGTCTACCCCGAAACCAAGCATCCCACCTACCACGTGAACGCCGGCCTGAAGCTCGAAGACCGCCTGCTGGCCGTTCTTGCCGGCTACGGCTATACGCAGAAAAGTTCGCCCGTCATCATCCAGTCGTTCGAAGTCTCCAACCTGAAGTACCTGCGCACCAAGACCCAGGTGCGTTTGTCGCAGCTGATCGACGGCGACGATGTGGCGCTCGGCGGGCAGGTCACGCTGGCCGCGCCCTTTGACAAGCCGTATGACTTTGCCGTTGCGGGTGACAAGCGCAATTTCATCACCATGCTGACCCCTGCGGGCCTGGCCGAAATCAAGACCTACGCCGATGGCATCGGCCCCTGGAAGCCTTATCTGATCTCATCCAAAGCGGTGGATGCCAACGGCGACGGCAAGGCCGATGACGTGAACAAGGACGGCGTGGTCGACGAGCGCGACCGCACCATGCTGCCGGCCACCTCGGTGCTGAAGGATGCGCATGCCGCAGGCCTGGTGGTGCACCCCTTCACCTTCCGCAATGAAGCCAAACGCCTGGCATCCGACTTCAAGGGCGATCCTGCGGCGGAATACAAGCTGTTCTTCGAGCTGGGAGTGGACGCGGTGTTCAGCGATTTCCCTGACACCGCAGTCAAGGCGCGTGCTGCAATGGACAACTGAGGACCAAGTCGGCTGGGCTGGCGCCCAGTCCGATTCCCTGCATGCGGCGCAGATGAATGCGTGCCGCTTGCCAAGGCCAGGCAAAAGAAAAGCCCCTGACTCTTGCGAATCAGGGGCTTCCATTTGGTGCCGGAGAGATGAATCGAACACCCGACCTTCTCATTACGAATGAGCTGCTCTACCGACTGAGCTACACCGGCTGAAGAATTAAATTATATACCAGAATGATAGCTTGTCACGCGATCAACTTCATTTTTTGAGCCGAGTATGACGCTGACACGTTCATGCAGCTGCGTGGGCTGCAGTTCGAGGATGCGCTGCTTGCCGTTGGTCGAGGCGCCGCCGGCCTGTTCGACCAGCCAGCTCATGGGGTTGGCTTCGTACATCAGGCGCAGCTTGCCGGCCTTGTTGGGTTCGCGCTGGTCCCAGGGGTACATGAAGATGCCGCCGCGCATCAGGATGCGGTGCACGTCGGCGACCATGGAGGCGATCCAGCGCATGTTGAAGTTCTTGCCGCGCGGGCCTTCCTCGCCGGCCAGGCATTCGTCGACGTAGCGCTTCACGGGAGCATCCCAGTGGCGCATGTTCGACATGTTGATGGCGAATTCCTGGGTGTCGGCGGGAATGCGGATGTTTTCGCGCACCAGCACGAACGAGCCTTGCTCGCGGTCCAGCGTGAACATCGCCACGCCGTCGCCGACGGTGAGCACCAGCGTGGTCTGCGGGCCGTAGATGCAGTAGCCGGCAGCAACCTGCTCGAGGCCGGGCTGCAGGAAGTCGGCGTCATGCACGCCGGGGTGGCCTTCGGGCTTCTTGAGCACGCTGAAGATGGTGCCGATGGAGACGTTGACGTCGATGTTGGACGAGCCGTCGAGCGGATCGAACATCAGCAGGTATTCGCCCTGGGGATAGCGGTTGGGCACCACGTAGATGCCTTCCATTTCCTCGGAGGCCATGCCCGCGAGGTGGCCGCCCCATTCGTTGGCTTCGATCAGCACTTCGTTGGCGATGATGTCGAGCTTCTTTTGCACTTCGCCCTGCACGTTCTCGGAGCCGGCCGAGCCCATGACGTCGCCGAGTTCGCCCTTGTTGACGGCAAAGCTGATGCGCTTGCAGGCGCGCGCGACGACTTCAAGCAGCAGGCGCAGTTGGGGAGGAATGCGGCCGTCGACGCGTTGCTGTTCGACGAGGTAGCGGGTCAGGCTGGGACGTTTGCTCATGGCGGAAATCCAGTAATTACAAAAAAGGTGGGCCGCAGACGCCGGGTAGGCGTCCGCGGTCTTTCAGTCGGCGAGGGCGCGGGTCACGACTTCGCGCACGTCATTGCTGAGGTCGGGGCGGGCGGCGACGCGGGCAATGGCTTCGCGTGCGGCCGTGCGGTAGGGCTCGGCGAGTTTCTTCCAGCGGTCCAGGGCGCGCGCCAGGCGGGCCGCGACCTGCGGGTTGATCGCGTCGAGCTCGATCACGCGCTCGCTCCAGAACAGGTAGCCGGCCGCGTCCAGGCGGTGGAAGGCGCCCGGGTTGCCGCTGCAGAAGCTGAAGATCACGCTGCGCGCCCGGTTGGGGTTCTGCAGCTGGAAGTCGGGGTGCTTCATCAGCTGCTTGACCGCGGGCAGCACCTGGCCGCCGCGGTCGGTGGCGCCGGCCTGCAGCGCAAACCACTTGTCGAGCACCAGCGCCTCGGTCTTGAACAGCGCGTGGAAGCGCGCCAGCGCATCGGCTGCCAGCGGGTGGCCGCTGTGGACCAGCGCGGACAGCGCGGCCATGCGGTCGGTCATGTTGGCCGCGTCCTTGAAGGCCTGATAGGCACGGCCGGGCCACACGCTGTCGCCGCTGCGGCGCGCATCCAGGCACAGCATGGACAGCGCCAGACCGGTCAGCGCGCGCCGGCCCGACGACACCGGGTCGGGCTTGTAGGCGCCGGTGTCCTGGTGGTTCTCCCAGGCCCAGGCCCAGTCGGCCTGCAAGGCGGCGGCAAGTTGCTGGCGCAGGGTTTCGCGCACGGCATGCACGCGCTGGGGATCGACCTCGTCGAGCTGTTCCGAAAGATAGCTTTCCGAAGGCAGGCTCAGCACCAGTTCCTTGTAGGCCGCATCCAGCGTGGGATGGCGCAGCACGCTGCGCATGGCTTCGACAAAGGGCTGGGGCAGCAGGTTCTGGGCAATCTCGCCATCGGGCTGCACGACCACCGCCGGGTTGTTGATCGCGCCCAGCGCGATGCGCAGCGCCAGGCGCTGGCCGGCTTCCCAGCGGTTGAACGCATCGCTGTCCTGCGCGAGCAGGGTCAGCAGCGCTTCGTCGCTGTAGTCGTACTGCAGGCCCACCGGAGCGGTGAAGCCGCGCAGCAGCGAAGGCACGGCAGGCTGGGTCACGCCGCTGAACACAAAGCTTTGTTCGGCTTCGGTCAGCACCAGCAAGCGGGTGCCGGCCGGGCTGCCGGCCATGCCGGCGGTGTCGAGCAGCTGCACGGTCTGGGCCGCGCCGTCCTCGGTCAGCAGGCCGACTTCGACGGGAATCACGAACGGCAGCTTTTCGGGCTGGCCGGGCGTGGGCGCGCAGCTTTGGCGCAGCGTCAGCGTATAGGTCTGGGCCGCAGCGTCATAGACGCCGCTGGCCGCGACCTGGGGCGTGCCGGCCTGGCTGTACCAGCGCTTGAATTGCTCCAGGCGCTCGCTCAGCGCGCTGCCCGGGTTGGCGTCGGCAATGGCCTGGGCGAAATCGTCGCAGGTCACGGCCTGGCCGTCATGGCGCTCGAAGTACAGCGCCATGCCCTTGGCAAAGCCTTCGCGGCCCACCAGGGTGTGCATCATGCGCACGACTTCCGCACCTTTTTCGTAGATGGTGACGGTGTAGAAGTTGTTGATCTCGAGGTAGCTGTCGGGCCGCACGGGGTGGGCCATGGGGCCGGCGTCCTCGGCAAACTGCACCGTGCGCAGCACGCGCACGTCCTCGATGCGCTTGACGGCGCGCGCCGACGGCGTGCCGGCCAGGTCCATGCTGAACTCCTGGTCGCGGAACACGGTGAGGCCTTCCTTGAGGCTCAGCTGGAACCAGTCGCGGCAGGTGATGCGGTTGCCGGTCCAGTTGTGGAAGTATTCATGGCCGACCACGCTTTCGATGTTCGCGTAGTCGACATCGGTGGCCGTGGCCTGGTTCGCCAACACATATTTGGTGTTGAAGATGTTCAGGCCCTTGTTCTCCATCGCGCCCATGTTGAAGTCGCTGGTGGCGACGATCATGAAGCGGTCCAGGTCCAGCGACAGGCCGAAGCGCGCTTCGTCCCAGGCAACGCTGGCCATCAGCGAGTTCATCGCATGCTCGGTCTTCTCGAGATCGCCGGGGCGCACGTAGACCTGCAGCAGATGCTCCTTGCCCGCGCGGCTGGTGATGCGCTGCTCGCGCGCCACGAGCTGGCCCGCGACCAGTGCAAACAGGTAGCAGGGCTTGCGGTGCGGATCGACCCACTTGGCGAAGTGCCGGTTGTCCGGCAGCTCGCCGCTGTCGACCAGGTTGCCGTTGGACAGCAGCACCGGGAACAGCGTCTTGTCGGCGCGCAGCGTCACGGTGTACATCGCCATCACGTCGGGACGGTCGAGGAAATAGGTGATGCGGCGAAAGCCCTCGGCTTCACACTGGGTGAAGAACGTGCCTTCGCTCACATACAGGCCCATGAGCTTGGTGTTCTTCACCGGCGCGCAGGTGGTGAAGATCTCGAGCTCGACGGGCGCGTCGCCCTCGGGCAGGTTTTCGAGCACCAGAGCGTTGCCGTCCATCTTGAACGACGTGCCCTGGCCATTGACCATCACGCGCGCGAGGTTGAGCTCGTCGCCATCCAGGCGCAAGGCCTTGGCCGGCACGTCGGGGTTGCGGCGCACGCGCATGCGGTTGAGCACGCGGGTCTTGGCCGGGTCGAGATCGAAAGTCAGATCCACGGTGTCGATCCACCAGGCCGGAGCCTGGTAGTCGGCACGTTGTGTGGGTTTCGCTTGTCCTTCACGCAACATGATGTTCCTCCCTTATATGCCTTGCTTGAGCGAGGCTTCGATGAACGCGTCGAGATCGCCGTCCAGCACTTTTTGCGTGGCGGAAATTTCGACGTTGGTGCGCAGGTCCTTGATCCGGCTGTTGTCCAGCACGTACGAGCGGATCTGGTGGCCCCAGCCCACATCGGTCTTGGTGTCTTCGAGCTTTTGCTGCTCTTCCATGCGCTTGCGCATTTCGAAGTCGTAAAGACGCGAGCGCAGACGCTGCCAGGCCACATCGCGGTTGCTGTGCTGGCTACGACCGTCCTGACATTGCACCACGATGCCGGTCGGGATGTGTGTCAGACGCACGGCCGAGTCGGTCTTGTTGATGTGCTGACCGCCCGCGCCCGAGGCCCGGTAGGTGTCGGTGCGCACGTCCGAGGGGTTGATGTTGATCTCGATCGAGTCATCAATCTCGGGATAGACGAACAGCGAGGCAAAGCTGGTGTGGCGGCCGCCCGACGAATCGAACGGGCTCTTGCGCACCAGGCGGTGCACGCCGGTTTCGGTGCGCAGCAGGCCAAACGCGTATTCGCCTTCGATGCGTATGGTCGCGCTCTTGATGCCCGCGACATCGCCCGGCGTTTCTTCCTGCACTTCGGCCTTGAAGCCCTTGCGTTCGGCATAGCGCAGGTACTGGCGCAGCAGCATGCTGGCCCAGTCGCAGGCTTCGGTGCCGCCGGCGCCGGCCTGGATGTCGATGAAGCAGTTCAGCGGATCGGCTTCATGGCGGAACATGCGGCGGAACTCGAGCTCTTCGACCAGCGGGCGCAGCTTTTCGGTTTCGGCTTCGATGGTCAGCAGACCGTCTTCGTCGTCCTCTTCACGGCTCATCTCGAACAGCTCGGCGTTGTCGGCGAGTTCGTTGGCGAGCTTTTGCAGCGTCAGCACCACGCCGTCGAGCGACTTCTTTTCCTTGCCGAGTTCCTGGGCCTTCTTCGGGTCGTTCCAGACGGCGGGGTCCTCGAGCGAGGCGTTGACGGTTCTCAGGCGTTCGTATTTGGCATCGTAGTCAAAGATACCTCCGTAGATCTGCCGCACGTTGCGTCAGATCTTCGAGGGTATTGCCGATGAGGTTGATGCGTTCTGCTTCCATGATGCGTCCTGTGTGTTCTTGAGAATTAATCGTCGATTTTCTCATGCACAGCGCCCATTCGAACGCAAAGCCCCGGGACCGGGGCTTTTGGGGGCGATTTAAGCCGTAAAAAATGCGCGGCGCGAGCCGCCTCGCAGGGCTTAGAAGCTTTCCCAGTCGCTTTCGTTGCTCACTGCCTTGGGCGCCGCAGGCTTGGGGGCCGCGGGCTTGGGCGCAGGCGCGGCGGCGACACGCGGGGCAGGGGCGGGCGCGGGGCGGGCCGGCGCGTTGACGGCCCGGGGTGCGGGTGCAAGCTTGGGCGGGGCATGAACGACTGGCGCCATGCCGTTGTGTCCCAGATCGAACACGCTGACCACCTTGGACAGCGCCGTGGCCTGGCCTTGCAGCGCACCCGTGGCGGCCGCGGCTTCCTCGACCAGGGCCGCGTTCTGCTGCGTCATCTGGTCCATCTGGGTCACGGCCTGGTTGATCTGCTCTATGCCCGCGGTCTGCTCATGGCTCGCAGCGGTGATCTCGCCCATGATGTCGGTCACGCGGCGCACGCTGCTGACGATCTCGTCCATGGTCTTGCCGGCCTGGTCGACCTGGCCGTTGCCTTCCTCGACCTTGATGACCGAAGCGTCGATCAACTGCTTGATCTCCTTGGCGGCCGCGGCCGAGCGCTGGGCCAGCGTGCGCACTTCGGAGGCCACGACCGCAAAGCCGCGGCCCTGGTCGCCCGCGCGAGCGGCCTCGACGGCGGCGTTGAGCGCGAGGATGTTGGTCTGGAAGGCGATGGAGTCGATCACGCCGATGATGTCGACGATCTTGCGCGACGAGGCATTGATGTCCGACATGGTCTGCACCACCTGCGACACCGCGGCGCCGCCGCGCACCGCGACCTGAGAGGCGACGCTGGCCAGTTCGTTGGCCTGCTGCGCGTTGGCGGCGTTCTGCTTGACGGTCGATGTCAGTTCTTCCATCGAGGCCGCGGTTTCCTCCAGCGAGCTGGCCTGTTGTTCGGTGCGGGCCGACAGGTCCTGGTTGCCCATGGCGATCTGGCTGCTGGCCGTGGCGATCGAGTCCGTGCCCTGGCGCACCTGGCCGACGATCTGCTGCAGGCTGCTGTTCATGTCCTGCAGGGCCTGCAGCAACTGGCCGGTTTCATCGGTGGAGTGCACTTCGATGCGGCTGCCGAGGTTGCCGGCGGCGACTTCCTGGGCGAGCTTGACCGCATGCTGCAGCGGCCGGGCGATCACGCGTGCAATGCCCAGAGCCAGGGCCAGACCCAGCAGCACCGAGCCGGCCAGCAGCGCGCTGATCCAGACCTGGGCGCTGTCGAAAAGGTCGTCGCCCGCCTTGTTGAAGGCTTCGGTGCGCGCGCTGTTGATCTCGTCGAGCGCGTCGAGCTTGGTCTGGATGGCAAGCGTGACCTTGAGCGAGTCGCCACGCAGCGCGTGCGCGGCCTGTTCGCTTTGCAGGTCGCGCGACATCTGCAGGATCTGCGCGGAATGCGTTGCGTAGTTCTTGAGCTCGGTGCCGATCTCGCTGAGCAGTTGCTGCTCCTGGGGCGTCTTGGCGAAGGCGGCATAGGCCGCGTGCTGCTTGGTCACCGTGTCCCACAGAATGGGCATGGATTTCTCGTAGCCTGCGGCCTCGTCGGGCGTGGCGGCCAGCAGGTGCTGCGTCAGCTGCGCGCGGTGGCGCTGCAGCTGGTACTTGATGTCCTGCAGCGTGCGCGCCGCGGGCAGTGCCTGGCGCGTCAGGTCGGTGGCGGTCTGGTTGACGCGGTCGAGCTGGACCAGCGCGAACAGGCCTACGCTGGCGGACAGCAGCAGCAGGACCGCGAAAGAGACAAGCAGCTTGTTGGCCAGCTTCAGGTTTTGAAAGAACGTCATGGGGGTGGGGGGTAGCGGTCAAGCCGCGGCGCAGTGCAGAAATTGAAATTGACAGGGAAGGAGCGACCGATCACTTTCGATCCGCCGCATCCTTGCCGGGATTATCGGAAGCCCAGCGCAAACCCTTAGTCCAATAAGCAGGGCTTTTCCCGAAAGTTACAAATTCGTGCAGACGCAGGGCGCGGCGCAGCCGCACAGGCAAGAAAAAACCCGGCGCGCAGGCCGGGTCGACTTGAATTCGGTGTTAGGGCTATCCGCCGCGCGTCACCGGAACTTCGGCGTCCTTGCCATAGCTGCCGTACTTGCCCAGCTCCCACTTGGCCAGCGCGTTGCGGTGGACTTCGTCGGGGCCGTCGGCAAAGCGCAGCGTGCGCGCGGTCGCGTAGGCATAGGCCAGCGGGAAGTCGTCGCACATGCCGCCGCCGCCATGCACCTGGATCGCCCAGTCGATGACCTGGCAGGCCATGCTCGGAGCGACGACCTTGATCATCGCGATCTCGGTGCGGGCCACCTTGTTGCCGGCCGTGTCCATCAGCCAGGCGGCCTTGAGCGTGAGCAGCCGGGCCATGTCGATCTTGCAGCGCGCTTCGGCGATGCGCTCCTGCGTGATCGACTGCTGGGCCACCGTCTTGCCGAACGCGGTGCGCGAGGTGGCGCGCTTGCACATCAACTCGAGCGCGCGCTCGGCCAGGCCGATCAGGCGCATGCAATGGTGTATGCGTCCCGGGCCCAGCCGCCCCTGGGCGATCTCGAAGCCCCGGCCTTCGCCCAGCAAAATGTTCGAGACCGGCACGCGCACGTTCTCGAAGTACATCTCCACATGGCCGTGCGGCGCGTCGTCGTAGCCCAGCACGTTGAGCGGACGCACGATGCGAATGCCAGGGGTGTCGGCCGGCACCAGCACCATGCTCTGCTGCGAGTGCCTGGCGGCTTCGGGGTCGGTCTTGCCCATGGTGATGAACACCGCACAGCGCGGGTCGGCCGCGCCCGAGATCCACCATTTGCGGCCGTTGATCACGTACTCGTCGCCCTGGCGTTCGATGCGCGTTTCAATGTTGGTCGCGTCGCTGGAGGCGACGTCGGGCTCGGTCATCGCGAAGGCCGAACGGATCTTGCCTTCGAGCAGGGGCTTGAGCCAGCGCTGCTTGTTGGCTTCGTCGCCGTAGCGCGCAATGGTTTCCATGTTGCCGGTGTCGGGCGCCGAGCAGTTGAAGGCTTCGGAGGCCCAGGGCACGCGGCCCATGATTTCGGCCAGCGGCGCGTACTCCTGGTTGGTCAGGCCCGCGCCTTCATAGCCCGAGGCCGCGGCGCTGTCCACCGGCAGGAACAGGTTCCACAGTCCGGCTTCCCTGGCCTGGACCTTGAGCTTCTCGACGGTCTGCAGCGCGCTCCAGCGCTTGCCCGCCGCGGTATTGGTCGCCAGTTCCGCTGCATAGGTGGCTTCCGCGGGGTAGATGTACTCCTCCATGAAGCGCAGCAGCCGCGCCTGCAGGTCCTTGGTCTTGGCCGAATATTCGAAGTCCATGCGTTCTCCTTGGGGTGATTTGCGCGGTCGCTTCAGGCGCCGCTCTTGAGCGCGAAAGACCAGGCGAGCTCGGCCATGGGCCTGGCGGTGTCGCCCGAGGCCTTGGCCTGGGCACTGGACGCCGTGCCGGCTTCCACGCGCTTGGCGATGCCTTGCAGGATGGCCGCGATGCGGAACATGTTGTAGGCCAGGTAGAAGTTCCAGTCGGCGCGCAGCGCCTCGGGTGTGGTGATGCGCGTGCGCTCGCAGTAGCGGCGGATGTAGCTGTCCTCGTCGGGAATGCCCAGCGCAGCGATATCCATGCCGCCTATGCCGCGGCCCAGCGCGGCCGGGATATGCCAGCTCATGCAGTGGTAGCTGAAGTCGGCCAGCGGATGGCCCAGGGTGGACAGCTCCCAGTCGAGCACGGCGATCACGCGCGGCTCGGTCGGGTGGAACATCAGGTTGTCGAGGCGGAAGTCGCCGTGCACGATGGACACATGGGCTTCGTCGCGCGCGCTCGCGGGCATGTGCGCGGGCAGCCAGGCCATCAGCTGGTCCATCTCGGGAATCGGCTGGGTCACCGAGGCCAGATACTGCTTGCTCCAGCGCCCGATCTGGCGGTCGAAATAATTGCCCGGCTTGCCGTAGCTGGCCAGGCCGCGTTCGGCGAACTTCACCGAGTGCAGCGCGGAAATCACGCGGTTCATCTCGTCATAGATGGCGCCGCGCTCGGCGGGCGTCATGCCCGGCAGCGACTGGTCCCAGAGCACACGGCCTTCCATGTACTCCATCACGTAGAACGCACGGCCCATCACGGTCTCGTCCTCGCACAGCGCGAACATGCGCGGCACGGGAACGTCGGTGCCCTGCAGGCCCTTCATGACTGCGAACTCGCGCTCAATTGCATGCGCCGAAGGCAGCAGCTTGGCCACGGGCCCGGGCTTGGCGCGCAGCACATAGCTCTGGCCGGGCGTGATCAGCTTGTAGGTCGGGTTGGACTGGCCGCCCTTGAACATCTCGACGCTCAGCGGGCCGGCAAAGCCCGTGAGATTGCGCGAAAGCCAGTCCGACAGCGCGGCGGTATCGAACGCATGCTGCTCCGAAAGGGGGCGGGTGCCCACGAAATGGTCGAAAGTGCTCATGGGTCAGCAGGTCCTTGTCGTCAGTGGTCGGATTCCGCGATGCGCAGCAGCGTGGGCCGGTCGCGCACGACCAGGCCGCCCGGCTCGATGCGGATGATGTCTTCGCGCTCCATGGCCTTGAGCTCCTGGTTCACGCGCTGGCGCGAGGCGCCCAGCAGCTGTGCCAGTTCTTCCTGTGCCAATTGCAGGCCGATGCGGATTTCCTGTCCATCGGACAGGCTGGGCACGCCGTAGCTGCGCACCAGGTGCAGCAGCTGCTTGGCCAGGCGCGCGCGCAGCGGCAGCGTGTTGAGGTCTTCCACCAGGCCGTAGAGCTGGCGTATGCGCCGCGCGTGCAGGCGCAGCATCGCTTCGGAGAATTCGGCGTGGGTGGCGAGAATCTTCTTGAAGTCGGCCTTGGAAACGCACAGGATAGTGGTCTCGCCGTGCGCATAGGCATCGTGGGTGCGCCGGTCGCCGTCGAAGATCGCGACATCGCCGAACCAGATGCCCGGCTCCACATAGGTCAAGGTGATCAGCTTGCCCGAGATCGAGGTGGAGCTCACGCGCACCGCGCCCTTGGCGCAGGCGATCCACTCCTCGGGCGGCTCGCCGCGTGCGCAGATCAGCGTGCCGTCCTTGTAACGTTTGACATATGCGCATCGAAGTATGTCGTGCCTGAGTGAAGGAGAAAGAGACGTAAACCAGCGACCTGAGTTGATCGCTTCACGTTCTTCGATAGTAAGAATCGGGTCGTCCATGGCCTGTCTTTTCCGTGACTGATGACCGGCCCATTGTCGCGTGCGGGACCGGCCTCGCGCAGCAGTGGTTTCGCCTGCTTGTCGCATGGGTGTCTGCGCCGCGGGTGGGGTGCGCGCATTCCAAGGGAAAACCCCGGGGGTCGAGCACGCGCTCATGCGCCGTGGAAAAATGGCCCAAAACCGCCGCCCCGTGTGGCTTTCGAGCCTTGTATGCCAAAATTCACCCAGGGGGAGCTGCTTGTGAAAATTTGTTATACGTTCGGAGGGGTTGGGCTGTTCGCGCTGTCATTGACCGCGTCAGCACTGTCTCTGGGACAGAGCCAGGGCCAGGTGGTGTTGGGCGCGCCGCTGGATCTGGTGTTCCAGTGGCAACCGGACGCCGATATGGATGCCGCTTCTTCCTGCGTGCGCGCCGATGTGCTGCTGGGCGAGCGGCGCATCGACGCCAGCCGCGTGAACATCACGCCCTTGGCACGCCGCGCCGGCCTGCCGGCCTCGGTACGGGTGCGCGCCTCTGTCGTCATCGACGAGCCCGTGGTCGTGGTCAAGCTGTCGGCCGGCTGCCAGGGCCAGACTTCGCGCAGCTATACATTTTTTGCCGAATTGCCCGAAACGGTGGCCGCCAGCGGCGCGGCGCTCGATATCAGGCAGTTGAGCGAGCTGTCGCCACCGCCCGCCATTGCACCGCCTGCGGAGCGTGCGCGTGCGTCCGCCCCAGCCCGCCGCGCCGAGCCCGCAAGCCGGCCCACGGCCAGCGCGAATCCTCCCCAGGCCCCCGCCGAGCCACGTCCGCGCAAGCCCGCACCCAAACCCAGCAAGGCCCCGGCCGCGCCTGCACCGACCGTCGCCGCCGCGGGCGAATCAGGCCTGCGCATGGAGCCGCGTCTGCGCATCGACTCGCGCCTGCGCATGGAGCCGGTCGAAAACTGGACCGCACCCGCTGCCGGCGCGGCGGCCCTCACCGTGCCTGGTGCCCCGGCAGCGCCCGCTGCAGAAGGTGTTGCGGCCGTGCCCGATGTCACATTGCCTGCGGTTGCTCCGGAGGCGGATCAGCGCGTGCTGGCGCTTGAAACCCAGATCCAGTCCATGAAGGCGCGCGAGGCCAGCCAGAACGCGAGCCTGGCGCGCATCAGCACCCAGCTCGAGGCCTTGCAGGCCGAAAAGGAACAGGGCAGTCCCTGGACCTTGCCGCTGCTGGCCGCGCTGGCGATCGCGCTCGCGCTGCTGGCCTGGCTGCTGCTGCGCCTGCGCAACCTGACGCAGGCGGCCGCGAACAGTTGGCGCGATTCCGGTGATGGCTACGTGGCCGCGATGCCTGACGCCGCCGCTGGCGACACGGCTTTCGGCAGCGCCGTGCCGTTCGTTGCCCCGGCCGCCAGCGCTGCCACGCCGCCGGTCGCGGCCGTCGATGTGCGCCAGGACGAGATCACGACCGAATTCGGTCTTTCCGCATTCGGCGCTTCGGCAAGCGCCGATGCAGCGGCGTTGGCGCAGCAAAAGCCGCGCGCCGTGGTCAAGCCCGAGGAGCTGTTCGACGTGCGCCAGCAGGCCGAATTCTTCACCTCGGTGGGCGAGTACGAACAGGCGATTGCCGTGATGCGCAAGCACATTGCCGAGCATGAAGACTCGTCGCCGCTGGCTTATCTCGAGTTGCTGGGGCTGTTCTATCAGCTCAGCCGCAAGACCGAATACGAGGAGCTGCGCCGGCAGTTCGAGCAGCACTTTGCGGCGCGCGTGCCGGAAATGGCGCAGTTCGCCCAGCGTGGCCGCTCGCTGGCGCATTACCCGGATTTGCTCGCCAACATCGAGGCGCTGTGGCCTACCGAGGAGGTCGGCGATCTGCTCGAAAGCTATCTGTTCCGCCAGCCGGGCCAGGACCTGCTGTTCGACCTCGAAGCGTTTGATGATCTGCTGCTGCTGCAGGCCGTGGCGCGCACCACGCCGGCGCGCGCGCGCGGCGAGACCGCGGGCCGGGTGCGCACCACGCCCGCAGTGGCCCCCGACGATACGCCGCCGGCATCGGTGACGGCGACCGCGCTGGCCGCGGCAGCCGCAGTGCCCGCAGCGGGCGCAGTCGCGGCGCCAGTCGAGCAGCCCTGGGCGACGCTGGACCGCTCGCATGCGTCCGCACCTCCGCTGGTGCCGCTGCCCGAAGCGCTGGAAACTCCCGAGCTGTCGCTGGAGATCCCTTCGCGCTTCGATGTGCCCGAAGGTCCTTTCGCACGCGCCGAGCCGTTGAGCCCGGACGCGGCCGGCGCAGATGCGCCCGCGGCGTCGTCGCTGCTCGACATCGACCTGAGCGATGTAGGCCGCTGGCAGCCGCTGGATCTGCCGGCCGTCGAGCCCTTGCCTTTCGATCTGGAGGAGTTTCCCAAGCGGCCCATCGTTGGCTCGCCCGTGGACCAGAGCGTGGGCTTCAATGCCATGGACCCCAAGCAGTCGCTGCCTGCAGACCTGGAGCTCACGCCCTGGGAAGAGGAGTCATCGCCCGACAGCATCTTCTCTGCCTGGAACGCGGCGCGCACCGACCGGGTGATCGCCAAGCCTGTGGTGGACGAAGACAAGAAGGACAAGCCCGAAGCCGGCAACGGTCCGGGCTGAAGCGGCGGCCGCCGTGACCGCCGCTGGTTTCAGCGCCAGGCGGCCTGCAATGCCTGCGCCTGGGCTTCGGGGTCCGGCGCGTTGACCAGCGCGCGCACCACGGCGATCGAGCCCGCGCCCGTGGCCAGCACTTCGGGAAACTGCTCGGCGCTGATGCCGCCAATCGCCACCAGCGGGTATTGGCGCATCAAGCGCACATAGGCCGCGAGCCGCGCCACGCCCTGCGGCGCGGTCGCCATGCGCTTGAGCGTGGTCGGAAACACCGCGCCCAGCGCGATGTAGCTGGGGCGCACTGCCTGGGCCCGCACCATCTCTGCGTAGCCATGGGTGCTGACGCCCAGGCGAACGCCGGCCGCGCGCATCGCATCGAGCGCGGCGGCCGGCAGGGCGTCCAGGTCTTCCTGGCCCACATGCACGCCATAGGCGCCGGCGTCGAGCGCCGCCTGCCAGTGGTCGTTGATGAACAGCAATGCGTCCGTGCCCTGCACAGCCGCCACGGCAGCCTGGACTTCACGCGTGATCGCCTGGGCATCTTCCGATTTGAAGCGCAGTTGCACCGTGGGTACGCCGGCGCGCGCCATGCGGCCCACCCATTGCGCGTCGGGCAGCACGGCGTACAGGCCCAGCGACCGCGGGCAGGCTGCAAACGCCGGGGGCAGGGCGGCGTCGGCCGCAATCAGGCCGAAGTCGCGTCCGTCATCGGGCCAGTGCGCGGCGTCGAACTGCCCCGTGCGCTCGGTCTGCGCCTGCCAGGCGCGCGCCAGGCATTCGGCGTCCACGGCGATAAAGCCCAGCTGCGAGCAGGCCTGCAGCGCCGCGAGATACGCGGGCTCGCTGCGCGTGGCGGGCGGCACGGGCTGGGGCGGCAGCGCGCTGCGGTCGCTGCCTTCGGGCGCGAACGCCGCGGCGTGGTGGTCCAGAATCGATTGCGCCAGGGCGGCGGTGTCGGTGGTGGTCATTGCGTCTCCTGCTTCAGGGGCCGTCGTGGTGCCAGAACGGCGTTCCCAGCACCGGAGTGCTGGGCTGGGCCGACTGCTGCTCGGCCATCGCGCCCGCATGCCAGGCCGCGCGGCCTGCATGCGTGGCGTCGGCAAACGCACCGGCCATGGCCACCGGATCCTGCGACAGCGCCACGGCGGTGTTGAGCAGCACGCCGTCGAATCCCCATTCCATCACCTGGCAGGCATGCGAAGGCCGGCCCAGGCCGGCGTCGACGATCATCGGCACCGTGAGGCGCTCGCGCAGTGTCTGCAGCGCATAGGGATTGACCGGGCCGCGGCCCGTGCCTATGGGCGCGGCCCAGGGCATCACGGCCTGGCAGCCGACATCGACCAGGCGCTGGCACAGCACCAGATCTTCGGTGCAGTAAGGCAGCACCTGGAAGCCGTCCTTGATCAGGATGGATGCGGCTTCGACCAGATTGAGCGTATCGGGCTGCAGCGTGTAGTCGTCGCCTATCAGTTCGAGCTTGATCCAGGGCGTGTCGAACACTTCGCGCGCCATCTGCGCCGTGGTCACGGCTTCCTGGATGCTCAGGCAGCCCGCGGTATTGGGCAGCACGGGCACGTCCAGGCGGCGCAGCATGTCCCAGAAGCCTGCGCCGGTCTCGGCGGCCTGGCTGCCCTGGCGGCGCAGCGAGGCCGTGAGCATGGCGGGGCGCGAGCGCTTCACTGCGGCTTCGAGCACGGCCGGCGAAGGATAGCGCGACGTGCCCAGCAGCAGGCGGCTGTGGAAGGTCTGGCCGTAAAGGACCAGTGGATCGCTGTCGGAGGAAGTGGTGGTGTTCATCTTGGCAAACTCGGTGAATTCAGTGGATCAGCCGCCGGTCACGGGCGACACGACTTCGACGCGGTCGCCGTCTTGCAGCGGCCGCGCGGCGTATTGCGCGCGCGGCACGAACTGGGTGTTGACGGCAACGGCATAGGGCGGGCGCAGCGCCTGCAGCGCCAGGGCCTCGGCCAGGCTCGCGCCCTCGGGCAGGGCCAGCGGCTGTTGGTTCAGAAGAATGTTCATGGGGCAGTTTCCGGCAGGAGGGGACTCACTGGTGCACGGGCACGTCGAAGCGCCGCGCCAAGGCGGAGTCACCCGTGGTCAGCAGTTCCAGCACCACGTCGAGCAGCGCCGGAGAAATCATGAAGCCGTGGCGGTACAGACCGTTGACTTCGAGCACGCGCTGCGACAGCCGGCGCACGGCGGGCAGATTGTCGGGCAGCGTGGGGCGGCACTGGCTGGCGATCTCGACGATGCGCGCTTCGGCAAAGCCAGAGTGCACGGTATAGGCCGCGCTCAGCAGCTCCAGCGTGGAGCGCACGCTCGCGGGCGACATGTCGTCGGACTCGATCTCGGTCGCGCCGATCACGAACAGATGGTCTTCCTTGGGCGCGATGTACAGCGGATAGCGTGGATGCACCAGCCGCGTGGGCCGCTGCAGCGTGACTTCAGGCGCATGCACGCGCACCACTTCGCCGCGCACGCCACGCAGCTGCGGCCAGGCCGTGCGCGCGCCCAGGCCGCGGCAGTCGAGCACCCAGTCGGGCTGGCCCGGCTGGCCGGGCGCGAAGTCGCTCAGTTCCTTGGGCGTTTCCCAATGCATTTGCACGCCCAGGCGCTCCAGCGTGGCCAGCAGCGCGGCCAGCAGCTGGCGGTTGTCGAGCTGGCCTTCGCCCTGCAGGTACACGCCTTGCGTGAAGCGCTGGGTGGTCGCGGGCTCGATCGCGTGCAAGTCCTGGCCCGACAGCGTCTGCAGCGCGGGCAGGGAGTCGTTGATGCGCCGGTTCTTCTCGAACAGCGCGCACAGGCGCTGGGCGTCGCTGGCATCCTGGCGGTGCCACAGCACCAGCGTGCCGTTCTGCTGGAAGTACACATGGCCGTCGAGTTCGGCAATGATCTGCGGCCAGCGGCCCAGCGCGTGCTGGCCCATGCGCACCACGCCCGGTTCGGTCACGGCCGACTCGGCCAGCGGCGCGAGCATGGCCGCGGCGACGCGCGCGGCCGCGCCATCGGCCTGCGGGCCATGGGCGTCGTAGAGCGCAATCTGGTGGCCCTGGCGTGCGAGCGAGCAGGCCAGCAATCGGCCCATGAGACCCGCGCCCAGAATGGCGATGCGCGAGGAAGGTTGTAGGCAAGGCATGGGAAATCCCGTCGATAAGTCCCGTCAATACGGCAGGGACAAAAAAGGCGTGACCACGCTTTGCAGGAAACTCCCCACGCCAGTATGACCTGGATCGGGTAGCGGGGCGGCAGCACAGGCTGCGGTTGGGTGCCCCAGGGTGTTTCTCAGTCGCGCATCGCGGTCATGGCTGCGCTGGGCAACCTGGCCGGCAATGGGACACCCCTGTTTCGTCCGTTGAAG
Source organism: Comamonas sp. (assembly GCF_036666375.1). Lineage (GTDB taxonomy): Bacteria > Pseudomonadota > Gammaproteobacteria > Burkholderiales > Burkholderiaceae_C > Comamonas. The sequence continues at coordinate 70,719 of NZ_JAVWWA010000004.1, read as the reverse complement.
TCGAATTACAGCACAAGCGGCGCGACCCCGGCGGCAGGGCAGGAGTTGCGCTGGCGCGCAGGAGGGCCAGAATGGGTCCAACCGCTGACAAACCGAAGTTCAAATGCCCGTTTACCACCAGACCATAGGCGTGCGCCGCCATGTCTTCGACAGCCTCGCGCAGTTGCTCGCGCGCGCTTCGCCCGAGCGCTCGGGCGATCAGCTCGCGGGCCTGGCCGCGCAGTCGGCCGAGGAGCGCGTCGCGGCGCAGATGGCGCTGGCCCAGGTGCCGCTGGCGCAATTCCTGCAGGAAGCGTTGGTTCCCTACGAGTCCGATGAAGTCACGCGGCTGATCATCGACGGCCACGACGCGGCCGCGTTTGCGCCCGTGGCCGGAATGGACGTGGGCGGCTTGCGCGACTGGCTGCTGTCGGATGCGGTCGACGGCGCCGTGCTGACGGCGCTCGCGCCCGGCCTCACGCCCGAAATGGTGGCCGCGGTCTCCAAGCTGATGCGCAACCAGGACCTGATCCAGGTCGCGCGCAAATGCCAGGTCACCACGCGCTTTCGCAACACCATAGGCCTGAGCGGGCGCTTGTCGACGCGGCTGCAGCCCAACCACCCGACCGACGCCGCGGCCGGCGTTGCTGCCAGCGTGCTTGACGGCCTGATGTACGGCTCGGGCGACGCGACGATAGGCATCAACCCGGCGAGCGACAATGTTCCCCAGGTCATGCGCCTGCTTGAAATGCTCGACGCGGTGATACAGCAGTACGGCATTCCCACGCAGTCCTGCGTGCTCACGCATGTGACCAACACCTTGCAGGCGATGGAGCGCGGCGCGCCCGTCGATCTGGTGTTCCAGTCGATTGCCGGCACCGAGGCCGCGAACCGCAGCTTCGGCATAGACCTGGCGCTGCTGGCCGAAGCCCACGCTGCCGCGCTGTCGCTGCAGCGCGGCAGCCTGTTCGCGGACGGCCAGCGCGGGGCCAACGTGATGTATTTCGAGACCGGCCAGGGCAGTGCGCTGTCGGCCAATGCGCACCACGGCTGCGACCAGCAGACCATAGAGGCGCGCGCCTATGCGGTGGCGCGGCATTTCAATCCGCTGCTCGTCAACACCGTGGTCGGCTTCATCGGGCCAGAATATCTGTTTGACGGCAAGCAGATCATCCGCGCCGGTCTCGAGGACCACTTCTGCGGCAAGCTGCTGGGCCTGCCCATGGGCTGCGACATCTGCTACACCAATCATGCGCAGGCCGACCAGAACGATATGGACGTGCTGCTGACGCTGCTGGGCGTCGCGGGCTGCACCTTCGTGATGGGCATTCCGGGCTCGGACGACGTGATGCTCAACTACCAGACCACGTCGTTCCACGACGCGCTCTATGCGCGCCGCGTGCTCGGGCTGCGCCCCGCGCCCGAGTTCGAGGCCTGGCTGGAGCGCTCGGGCATCTTCGTGCCCGGCGCGCAGGCGCGGCTCGCGGATGTGCGCCACGGCCCGTTTGCGCATCTGCTGACATGAAGGAGAACCGCATGGACAGCGCCGTCACCGCCAACCCCTGGGAACAACTGCGCCGCCACACGCCGGCGCGCATCGCGCTGGGGCGCAGCGGCATCAGCATTCCTACCGCGCAGCAGCTGGCCTTCCAACTGGCGCATGCGCAGGCGCGCGACGCCGTGCACCGGTCGCTGGACATGCGCCTGACCGCCGGCGCCATCGAGGCGCTGGGGGTGCCCACGCTGGTTGCGCACAGCGCCGCGCCCGATCGCGCGAGCTACCTGCAGCGCCCCGATTGGGGGCGCGAACTCGATGACGCCTCGGCCCAGGCGCTGCAGGCCGAGCGCGGCGCGCCGCCCGATCTGGCCATCGTCGTCGCCGACGGCCTGTCGGCGCTGGCGGTGGAGCGGCATGCGGCGCCGTTTCTGGCGGCCTTGCTCGGCGAGCTGCAGGCCGATGCACCGGCGTGGCACCTGACGCCTGCGGTATTGGCCCAGCAGGGCCGCGTAGCGATAGGCGACGACATAGGCGAGCGGCTGGGCGCGCGCATGGTGATGGTGCTGATCGGTGAACGCCCGGGCCTGAGCTCGCCCGACAGCATGGGCATCTACCTGACCTGGGCGCCGCGGCGCGGGCGCAGCGACGCCGAGCGCAACTGCATTTCAAATGTGCGGCCCGAAGGCCAGGACTACCCCGAGGCCGCGCGGCGTGCCGCCTGGCTGCTGCGCGCGGCGCGCGCCGGCGAACGCACGGGTGTGGCGCTCAAGGACGAAAGCGCGCCGTTGCGGCGGATCGAACAGGACGAAGCGTCTGATTTCACGCTGGCGCGGCGCGAATAGCCCGCGGCGACACGGCCCTTGGTTTGGGACGGGAAGGGCGCCGGATGCGCCATAATTTTCCCATGACAATCCCTCATTCGGCGCAATCCGCCCAGGCCGCCTCCAACCTGCCAGCTTCGGCCCCTGCGCGCTACCTGCGCGTGCTCTCCATTGCCGGCTCCGACAGCGGTGGCGGCGCGGGCATTCAAGCCGATCTCAAGACCTTCAGCGCGCTCGGCTGCTTCGGCATGACGGCGATTGCCGCGATCACCGCGCAGAACACCTGCGGCGTGCGTGCCATCCACGCCGTTCCCGGCGACATCCTCAAGGCGCAGATCGATGCTGTGGTGCAGGACATAGGCGTGGACGCCGTCAAGATCGGCATGCTCGCCACGCCCGAGACCGTGCGCGTGGTGGCCGACGCGATACGCAGCTACCAGCTGCCCCATGTGGTGCTCGATCCCGTGATGGTGGCCACCAGCGGCGACCGCCTGGTCGCTGCCGAGACCGCCGATGCGCTGGTGCGCGAGCTGTTTCCGCTGGTCGAGCTGATCACGCCCAACCTCGACGAAGCCGGCTGGTTGCTGGGTCAGCCCATTGCCGGTATCGAGGCGCTGGACGCCGCGGCGCGCCAATTGCTGGCGCTGGGCGCGCCGGCCGTGCTGCTCAAGGGCGGACATCTGCCCGGCGATTGGGTGGTCGATCTGCTGGTCGACGCCGATGGCGTGAGCCACCGGCTGGAATCGGCGCGCATCGTGACGCACAACGGCCATGGCACGGGATGCACGCTGTCGTCGGCGATTGCGGCCGAACTGGCATCGGGCGCGGCGCTGCCCGATGCGGTGGCGCGCGCGCGCAGCTACATTCTGGGCGCGATCGCCGCGGGCGCCGATGTGCGCACCGGCAGCGGTCATGGACCGCTGAATCACGGCTATGCGCCGCGCGCGCAGGTCATTGTGCGCGGCTGAGCGCCGGTTTTACCAGCCCCAGCCAAGGCTCTTTGCGATCCAGCCCTGCTGGCCATTTTCGCGCCGTACCTGGGCCCAGCGTCCCGATTTCTTGACCGTGCGCACGACTTCATGCTGCTCCAGCGTGGCGACGCGCTTGAACTTCGTGCCCGGGCCCGAGCGCATGTTGGCCGTGCGCGCGGTGATCACCATGTGCGGCGTCTTGGCCGTGAGCGGGGCATGCACCCAGCCCAGGGTGGATTCGAAGTCGCGCACCTTGAGCCACTTGCCCTGGCGCTGCGTGACCTGCAGCGGATAGCCCCGGCCCAGCTCCCACAGCGTATCGGAGCGGGTGTTCGGTTTCTCGCGCACGTTCACCGTGGAACCTTTGATGCTGACGAATTCGGCGGCGCTGGCTGCGGCGGGCGCGAGCGCGCCCAGTGCAAGGCTGGCAGCGGCGATGAAATGCGAGAAACGGCGGGTCAAAGACAGCACGGGAGCAGCTCCAATCAGATAGGTCAGGGGTGGAAAAAGCCTGTCTGAGTCCATGCCTGAACGCGAAGTTCCAGGAAAAATCAAAAAAGAGAGCTAGAAATCATTGCTGCAAATGAGAAGTTCAGTTAATTTAGGATTGATAGGTCCATTCTATAAAGTTTCGTTGCTATCAATTTAGCTAGCACTCCTACGCGAAGGGTGGGGCGATGAAGCGGCTTTCGCCGCGCTGTCTGTTGCATCGCCGCACCGCCAGCCAGGATTGCATCCAGCTGCAGCATGCCTTTTTGGACGCCATGCGCGCGCGCGCGTGAAAGGCGGGGCAGCGACTTGCCGTTGGAAATGACTTTTACGTTATCTCGTCAGCCGCGCCACAGGCATTGCCCTGATGCGTTCATCTCCAGCCTGGCTCAGCCCGCTTCACGCTCGGGTCGAGGGTCTTTGATGGGCGGTGCCGTGGCCGGGCTTGGTGGAGGATCGCCAATCGGCATCTCTCCAGGAGATTCGGTGGGAACCGAGGGGGATGTGGGTGGATCGACAGGTTGCGGTCGGTGCATGGAATTTCCTTGCTGGCTTGATGAAACGCAGTGCAGATATTGCAAACAATGCTAGGTATTCTGAGAATAGCAAGCCACAAATGAAACTGTATGAAACTTACGCCCACGTTGCTCGACAGCCCTCCTGAGAATCTGTTAGAAATAGCATATTGACGACTATTCGTAACCAACTCGGACGAACTCGGCTTACATTCAAGGAGGTCAGCTTGTTTTACGAGTTTGAGCGCCGTGCAGTCGCTTTTCTCAAGCGCATAGAAAACATGGCGCCTTGCACTTCGCGGCAGCAGGCTTACAGCAGCCTGCTCGCGCACTGGCACGCGGTCGAATCCAACTACCACGACGACCAGGCTTATCTGGATGGCTTGCTGCACACCCAGATGTCGGCGGAAAATAACTGGCATTGCCTCGACAGCAACCCCTGCTATTGGCAAAGCCCCAGGGCGCCGCAGTTGCGCATTTACATCCATGACGATGGCGCCATCGTGATTCAGCGCCTGGGAGGCACGCGCGAAGACCGCATTCTGTTCGCGCTCAATTCGGCGCAACCCGTTTTCCACGCTGCCAAAACCGAATCGCAAGGCGAGGGTTTTGCCAATGCCGTGCAATGCGCGGCAGTTCCATCGTCCGAATCATCATTATCCAAAATGTAGCCAGCGCATGCGCTGTGCGCATGGACTACGCTTGCGCGGCCTGCGCGCCGGCCCGGCCGCGGCGCCTGGGCGATTAACTTGAAGGCCTAGTCATCAGCCCAAGGAGAATGGCCATGGAAAACAGCGTCAAGGACTGCGTGCACGAAATGATTGCCTATGACGATGCGCGCGCAAGCGCACCGTACGAGCATTGCCTCACCGCGGCCGCGGGCCTGGGTCTGGTGCTGTGCGCGCTGCGCGCGCAGGGCCGCGGTCGCGCGGTGCTGCATGCCACGCTGGCCGGCATCCTGCTGGCGCGCGCCGCGGCCGGCACCGACGGCCTGCGCAAGTGGGCCGACATTCCGCGGCCCTGAAGCCTGGCTGCGCGCCGCGCGCGCCTCACGCCGGGGTCAGGTAGCGCTCGGCTGCGTGCGCCTGCCGGATATCCGACATCAGGCCCTGGCGCGCGCCGTCCAGCGCATCCCAGCGCGCCGCGACATGCAGCGGCGGAATCGTGACCAGCTCGCGGCGGTCGAAGCCCGCCAGGGCCGCATCGACGAGCTCGCCGACTTCCATGACTTCGGGCAGGGCGTTGATGTCGATGCCTGAGCGCTGCCAGATTTCGGTGCGCGTCGCCGCGGGCAGCACCGCCTGCACATAGACGCCCTTGGGTGCGAGTTCCATGTGCAGCCCTTGCGACAGGAACAGCACAAAGGCCTTGGTCGCGCCGTAGACCGTCATTCCCAGCTCCGGCGCAAAGCCCACCACCGACCCGATGTTGACGATGGTGCCCGTGCCGGCCTGCGCAAAGCGCGGCGCGACCGCGGCCGCCAGGCGCGCTGGCGCCGTGGTGTTGAGCGTGACCAGGCGCTCGATGCTTTCGCCGGTCTGCTGCAAGAAGCTGCCCGTCTGGGCCATTCCCGCATTGTTGATCAGGATGCCTATGCGCGCGTCCTCGCGCAGCCGCGCCTCGACAGCGGCCAGATCGGCGGACTCGGTCAGGTCGGCTTGCAGCACGGCCGCGGTAACGCCATGTTCTTCCTGCAGACGTTTGGCCAGCGCATCGAGGCGGGTCTTGTCGCGCGCAACGAGCACCAGATCATGGCCGCGGCGGGCAAAGCGCTCTGCATAGGTTGCGCCTATGCCGCTGGAGGCGCCGGTGATCAGAACGGTGGGTGTGGAGGTCATGGTTGCTTCCTTGAAAAACAGGGGAAAAGAGCTGTCTCGGCTGTGATACATTTGCAGCTACAATAATTGTATATGCAATCATATGCGAAAACGGAGCCCCGCAATGCAGCCCACTTCCAAAACTCCTCTCCCAGCCGATCCCGCAACCGCCAAGGCGACTTATGCGCTATGGCTGGTGCTGCTTGCCGCGGCCGGCACGTTCGCGCTCACCATGGGCGTGCGCCAGACCATGGGCCTGTACCTGTCTTCGGTGAATACGTCCACGGGCCTGGGCGTCGCCAACATCAGCCTGGCATTCGCGTTCGGCCAGCTGTGGTGGGGGCTGACCCAGCCTTTCGCGGGTGCGATCGCCGACCGCGTGGGCACGGCGCGCGTGCTGATCGCGGGCATGGTGCTGATCGCCATCGGCACGGTGATCACGCCGCTGATGACCACCACCTGGGGGCTGATCCTGGCCATAGGTGTGCTGGCCGCGGGCGGCGCGGGCATGGCCGGGCCGTCGGTGCTGATGGCCGCAAGCACGCGCATGGTGCCGGCGGCGCGGCGTGGCATGGCCACGGGCATTGTCAATGCGGGTGGATCGTTCGGACAGTTCGCGCTGGCGCCGGTGGCCATGGGTTTGACGGCCTCGCTGGGCTGGGCGGCTTCCATGCAGTGGATGGGCGTGCTGGTGCTGCTGGCGCTGCCGGCGGCGTGGATACTCAAAGGCAATTCCAATGCCATTGCCGCGGCCGCCGCGAGTGCATCGGGCGTGGCCGTGCTCAGCGCGCGCCAGGCGCTGGCGCGCGCAGTCGCCACGCCCAGCTACGGCCTGCTCGCGGCGGGCTTCATGGTCTGCGGTTTCCATATCGCCTTTCTCGCCACGCATCTGCCCGGAGTGATCGAGAGCTGCGGCATGCCGCCGGCGATTGCCGGCTGGGCGCTGGCCCTGATCGGCCTGTTCAACATCGTGGGCAGCCTGGCCATGGGCTGGGCCGTGGGGCGCTGGCGCATGAAGTCGCTGCTGTCGCTGCTCTATGCGGCGCGCGGCCTGGCCGTTCTGGCCTTCGTGCTCGCGCCCAAGACGCCGGCCGTGGTGCTGGTCTTTGCCGCGGTGATGGGGGTGACGTTTCTGTCGACGGTGCCGCCCACGGCAGGGCTGGTGGCGAAGATGTTCGGACCGGCGAACATGGCGATGCTGTTCGGCGTGCTGATGCTGGCCCACCAGATTGGCGGCTTCTTCGGCGCTTTTCTCGGCGGCCAGGTCTTCCAGGCCACGGGCAGCTATGACTGGGTCTGGTATGTTGACATTGCGCTGGCCGCGGGCGCGGCGCTGATCCATCTGCCGATTCGCGAGGCGCGTCCCGCCCGTCTCGCTGCAGTCTGAGAAAAGCTTGCGGCAGAAACAAAAAAAGCGGCCTGGGCCGCTTTTCTTGTATTCAACGCAGGCGTTGGTCGCGTTTACTCGACCTTGGCCTTGGCGCGCAGGCTTTCCTGGAACTGGATCACCTTTTGCTGTTCCAGTTGCTGGGCAACCTGTGGCTTGACGTCTTCGAGCTTGGGCAGCTCGGCCTGGCGCGTGTCGTCCAGGCGGATCACGTGGTAGCCGAACTGGCTCTTGACCGGAGTCTGGGTGTAGCTGCCTTTTTGCAGCTTGATCATGGCTTGCGTGAACTCGGGCACATAGCTGTTGGCATTGGCCCAGTCCAGATCGCCGCCGCGCGCGCCCGATCCCGGATCCTTGGATTGCTTCTTGGCGATCTCGGCGAAATTGCCACCCTTCTTCAGCGAGGCAATGATGGCCTTGGCTTCGTTTTCGGTGGGCACCAGGATGTGGCTGGCGCGGTATTCCTGGCCCTGGTTGGCGGCGACGAACTTGTCGTACTCGGCCTTGATTTCTGCGTCGGTCACCGGGTTCTTGGACTTGAAGTCTTCGAACAGCGCGTTGATCAACACGGACTGGCGCGCGAGTTCCATTTGCGTCTTGTATGCGGGCGAAGCTTCCAGGCCCAGGCGGCTGGCTTCCTGCTGGAAGATTTCGCGGGCGATGACTTCTTCCTTGATCTGGCCTTCGATTTCCGGGGAGATGGGACGACCCGAGCGCTCGATCTGCTTCTTGAGGATTTCCACGCGTTCCTTGGGAACGGGTTTGCCGTTGACGACGGCCAGATTTTGCGCCGAAGCGCCCAGGGCAGCACCACCCAAAACGGCAGCCGTCACCAGGCTGGACAAGAACTGTTTATTCATGCGAAATTCCGAAAGAAAAAAGAGGTACGTTTCAGTGTTCAACGTTGCCATGCCTCAACAGGCATGCATGTAGTCAAAGCACTTCAATGGCGATGGCATGAACACCCTGGTCAATGAAGTCTTGCAGCGCATCATACACAAGGCGATGGCGTGCCACGCGCGATTTGGCGGCAAATCCGGGGGCCGCAATGCGCACCCGGAAATGGGTGCCAAAGCCGGTGTCGTTGGCGCCCACATGGCCTGCATGCTGGCTGCTTTCATCGATGACTTCAAGCTGCGTGGGTGCCAGCTGCGCGCGCAGCGCAGCGGCCATGGCGTCGGCGCTGATGGGGGGCAGGGCGCTCATGGCAGTTCCTTGGCCGCGGCGTCGGCGTCTTCCTTGAGATAGCGGCTCAGGTACAGCGCCTGGGCGACCACGAACACCAGCATCAGGCCCATGCCGCCGAACAGCTTGAAGTTGACCCAGGTGTCGGTGTCGAAGTGGAAGGCGATCCACAGGTTCAGCGCGCCCATCACGGCAAAGAACGCCGCCCAGGCCCAGTTGAGCTTGAGCCAGACAGGCTCGGGCAGCTGCAGCTGCGCGCCCATGACCGAGCGCAGCAGGTTCTTGCGGAAGATGAGCTGGCCCACCAGCAGCGCGCCGCCCATGAGCCAGTACAGCACCGTGGGCTTCCACTTGATGAAGGTCTCGCTTTCGGCGAGCAGCGTCGCGCCGCCAAACAGCACGATCACCCCCAGGCTCACCCATTGCATGGGCTCGACGCGGCCGTTGCGCACGCGCAGATACGCGATCTGCAACACCGTGGCCGCGATCGCCACCGCTGTGGCCGTGTAAATGCCCCAGACCTTGAATGCCACAAAGAACAGGATGATGGGAAAGAAGTCGATCAGTAATTTCATGGGGCTGGGGGCCAGAGAGGGAAATGGCAGGGACCGCTGCTGCAGCGGCCCGGATTCGTTACGTGCCGGGCGTGAAGTCCAGCGACGCCGAGTTCATGCAGTAGCGCAGGCCTGTGGGCTGTGGTCCGTCTTCGAACACATGGCCCAGATGGGCGCCGCACTGCGCGCAGACGGTTTCGGTGCGGCTCATGCCGTGGCTGTGATCGACAATTTCGCGAATGGTTCCGGGAATGGCCTGCGAAAAGCTGGGCCAGCCGCAGCCCGCGTCGAATTTGGTGTCGGCCGAGAACAGCTTGGCGCCGCAGCAGATGCAGTGGTAGCTGCCGTCGGCCCAATGCTGCTCGTATTTTCCGCTGTACGGCCGCTCGGTGGCCGCGTGGCGGGTGATCTGGTAGGCGCCGGGCTCGGCCCCTTTCTCCTGCAGCACGGCGTGCCACTGGGCGTCGGTTTTCTGTATGGGAAAGCTCATGATGAACAGCTGATGGCGATGGATGAAGCCCATTCTGGCGCAAATCCGGACCATTGCGCGTGTTCGGGGTGGATGTCGTAAGGGCGTTCGAGCACCTGGAGCAACTGCTGCAGCACGCTGAAGTCGCCGGCGCTGGCTGCGCGTATCGCGAGTTCGCCCAGATGATTGCGCAGCACGTAGCGCGGATTGCTGGTGCGCATCACCGCGACGGCGCTGCCGGCTTCGCTTTGCACCAGCCGTTCCGAATAGGCCAGCAGCCAGCCGTCCCAGCCTTCGCGGTCGAGAAACAGGTCGCGCACGGGCGTGAAATCGCCCGAGTCCACGGCATCGGTCAGGCGCAGCCAGAACACGGTGTAGTCGACGCGGCTCGCGGCCAGCAGGCCCAGCAGTTCTTCAATCAGCGCGCCGTCGCTTTCGCTGTGGCGCGTGTCGTCCTGGCGATGTACCAGGCCCAGTTTTTCGCGCATGCGCGCGAGAAACGAGAGCGCGTAGACAGTCTTGTAGGGGGCAAGCGCCGCGAGCGCGGTTTCCTGGTCTTCGATCAGCGGCATCAGCGCCTGGGCCAGGCAAAACAGGTTCCAGTAGGCGACCTGGGGCTGGCGGTTGAACGCATAGCGGCCCTGGGTGTCGCTGTGGTTGCAGATATGGCCGGGATCGAAGGTGTCGAGGAACTGGAACGGACCGTAGTCTATGGTCAAGCCCAGAATGCTCATGTTGTCGGTGTTCATCACGCCATGGCAAAAGCCCACGGCCTGCCAACGGGCCAGCAGCTCGGCCGTGCGCTCGCTCACCGCCTGCAGCAGCGCGGCGTAGGGGTTCTTGGCGCCGCGGCAGGCAGTGTAGTGATGGTCGATCACATGGTCGGCGAGCGCGCGCAGTTCGGGAATCTGGTCGCGCGCCGCGAAATGTTCGAAGTGGCCGAAGCGGATGAAGCTGGGTGCGAAGCGCGTGACCACGGCCGCGCTTTCCGTGGTCTCGCGCTGCACGGGCAGCGGCGAGCCGGTCACGCACAGCGCACGCGTGGTCGGGATTCCCAGCGCGTGCATGGCTTCGCTGCAGAGGAATTCGCGGATGCTCGAGCGCAGCACGGCACGGCCGTCGCCGCCGCGCGAGTAGGGCGTGCGGCCCGCGCCCTTGAGCTGGATTTCGAGCTTGCGCGCGGTTTCGCCCAGCAGGATGGCGCGGCCGTCGCCCAGCTGTCCGGCCCACAGGCCGAACTGGTGGCCGCTGTAGACCGAAGCCAGCGGCTGGCTGTCCGCGAGCAGCTGGTTGCCGCTGAACGCCTGCAGCGCTTCGTCGCTGGCGAGCCACTCGGGCGCCAGTCCCAGTGCCTGGGCCGCAGGGGCGCTGACCCCGACCCAGTAGGGCGAGGGCACGGGCGTGGGCTGCAAGTGCGTGAAGAAGGCCGGGCCCAGCGCGGCAAAGCCGGGCTGCCAGCCCCAGTCGGGGCTCGAGGCGGGTTCGGGACGCGCAGTGTCGTTCGGATTCATGGTGGCAATTGTCGCCCAGTGCGCCGTTCCGGGTCGGCGTCAGGCCTTACCACGGGTGCACCATCGGCGCGGAACATTGGTGACAGTGCGCATGGGCGGCGCGGAAATCGCGCGGTAGGATGGCGCGATATACATCTGGAGACCATTCATGCTGGGATTGATGCAGAGCCAACCGTTGCTGATTTCGTCGCTGATCGATTTCGCTGCCCGCCATCATGGCGATGCGGAAATCGTCTCGCGCCGCGTCGAGGGCGACATCCACCGCTACACCTACCGTGACCTGTCGGCGCGCTCCAAGCAGCTCGCCAACGCGGTCGAGGCCCTGGGCGTGGCGCCGGGCGAGCGTGTCGCGAGCCTGGCCTGGAACGGTTACCGGCACATGGAGATGTATTTCGGCGTCAGTGGCGCAGGCCGCGTGCTGCACACCATCAACCCGCGTCTGCATCCGGACCAGATTGCCTGGATCGTGGGCCATGCCGAAGACAAGGTGCTGTGTTTCGACCTGACTTTCCTGCCGCTGGTGCAGGCCGTGCATGCCAAGTGCCCGACGGTGCAAAAGTGGGTGGCGCTGTGCGACGCCGACCGCCTGCCCGTGGACTCCGGCATCCCGGGCCTGAGCAGCTACGAGGAATGGATAGGCGCGCAGTCTTCGGAGTATGTCTGGCCGCAGTTCGACGAGAACACCGCGTCGAGCATGTGCTACACCAGCGGCACCACGGGCAATCCCAAGGCCGCGCTCTACAGCCACCGCTCGACCACGCTGCATGCCTATGCGGCGGCGCTGCCCGATGTGATGAGCATTTCCGCGCGCGACGCCGTGCTGCCCGTCGTGCCCATGTTCCACGTCAACGCCTGGGGCGTGCCGTACTCGGCGGCGCTCACGGGCGCCAAGGTGGTGTTCCCCGGCCCGGCGCTCGACGGCAAGTCGCTCTATGAATTGATGGAAGCCGAAGGCGTGACCTATGCGGCCGGCGTGCCCACGATCTGGCAGATGCTGCTGGGCTACATGCAGCCCAACGGACTGCGGTTCAGCAGCCTCAAGCGCACGGTGATCGGCGGCTCGGCCTGCCCGCCCGCAATGATCCGCACGTTCCAGGATGAGTTCGGCGTCGAGGTGCTGCATGCCTGGGGCATGACCGAGATGAGCCCGCTGGGCACGCTGTGCACGCTCAAGAACAAGCAGCTCGCGCTGCCGGAGGCCGAGAAGATGAAGATCCTGCAGAAGCAGGGTCGCGCGATCTATGGCGTCGACATGAAGATCGTAGACGGCGACGGCAAGGAGCAGCCCTGGGACGGCAAGAGCTATGGCGACCTGCTGGTGCGCGGTCCGTGGATCATCGACAGCTACTTCAAGGGCGAAGGCAGTCCGCTGGTCTACGACGCGCAGGGCCGTGGCTGGTTTCCCACGGGCGATGTCGCGACCATCGATGAGGACGGCTTCATGCAGATCACCGACCGCAGCAAGGATGTGATCAAGTCGGGCGGCGAATGGATCAGCTCGATCGACATCGAGAACATCGCCATGGCCCATCCGGCCGTGGCCATGGCCGCCTGCATAGGCATGTTCCACCCCAAGTGGGACGAGCGCCCCATCGTCGCGGTCGCACTCAAGGCCCAGGCCGTGGTCACGCGCGAGGAACTGCTGCAGTTCTTCGACGGCAAGACCGCCAAGTGGCAGATTCCCGATGACGTGGTGTTCGTCGACGCGATTCCGCTGGGCGCGACCGGCAAGATGCTCAAGACCCGGTTGCGCGAGCAATTGGCGGGGTACAAGCTGCCGGGGCTTTGAGCGGCGCGGTCGGCAGATACCGGCCCTTCGACAGGCTCGGGGCGAACGGCGTTCCGGGCGTGGTGAGTAAATCCGTTCGGGTGGCGTGCTGAGCCCGTCGAGCGGTTGTTGGCGAAGCCTGATTCCTCCGAATCAGGCTTTTTTATGGGCTTTTTGCCTGCCTGTCGACAGGTAGTTTTACCTCTCAAGCACGGCGGTTTTTTGCGAACCGTTGGCACCCAGTCACCTAAGCGATAGCGGCTAGGGCAATCCCCATCCAGACGTCCAAGGTAAGCCGCTACGCTGCACTTGCTCATCCACCAATAAGGAGACAAACAATGAAGTTCGCTTTCAAGGCAGTGACGGCAGCGGTGATCCTGGCGAGTGCGGGCGGGGCAATGGCCCAGCAGGGGGAGACGGTCAAGATTGCCTGGCTTGACCCGCTTTCGGGACTGATGGCGGCGCTGGGTTCGAACCAGCTCAAGAGCTTCCAGTTCCTGGCCGAGGAGTTCAGCAAGAAGAACGCCGCGGGCGTGAAGTTCGAAGTGATAGGCATCGACAACAAGCTCAGCCCGCAGGAAACCACCAGCGCGCTGCGCTCGGCCATGGACCAGGGCGCGCGCTACGTGGTGCAAGGCAACGGCTCGGGCCCGGCACTGGCCATCATGGATGCGCTCGAAAAGCACAATGCGCGCAACAAGGGCAAGGAGGTCGTCTACCTCAACTACGCGGCGGTCGACCCCGACCTGACGAACAGCAAGTGCAGCTACTGGCACTTCCGTCTGGACGCCGACACCTCGATGAAGATGGAGGCGCTGACCACCTACATGAAGGACCTTCCCGACGTGAAGAAGGTCTACCTGATCAACCAGAACTACGCCCACGGCCACCAGGTGTCGAAGTACGCCAAGGACATGCTCAAGCGCAAGCGTCCCGATGTGGAGATCGTCGGCGACGATCTGGCGCCGCTGGCCCAGGTACGCGACTTCTCGCCCTACATCGCCAAGATCAAGCAATCGGGCGCCGACTCGGTGATCACCGGCAACTGGGGCTCCGATCTGGCGCTGCTGATCAAGGCGGCGAACGACGCGGGGCTGAACAACGTCAAGTTCTATACCTATTACGCGATTGCCACGGGCGCGCCCACGGCCATGGGCGCGGGCGCGGCGGGCAAGGTCTATGCGGTGGGCTATGGCCACCTGAATCTGCCCGGCGACATCGGTCGCATCGTCACCGACTTCAAGAAGCGCTTCAACGACGACATGTACACGGCCTCGGTCTACAACGCCTACGCGATGCTCACCGAGGCTTTCGTGCGCGCCAAGTCGACCGATCCGGTGAAGGTCGCGGCAACGATGGAAGGCATGAAGTTCAAGGGCTTCAATGGCGAAGTCGAAATGCGCAAGAACGACCACCAGCTGCAGCAGGGCCTGTTCATCACGCGCTGGGAAAAGACCGATGCCAAGTACCCCAAGGACTCGGAAAACACCGGCTACACGCTGGCGCCCGTGAAGTACTACGAGCCCTACGTGGCGAGCACGCCGACTTCCTGCGACATGAAGCGCCCTTCGTGATCTCCGCGGTCTGAGGCGACGCTGAAGGGGCCGCGCGCCGGCCCCTTCTTTTCCCCGGTTCTTTCTCTGGGTCTTGCGATGAATCCTGAATTTTTGACGATCTCGCTGCTCAACGGCGTCAGCTACGGGCTGCTGTTGTTCATGCTGAGCTCGGGCCTGACGCTGATCTTCAGCATGATGGGCGTGCTCAACTTCGCCCACACCAGTTTCTACATGCTGGGCGCCTACTTCGCCTATACGCTCAGCGGCGTGGTGGGCTTCTGGCCTGCGCTGTTCATCGCACCCCTGCTGGTCGGCGCGCTCGGCGCGCTGTTCGAACGCTACAGCCTGCGCCGCGTGCACAAGTTCGGCCATGTGCCCGAGCTGCTGGTCACGTTCGGTCTGTCCTATCTGGTCCTGGAAATCGTGCAGCTGGTCTGGGGCCGCGGCACCGTGCCCTATGCCTTGCCGCCGCAGCTGCAAGGCCCGCTGTTCACCCTCTACGGCACGCAGTTTCCCAAGTCGCGCTCGTTCGTGATGCTGGTCGCGCTGCTGATGCTGCTGGCCGTGTGGCTGATGCTCACGCGCACCCGCATCGGCCTGGTGATACAGGCCGCGCTCAAGCACCCCGAGATGGCGCAGGCGCTGGGCCACAACGTGCCGCGCGTGTTCATGCTGGTGTTCGGCGGCGGCTGCGCGCTTGCCGGCCTGGCCGGCGTGATCGGCGGCAACACCTATGTGACCGAGCCGGCGATGGCCATGTCGGTGGGTTCGATCATCTTCGTGGTGGTCGTGGTCGGCGGCATGGGCTCGCTGGCCGGCGCCTTCCTGGCTTCGCTGCTGATCGGCATCGTGCAGAGCTTCGCCGTCGCGCTGGATTACTCGCTGGTGCATTTCTTCGGCTCGCTGGGCGCGAAGATCACCGACCAGACGTTCGGCTACCCCGTGCTCAAGCTGACGATTTCCCAGGTCGCGCCCATCCTGCCGTACCTGTTCCTCGTGCTGATCCTGATTTTCCGCCCCAAGGGCCTGCTTGGCACCCGGGAGGACTGAGCCATGAACACTTCTTCGACCTCCTTGCCGGCCCGCAACGGCGTGGCGCCACAGCGCCCCGCGGCTGCGCCCCCGGCCTACCGCTTCAAGCCGCTCAATATCGGCCGCTTTGTCGTCTGGTCGCTGTTTG
>NZ_JAVWWA010000004.1:32328-54919 GCF_036666375.1 Comamonas sp. | reverse complement strand
GCCTACCGCTTCAAGCCGCTCAATATCGGCCGCTTTGTCGTCTGGTCGCTGTTTGCGCTGGCGCTGGCCGCCGCGCCGCACCTGTTCACCAGCAGCCTGGCGCTGACCATGCTCAGCCAGATCGGCTATCTGATCATCATCTGCCTGTCGTACAACATCCTGCTGGGCCAGGGCGGCATGCTGAGCTTCGGCCATGCGGTCTATACCGGCATGGGCTCGTTCATCGCCATCCATGCGATGAACAAGGTCGGCGGCCTGCAGATTCCGCTGGTGCTGATTCCCGTCATCGGCGGGTTGGGCGGCATGTTCTTCGCCATATTGCTGGGCTATGTGACCACGCGCAAGTCGGGCACGACGTTTGCGATGATCACGCTGGGCATAGGCGAGCTGGTGGCTTCCATGGCGCTGATGTTCCCCGAGTTCTTCGGCGGCGAGGGCGGCATCACCAGCGACCGGGTCTACGGCCAGCCCTTTTTGGGCATGACCTTCGGCCCGGCGATCGAGGTCTATTACCTGATCGCGGTCTACTGCTTCGTCTGCACGGCGCTGATGTTCGCCTTCACCGGCACGCCGCTGGGGCGCATGCTCAATGCAGTGCGCGACAACCCCGAGCGCGTCGAGTTCGTCGGCTACAACACCCAGCGCGTGCGCTACTTCTCGTTCATCATTGCCGGCTTTTTTGCCGGCATAGGCGGCGGCCTGGCGGCGATCAACTTCGAGATCATCACCGCGGCCGACAGCGTCAGCGTGATGCGTTCGGGCAGCTATCTGCTGTTCACCTTCCTGGGCGGCGCGACGTT
The DNA here is from genome assembly GCF_036666375.1 of Comamonas sp. Lineage (GTDB taxonomy): Bacteria > Pseudomonadota > Gammaproteobacteria > Burkholderiales > Burkholderiaceae_C > Comamonas. Next base: position 54,119 of record NZ_JAVWWA010000004.1, on the reverse strand, counting down.
CTTCTTCGGGCCCATCATCGGCGCCGTGCTGCTGGTGTTCGCCTCCATTCTGCTGTCCGAGCTGTCCAAGGCCTGGCTGCTGTACCTGGGCCTGGTGTTCCTGTTCATGGTGATGTATGCGCCCGGCGGCGTGGCCAGCCTGATCATGATGAACCTGCGGCTGGCGAAGTTCGGCAAGCTCAAGCGGCTGCTGCCCGGCTACGCGCTGCTCACCGTCTGCGCGCTGGTCGGCGTCGCGGGCTTCGCGGCCATCGTCGAGATGATCTACCACCTGCAATTGAACGCGGCGCTGGGTGATCACCTGCGCTTCATGGGCCTGTCGCTGGACACGCGCAGCACGGACAGCTGGCTGGGCGCGATTGCGCTGCTGGTAGTGGGTGGCGGCCTGTTCGAAATGCTGCGCCGGCGCTTCGTGCGCCAGTGGAGCCAGATCCAGGAAGAAATCGAACTGCTGATCAAACGCGGGGAGGCACAGGCATGACACAGACCACTTACGCGCTCGAACTCAAGGACCTGCAAAAGCGCTTCGGCAAGACCGAGATCATCCGCGGCGTGAACCTGGCCGTCGAGGCCGGCGAACGCGTGGCCATCATCGGGCCGAACGGCGCGGGCAAGTCGACGCTGTTCAATCTGATCAGCGGACGCTTTGCGCCCAGCAGCGGCGAAGTGCTGCTGCACGGCCAGCGCATAGACGGCAAGAAGCCGTTCGAGATCAACCGCCTGGGGCTGTCGCGCAGCTTCCAGATCACCAACATCTTCCCCAAGCTCAGCGTGTTCGAGAACCTGCGCTGCGGCGTGCTGTGGAGCATGGGCTACAAGTACACCTTCCTGCGCTTTCTGTCCGGCCTGCACGACGCCAACGCGCGCGCCGAGCAGCTGATGCAGATGATCAACCTGGAAAAGAAGCGCGACGTGCTGGCGATCAACCTGACCTATGCCGAGCAGCGCGCGCTCGAGATCGGCATCACCATCGCGGGCGGGGCCAGCGTGATCCTGCTCGACGAGCCGACGGCGGGCATGAGCAACAGCGAGACCGCGCGCTTCATCGCGCTGATCAAGCAGGTCACCGAAGGGCGCACGCTGCTGACGGTGGAGCACGACATGGGCGTGGTGTTCGGCCTGGCCGACAAGATCGCCGTCGTGGTGTATGGCGAAGTCATCGCCTTCGACACACCCGACAAGGTGCGCGCGAACCCGCGCGTGCAGGAAGCTTATCTGGGATCAGCCGTGGCCGATCAGCAGGCGGGAGCGCACTGAAGATGCTGAAGATTGCCAACTTGCATGCCTATTACGGCAAGAGCCATGTGCTGCATGGCGTGGACTTCGAAGTCCGGCCCGGTGAAATCGTCGCGCTGCTGGGCCGCAACGGCTCGGGCCGTTCGACCACGGCCAAGGCCGTGATGGGGCTGGTCGACTGGGAGGGCACGCTCGAGTGGAAAGGCGAGCAGCTCCAGGGCCGCAAGGCCTACGAGATCGCCCACCGCGGCATAGGCTACGTGCCCGAAAGCCGCGACGTGTTTCCCAATCTCACGGTGCACCAGAACCTGCTGCTGGGCCAGAAAGGCAACGGCAAGGGCAGCCGCTGGAGCTTCGACGACATGTACGCGATGTTCCCGCGGCTCAAGGAGCGCCAGCACACCGAGGCCGGCGTGATGTCGGGCGGCGAGCAGCAGATGCTCACGCTGTGCCGCACGCTGATGGGCGACCCCGACCTGATCATCATCGACGAGCCCACCGAAGGCCTCGCGCCCAAGATCGTCGAGCTGGTCGGCGAATACCTGCAGACCATCAAGGCGCGCGGCATTGCCGTGCTGCTGATCGAGCAGAAACTGACGATTGCCATGCGCATCTCGGACCGCGCGCTGGTGATGGGCCATGGGGCCATTGTCTTTGACGGCACGCCCGATGGCCTGCGCGCGGATGAGAAGGTGCGCAAGGAGTGGTTGGAGGTTTAAGTCACCAGGCGGGTGCGACGGACAAACCCGTTCGTGGTGAGCTTGTCGAATCCATGAACGGCCTGTCTTCATGACTTGAGCGCAGGCCGTTCATCCTTAGACGCGGCCGGCGAGGCAAGCTCAGGACGAACGGGGGATGAGGCTTGCTGTTTCTTTTTGACGCCTTGCGAGACTTCGGCTCGCTTACGTTGCGCTGGACGAACTGTAGTTCCCAGCAAGACTGCCCCCCTTGTCCCAGGCGAGACAAACCCCACTGGTCATTTGCGCGCAAGTTTCTACAATAAAAAACGCACGATCGTTCTTTTCCATTCCACAAGGGACAACCGCATGAGCGCTGACTACCAGAAGGACGGCTCCATCGCCGTCATCACGCTGAACAACCCGCCGGTCAACGGCCTGGGCCTGGCCACGCGCCGGGCCATCGTCGAGGGGGTGAACCGGGCAAATGCCGATGCGAGCATCGAGGCGATCGTCATCACGGGCGCGGGCAAGGCCTTTTCGGGCGGCGCCGACATCACCGAGTTCGGCACCGAGCGCGCGACGCAGGAGCCGCATCTGCTGTCGGTGATCAAGGTGCTGGAGCAATCGACCAAGCCCGTGGTCGCGGCCATCCATTCGGTCTGCATGGGCGGGGGCCTGGAGCTGGCCATGGGCTGCCACTACCGCGTGGTCGCACCCAAGACGTCGGTTGCGCTGCCCGAAGTCAAGCTGGGCCTGCTGCCCGGCGCCGGCGGCACGCAGCGCCTGCCGCGCCTGCTGGGCCTGGAAACCGCGCTGAACATGATCGTCAGCGGCGAAGCCGTGCAAAGCGAAGTGCTCGCTGCGATTCCCGGCCAGAAGCTGTTTGATCTGGTCGCGGCTTCGGCGGATTCGCTGGCCTCGGAAGCGCGCGCGTTTGCCCAGCACATTGCCGGCCAGCGTCCGCTGCCGCTGGTGCGCAACCTGCCGTGCAAGCATCCCCAGGCCGAAGCCTATCTGCAGTTCGCACGCAATATGGTCAAGGGCATGGCGAAGAACTTCCCCGCGCCCGGCAAGTGCGTGGACGCGGTCGCCGCGGCCGTGGGCAAGTTCGACGCCGGCATGCAGACCGAGCGCGAGCTGTTCACGCAACTGATGTTCACGCCCGAGTCGCGTGCGCTGCGCCATCTGTTCCTGGCCGAGCGCGCGGCGTCGAAGATTGCCGACGTGCCTTCGAGCACGCCGCAGCGCGAGATCCGCACGGTGGGCGTGATCGGCGCGGGCACCATGGGCGGCGGCATCGCGATGAACTTCCTCAACGCCGGCATTCCCGTGACCATCCTGGAGACCAAGCAGGAAGCGCTGGACCGCGGCCTGGGCACGATTCGCAAGAACTACGAATCGCAGGTCAAGAAAGGCAAGCTCAAGCCCGAGAAATACGAAGAGCGCATGGCGCTGCTGAGCACCACGCTGTCGTATGACGACCTCAAGCATGCCGACCTGATCATAGAAGCCGTGTTCGAGGAGCTGGGCGTCAAGGAAACCGTGTTCAAGCAGCTCGACGCCGTGGCCAAGCCCGGGGCGATTCTCGCATCCAACACCTCGACGCTGGACGTCGACAAGATCGCGGCTTTCACCCAGCGTCCGCAGGACGTGGTGGGCATGCACTTCTTCAGCCCGGCCAACGTGATGAAGCTGCTCGAAGTGGTGCGCGGCAAGGAAACCGCCAAGGACGTGCTGGCCACCGTGATGCAGCTGGCCAAGAAGATCAAGAAGACCGCCGTGGTGTCTGGCGTGTGCGACGGCTTCATCGGCAACCGCATGATCGAGCAGTACAGCCGCCAGGCCGGCTTCCTGCTCGACGAAGGCGCGACGCCCCAGCAGGTCGACAAGGCCGTGGAGAAGTTCGGCTTCGCGATGGGACCGTTCCGCATGGGCGACCTCGCGGGCAACGACATCGGCTGGGCGATACGCAAGCGCCGCGCCGTGGAGCGCGCCGACATGAAGTACAGCGCCACGGCCGACAAGCTCTGCGAGCTGGGCCGCTATGGCCAGAAGACCGGCGCGGGCTGGTATGACTACGAGGCCGGCAAGCGCGATGCGATTCCTTCCGAGGTCGTCAATCAGATGATAGAGCAGCACCGCAAGGACAGCGGCATCACGCCGCGCAAGATCTCCGACGAGGAAATCGTGCAGCGCCTGGTGTTCTCGCTGGTCAATGAAGGCGCGCATATCCTGGAAGACGGCATCGCCGGCAAGTCGGGCGACATCGACATGGTCTATCTCACGGGCTATGGCTTCCCGATTCACCGTGGCGGCCCCATGCACTACGCGGGCGAGGTCGGGTTGATCAACGTGGTACAGGCAATGAACCGCTTTGCGCAGAACCCGCAGGACGACGCGGCGTTCTGGCAGCCCGCGCCGCTGCTGGCGCGGCTGGCCGCCGAAGGCAAGACCTTCCAATAAGCGTTGCCCGACGAACGAATTCCCAAGGATATTCCATGACTTCCGCAGTGATTGTTTCCACCGCCCGCACCCCTCTGGCCAAGAGCTGGAAAGGTGCGTTCAACATGACCCACGGCGCGACGCTGGGCGGCCATGCCGTGAAGCACGCCGTGCAGCGCGCCGGCATTGACGCCGCCGCCGTCGACGACGTGATCATGGGCTGCGCCACGCCCGAAGGCGCGACCGGCGCCAACATCGCGCGCCAGATCGCGCTGGCCGCGGGCCTGCCCGTGACCACCTCGGGCATGACCATCAACCGTTTCTGCTCCTCGGGCCTGCAGACCATTGCCACCGCGGCCCAGCGCATCATCGCCGGCGAAGGCGATGTCTATGTGGCCGGCGGCGTGGAATCCATCTCCTGCGTGCAGCAGGAAATGAACCAGCACATGCTGCAGGATCCGGCGCTGCTGCGCAGCAAACCAGAGATCTACTGGAGCATGCTGCAGACCGCCGAAACCGTGGCCCAGCGCTATGGCATTGGCCGCGACGCGATGGACGAGTACGGCGCGGGCAGCCAGCAAAAAGCCTGCGCCGCCCAGGCCGCGGGGCTGTTTGACGCGGAGATCGCGCCCATCACCGTGACGGCCGGCGTGGTCGACAAGGTGCGCGGCCTGATCACGCGCGAAGTCACCGTCGCCAGGGACGAAGGCACGCGCGAAGGCACGACCAAGGAAGGCATCAGCGGACTGCGCAGCGCCTTGCCCGGCGGCCTGATCACGGCCGGCAATGCGAGCCAGTTCTCCGACGGCGCGGGCGCCTGCGTCGTCGTCAGCGAAGACTATGCGGGCCGCAACGGCCTGCAGCCCCTGGGCCGCTTCCTTGGCTTTGCGGTCGCGGGCTGCGAGCCCGATGAAATGGGCATTGGCCCGGTGTTTGCCGTGCCCAAGGTGCTCAAGAAGCTGGGCCTCACGGTGCAGGACATCGACCTGTGGGAACTCAACGAGGCGTTTGCCGTGCAGGTGCTCTATTGCCGCGACAAGCTGGGCATTCCGGCCGAGCGCCTGAACGTCAACGGCGGCGCGATCGCGCTGGGCCACCCCTATGGCGTCTCGGGCCAGCGCCTCACGGGCCATGCGCTGATCGAAGGCAAGCGCCGCGGCGCCAAGCGGGTCTGCGTGACGATGTGCATTGGCGGCGGCATGGGCGCGGCCGGTGTCTTCGAAGTGCTGTAAGCGCGGATAGTGATTGCATCGCCCTGGATCTATCGAAGTTCACCCTTCGACGGGCTCAGGGCGAACGGGTCAGGGCCGCTTGTTGCGGCCCGATTTGTTTCTATGAGCGAGGAGTGGACCATGGGCTTGCGCGCTACGCTGGATTTTCTGTTGTATGACTGGCTGGAAGTGACGACGCTGAGCGCGCGCACGCGCTTTGCCGACCATTCGCGCGAGACGTTCGACGCGGTGCTCGACACCTGCGAACGCATTGCGCGCGACAAGTACGCGCCGTTCAACCGCACCGTCGACACCGAGGAGCCGCGCTTCGACGGCGAGAAGGTCATCCTGCCGGCGTGCACGCATGCGGCGCGCCTGGCCTATGCCGAGTCGGGCATGCTCAGCGCGGCCCAGGATTACGAGATCGGCGGCATGCAGCTGCCGTACACGCTGGAATCGGCGGCCAACAGCTTCTTTGCGGCGGCGTCGGTCAGCATTGGCTCGAACATGCTGACTTCGGGCAATGCCAGCGCGCTGATGGTGCATGGCAGCGCGCTGCAAAAAGAGGTCTTTGCGCTCAATGAATTCAACGGCCGCTGGGCCGGCACCATGTGCCTGTCGGAGCCGCAGGCGGGCTCGTCGCTGTCCGACATCGCCACGCGCGCCACGCCCGACGGCGAAGGCGCGCAGGACGACCCGCTGGGCCCGCGCTTTCGGCTCAAAGGCAACAAGATGTGGATTTCGGCGGGCGACCATGAGCTCACCGAGAACATCGTGCATCTGGTGCTGGCCAAGATTCCCGGCCCCGACGGCCAGCTGCCGCCCGGCGTCAAGGGCATCTCGCTGTTCATCGTTCCCAAGAAGCTGGTCGACACCGAAGGCGCGCTGACCGGCGAGCGCAACGACGTGGCCCTGGCCGGCCTGAACCACAAGCTAGGCTGGCGCGGCACGACCAATACGCTGCTCAATTTCGGCGAAGGCAAATACCCGGTGCGCGGCGCGGCCGGCGCCATCGGCTATCTGGTGGGCGAGCCCGGCAAGGGCCTGCAGTGCATGTTCCACATGATGAACGAGGCGCGCATTTCCATAGGCATGGCCGCGACCATGCTGGGCCTGGCGGGCTATTACGCGAGTCTCGACTATGCGCAGAATCGTCCCCAGGGCCGGCCCATGGGCGCGGGCGGCAAGGACGCAACCCGGCCCCAGGTGCGCATCATCGAGCACGCCGATGTGAAGCGCATGCTGCTGGCGCAGAAGTCCTATGGCGAAGGCGCGCTGGCGCTGAACCTCTACTGCGCGCGCCTGGTCGACGAGCAGCATACGGCCGCGCCGCAGGCCGCCGACGAAGCGCGGCTGCTGCTCGAAGTGCTGACGCCGATTGCCAAGAGCTGGCCCAGCGAATTCTGCCTGGAGGCAAATTCGCTGGCGATACAGATCCATGGCGGCTATGGCTATACGCGCGACTTCCAGGTGGAGCAGTACTGGCGCGACAACCGCCTCAACATGATCCACGAAGGCACGCACGGCATCCAGGCCGCGGACCTGCTGGGCCGCAAGGTGCGCATGGACAACGGCCGCGGCCTGCAGTTGCTGGCCGCGCGCATCGACGCCAGCATCGCGGCCGCGCGCGCCCTGCCTGAACTCGTGGAGTTCGCCGACGATCTGACGGCCGCGCTGCAGCAGGCGCTGGCCGCGACCGAAGCCGCCTGGGCCACGGGCGATCCTGCCCAGGCCCTGGCCAATGCCGTGCCCTATATGCAGGCGCTGGGCCATGTGGTGCTGGCGTGGATGTGGCTGGACGTGGCGCGCGCATCGCTGCGCGCCGACGCGCAATCCGCCGCCAACATCGGCCGGCGCGCGGCCGCGCGCTACTTCTTGCGCTACGAGCTGCCGCGCATAAGTGCCTGGCTCGCCGTGGTGCGCACGCGCGACATGACTTGCGCCGAAATGGACGAAGCCGGGTTCTAGCGCCTGGCGGCGCGTTCTTCAGCTTCGCATCATTTTTCTGCGTTAGGGTTGGGGGCATGCGCATACTCCTGATCGAAGATGACCCCTCGCTGGGCAGTTCCCTGCAGTCCTGGCTGCAGCTCGATGGCTACGCGGTCGACTGGCTGCAACGCGGCGACCAGGCTGCAGCCGCCCTGGCCACGCACGACTACCAATGCGTGCTGCTGGACCGCGGCCTGCCGGGCCTGGACGGCGACGGCGTGTTGAAGGCACTGCGCGCCGCGGGTGCGCCGCGCGCCCAGTTGCCGGTGATCGTGATCACCGCGCGCGATACGCTCGCCGACCGCGTGCAGGGGCTGGACCTGGGCGCGGACGACTACCTGGTCAAGCCTTTTGACCTCGAGGAGCTGTCGGCGCGCGTGCGCGCGGCGCTGCGCCGCGGCACGCCGCAGCAGGCGCCCGAGCTGCGCCATGGCGCGGTGGCGCTGGACCCTGCGGCCAAGCGCGCGACACTCGACGGCGTGCCGGTCACGCTGACTGCGCGCGAGTTCGCGCTGCTGCAGGCGCTGATGCGCTATCCCACCCATATCCTGAGCCGCGCCCAGCTCGAGGAAGCCCTCTATGGCTGGGGCGAGGAAGTCGAGAGCAATGCGATCGAGGCCCATGTCTACAACCTGCGCAAGAAGCTCGGCACGCGCTTCATCGTCACCGTGCGCAACCAGGGCTATGGGCTGGCGCCGGCATGAATCTCTTTCCATGGAAGAACTGGAAGGCCGCGCAGCAGACGCGCCACGCGCACTGGTCGCTGCGCCGGCGCCTGCTGCTGATGGTGATGGGCACCAGCATCGCGCTGTGGCTGGTGAGCCTGGCGATCGTCATCAGCGTGGCCTGGTTCGCGACCAGCGAAGTGTTCGACGAGGCGCTGGAAGAGGGCGCGCGCCTGGTGCTGCAGCTGGGCTCGGAAAGCGATGCGGCCGCGAACCCGCGCCGCGAGCTGAGCGACGGCCGTGGCGAAGCGATGAAGCTGCGCATGTACTACCAGATCGTCGCGCCCGACGGCCGCGTGCTGCTGCGTGCCGACGACACGCCCCGGTCCGCGTTCGTGCCGCGCGTCCAAAGCCGCAAGAGCTATGCAAATGTATGGGTCGACAACGAGCTCTGGCGCGTGCATGTGCGCCGCGCGCCGGACGGCACCAGCGCCCAGGTGGGCCAGCCCATGGAGGAGCGCCTCGAACTGCTGGGCGACATGGCGGAGAACCTCGCCTGGCCGGCGCTGGGCTTGCTGGTGCTGCTGGGCCTGGTGAGCTGGAGGCAGATCCGTCGCCTGCTGCGCCCTCTCGAGGACACTGCAATGCGCATTGCCGCGCAGTCGCCGCAGGACCTGTCGCCGATTGCCGTGCCCAACCCGCCGCGCGAACTGCAGACCATCCTGGATGCGCTCAACGCGCTGCTGACCAGGCTGGGCGTGGCGCTCGACAGCGAGCGCCGCTTCACCAACGATGCGGCGCACGAACTGCGCACGCCGCTGGCCGCATTGCGCATGCGCGTGCAGCTGATCGAGCGCGAGCTGCAACTGCCCGACGCTCATCTGCAGCAGCTGCGTGCCGACCTCGACCGCTGCACGGGCCTGATAGAAAGCCTGCTGGCGCTCGCGCGCCTGGATCCGCAGGCCGAGCCGCTGCAGCGCGAGGCCGTGGCGCTGGATGCGCTGATCGACGCGCTGGACTTCGCGCCCGCACATGCCAGGAACATGCGCGTGCAGCGCGCCCTCGACGTCACGCATCTGCAGGCCACGCCCACGCTGATCGCCAGCGCGCTGCGCAATCTGCTGGACAACGCGGTGCGCTACGGCAGCGCGGGCGGCGAGGTGCGCATCGAGGCCCAGCGCTTGCCCGGCGGCGGCGTGCGCCTCGCAGTGCGTGACGACGGCCCGGGAGTGCCGCTGGAGCAGCGCGCTCGCCTGGGCGAACGCTTTTTCCGCGTGCTGGGCACGGGCCAGCCGGGCAATGGCCTGGGCCTGTCGATCGTGGCGCGCATCGCGGCGCTGCATGGCGCGACGCTGCGCTTCGAAGAAGGGCTTGACGGGCGCGGCCTGGGCGTGGTGCTTGATTTTCCCGCGGGTTGAGTGGCGCGCATCAGATTTCCTTCAGTTTCGCTGTGTCCAATGGATTCATGCCGCACAGAAAGCGGATTCATTGACCCAACTGAAGGAGCATCACCATGCGCATCATCGTTTCCACACTGACTCTTGCTTCCCTGCTGGCCTTCGGCGCCACGGTTGCCACGGCCCAGCCCGCGGCCTATACCGGCCCGAGCAATGCGACGGCTGCCGCCGCCGGCGGCTACACCGGCCCGAGCAATGTGCCGCTGATGACCGTCAAGCAACTGCTCGACACCGGCCGCGACGACCAGCACGCCCGCCTGCAGGGCCAGATCGTCTCGCATGACGGCGGTGAGCACTACACGTTCGCGGATGCCACGGGGCGCATCCGCGTGGAGATCGACGACAAGGACTTTCCCGCAGGCCAGTCCGTGAGCGCCGAGCAGCGCGTGGAACTGCTGGGCGAATTCGACAAGGGCCTGCGCAAGACCGAATTCGAAGTCGATCGCCTGACGGTGCTGCGCTGATCCGCAGGTCTGCGGCAGATGTGGAAGACACTGCGCCTGACGCTGGCCGGCGCCCGCCTGCGCGCTCATGTTGCGCAGCCGGCGCCGTGCCGGGAAACCGACGCCGGCGCGGCGCTGGTGCGCGCTGCGGCGCAAGGCAACCTGGACCGGGTCCAGGCCTTGCTGCGCGCCGGCGCGGACATCGAGGCCAGGAACGCCCAGGGCCGGACCGCGCTGATGCTGGCCGCGCAGGGCGGGCACACGGCCGTGGTGCAGGCCTTGTCGACGGCGGGCGCGGACATCGATGGCCGGGATGCGCGCAACTGGTCGGCGCTGATGATTGCCGCGCAAGAAGGGCAACTGAGCGTGGTGCGCGCGCTGGCGCGCGCCAATGCCAGGGCTGCTGGATGAAGGCCGGCGCGCTTCAGCCCATGCGCCGGCGCAGCCAGGCACTGGCCTGATCGACGCCTATCGACAGCGCCAGCATGGCGACGATCACGGTCGCGGCCTGTGAGTAGTGGAACAGCGACAGCTCGAAGTACAGCAGTTGCCCCAGGCCGCCCGCGCCGACAAAGCCCAGTATGGCGGCCATGCGGATGTTCATTTCCCAGCGGTACAGCGTATAGGCGATCAGCTGCGGTCCGGCGCCGGGCAGCGTGCCGTACAGAAACGCCAGGCCTTGGCCCGCGCCGCTGAGCGCCAGCGCCGAAGCGGGCGCGCGCGGCGCGTTGTCCAGCGCCTGCGCGTACAGCCGGCCCAGCACGCCGCTGGTGTGCAGCGCCAGCGCCAGCGCGCCCGCAAACGGGCCCAGGCCCACGGCCAGCGCGGTGATCGTGGCCCAGACCAGCTCTGGCACCGAGCGCAGCAGATTGAGCAGCAGGTGGCTCAGGGGCCGCAGCGGCGCAAGCGCCAGCACCAAACCCAGCACCGCGGCCAGCAGCGTGCCGACCACGGAGATCGCCAGCGTCTCCCAGGTGCCCACGGCCACGCGGCGCAGCCACTCGGCGCTCAGGTCCATGGGAAAGAAGCTGGCGACGAACTGGCCCATGGAGGCCGCCGATTCGTGTGAAAACAGCGCCGGCAGATCCATGTCGAGCAGGCGAAAGCTCGCCCAGACGGCAAGCGCCAGCGCCACGGCGGCGGTGCCGCTGCGCCAGCCCCAGGGCGAAGGCTGCGCGGTCGGCGCGGCATCGAGCGCGCGGCGCAGCGCATTGGACAGCGCGTCGGCCGCAAACACCAGCAGCAGGAAAGTGAGCAGGATGCTCGCGGCTTCACCGCCGTTGAGCATCTTCATCGACTGGTCCATGAGCTGGCCCAGGCCGCCGGCGCCGACAAAGCCCATCACCACCGATGCGCGTATCGCGCATTCCCAGCGGTAGACGGTGTACGAGACCAGCTCCTTCGCGGCCTGCGGCACCAGACCGTACAGAATCGCCAGCGGCCGGCGCGCGCCGCTGTGGCGCAGCGCGCGCGCGGGCGCGGGGTCGGTGGATTCGAGAATCTCGGCGTAGACCTTTGCCAGCATGCCGCCATAGGTCAGTCCCAGCGCCAGCACGCCCGCGGCCGGGCCCAGGCCGAACACCCGCACGAACACCAGCGCCCAGACCAGTTCGGGAATGCCGCGCAGCACGGTGAGCAGGCTGCGCGCCAGCGGATTGAGCGTGGGCCGGTCGCGGCCCGCGGCGCTGACCAGATAGGCCAGCGGAACGGCAAGCAGACAGGCCAGCATCATGCCGGCGGTGGCAATCGCCAGCGTCTGCAGCGTCGCCTGGCCCAGGTAGCCGAGGAACTCGCTGCCGGTCGCGGGCGGCAGGAAAGCGGTCAGGAAGTTGCCGATCACCGTCAGGTTGCCGGCCTCGAACAAAGCCCCGGGCCGCACCTGCGCGGCCTCGAACAGCGGCCAGAGAATGCACAGCGCGAGCAGCGCATGCGCCAGGCGCGCGCGGCTCGCGGGGTCGCGCTGCGCGGGTTTCAGCGGCATGCGTTCATGGGCACCGCGGCCGCGCGCGCCGGCAGCAGCGTGGGAAGTTGCTGGCCTTCGCCCGCATACAGCGCCTGCAACTGCGCTTCGCTGACCTGGTCCGCCGGCAGATCAAAGGCAATGCGTCCGGCCTTGATGCCCACGATGCGCGCAAAGCAGCCCAGCGCGAGATCGACGGCGTGCAGGCTGGCAACCAGGGTCGCGCCGCGCTGCGCGGCGTCCGCCACCAGTAATCGCACGGTGGCCAGCGCCAGCGCCGGGTCCAGCGCCGATACCGGTTCGTCGGCCAGCACCAGCGCGGCCTGCTGGTACAGCACGCGCGCAATGCCCGCGCGCTGCAGCTGGCCGCCCGACAGCTGATCGCAGCGCGCGAACAGCTTGTCTTCGAGTTCCACGCGGGCCAGCGCGGCGCGCGCACCCGCAATGTCCGCGGGGTAGGCCAGTGAGGCCAGCGATTTCCAGGCCGGCCATTGGCCCAGACGTCCCGCGAGCACGCTGGTGACCACGCGCTGGCGTCCCGGCAAGGGCGGGGCCTGGTGCACGGTGCCTATGCGCGCGCGCAAGTGCCGCAACGCGCGCGCGTGCAGCGCCGAAAGTTCGCTGTCGAGCACGCGCACCGCGCCCTGCAGGCCGGGCTGGCCGGACCAGGCCGTGCCCAGCACCGAAAGCAGCGACGTCTTGCCCGCACCCGAAGGGCCGATCAGTGCAATGTTTTCACCCTGGCGCGCCGCAAGGCGGATATCGGCCAGCGCGACCGTGCCATTGGCGTGGGCCAGGCCCAGGCCCTGCAACTCGAAGCCCATGCGCGGCGCGGCTTACTTCAGCAATCCGGCCGACTTGGCCGCATCTTCTATGCCCACATAGTTCTTGGCTTCGGTCGGAATGAACTTGGCCGCGCGCTGCAGGGCCAGGATTTCCTTGTGCTCGGGCTTGGCGGGGTCGAGCTGCAGGAAGGCCTGGGTCAGCTTCTTGACGAGCGCGGGATCGAGGTCGCCGCGCACCGTCCAGTTGTAGTCGAAATAGGGCGGGGTGGTGGCAAACACGCGCACCTTGCTGGTGTCGACTTTCTTTTCCTCGACCAGCTTGTCCCAGACGGAAGCGTTGAGCACGCCGGCTTCGGCGCGGCCCGCGGCAACAAAGGCCACGGTGGCGTCATGCGCGCCCGAAAACGCGACGTTCTTGAAATCCTTTTCGGGGTTCAGCCCGGCCTGCTGCAGAAAAAAGCGCGGCATCAGGCTGCCCGAAGTGGACGAGGGCGCGCCAAACGCAAAGCTCTTGCCCTTGAGGTCGGCAAATTCCTTGACCTGGGGATTGGCCGTGATGAACTTGGACGTGAAGCGCGCGTCTTCCTCGCGCTGCACGATGGGAATGGCCGTGCCGTTGGTGCGGATCTTGGCCTGCACGAACGTGAAGCCGCCCAGCCAGGCCAGATCGAGCTTGCGCGTGGCCAGCGATTCGACCACGGTGGCGTAATCGGTCACGGGCGTGAAGACCACCTTCATGCCGGTCTGCGCTTCGAGGTATTTGCCCAGCGGCGCGAACTTGCGCTGCAGCTCGGTCGGCGCTTCGTCGGGAATCGCCGACACCCGCAGCACGTTGTCCGCGGCCAGCGCCGGCAGCGCGGACAGCGAAGAGAGAGCCAGGGCGCAGGACAACGCCTTGAGCGCGAGACGACGTGCAGAGGTAGGACGCATGGAGGTTCCGGTTGGGTTGAGATCGCCGCTGTGCGCGTGTTGCGCGGCAGCCCGATCTGGCGCCGGCATGCGGGCGGTCACCCGCCCTGTGCTGGCGTCCGGCCGATTGTAGTGACCGCGGCCCCTGCGGGCTGGGCAGGCCTTGCTTGCCGCAGGAAGTCGCAAGGGTACCGGGTTGCCTGCGCTTGAGGCCGCGCTGCGCTCAGCTGAAACGCACTTCGAAGAAGCTGCTTTCGCCATCGCCCAGACCCTGCATGCCGGCCTGCACGGCGGCGTTGGCGGCCTTGGTCCAGCGCGCGAACGTGGCCTTGGCTTCGTCGGTGATTTCCTCCGGCGGAGTGTCTTCGAGGCCCAGCACGCATTCGAGCGCCAGCGCCACCTGCTCGGCCCCGCCCAGCTGGCGCTCCATCACGCGCGCATAGCGCGCTTCTGCCCGCGCGCGTTCGTGCTCGGGCAGGCTGGGGTAATCGCACAAAGAAACGGTGTAGAAAGTTTCAACAGTGTCCATGATGGGTCAGATGTGAGTAGTTGACTGTGAAAATGTACAGTAAATTCTGTTTATCCACTGTTGTTTTTCACAGGTTTTTTCTGACCGCTTGCGCGGCGCGCGCAATCAAGGCGCGGGCAAGGGGCGAACCAGACGTACCAGCAGTGTGTTGCCGCGTCCCATCTCGCCGCTGGCCTTGCCCGTGGCCCAGTCCACTGCCCAGGCCTGCTGCGCCGACAGCCGGCTTTTGCCGGGCCCGGTCTGCTCGTAGCTGTACTGGTTGACGGGCGCGGCATTGACCGCGGCCGTGCCGGTCCAATGCCAGTCGCCGGGAACGGCCGGCAGCAGCGCGGCGCGCTCGCCCGCCAGCGCTGCGTTCTGGCGCAGGCGCTGCAGCTCCTTGGCGCGCGGCAGACGCCAGCGCAGGCCGTCCTCCCGGTGTTTCGACTGCGCAAGTTTCTGCGCCTGGCCGAAGCTCAGGCGCTCGGGCATGCCTTCGCAGCGCTGATTGCGCCACTCCATGCCTTGCAGGCAGCGCGGCCAGGCCAGGCGCGCGCGCAGGTCCCGCACTTCGCTGCCATCGTCCGAAAGCTGTAGCTGCGCGGGTGCGGCGGTGGCGCCGGTCTGGGCACGCAACTGCGGGCTGGAAAGCGCCGTCAGCGCGGCCAGCAGACAAAGGGGACGACACCAGAAAGAAAGGGCAGGCGGCATGGGATGTTCCGTGGAGCGATGACAGTCTGTATTGTGACCCGCGCGCGCTGCTGGCGATGCCTTGCTTGCTCGATGAAGATGCCATTGCGCGCTGGCGCGGGGCGTATTCTCCCGGGGTAAACCATGAGCCACTACCATGGCCAACGGGCGCGGCCGCGGGCCGCCATGGAGCCAGCCAGGAAAGCGCAATGCAAGAGTCCGTCGAGAAACCGCCAACGATCACCGAAAGAACGCCACCTTTGACCAGCCATGATGCCGCCGACGGCCTGCCTGCAGGGCGGCGCGGCAGCGCCATGCTGGTCATCCTGCTGGGGCTGACGGTGGTGGTGCTCGACAGCAGCCTGCTCAACCTGGCGCTGCCCGCGATCGCGCGTGCGTTCCAGGCCGATGCGCCGCACACCATCTGGGTAGTCAATGCCTACCAGATCGCGACGCTGGTGATGCTGCTGCCGCTCGCGGCCGTGGGTGAGCGCATAGGCTACCGCAGCGTCTATCTGTGGGGCATGGCGCTGTTCGCGCTGGCGTCGCTGGGCGCGATCTTCGCGCCGTCGCTCGGCGCGCTGATCGCGGCGCGCGCGCTCCAAGGCCTGGGCGCTGCGGGCGTGCTGAGCGTGAACGCTGCCCTGGTGCGTTTCATTTTCCCGCGCGCGCAGCTGGGGCGCGGGCTGGCGCTCAACTCGGCCGTGGTGGCCAGCGCTTCGGTGGCCGGCCCGACGGTGGCCGCGGCCATCCTGTCCGCGGGCTCCTGGCCCTGGCTGCTCGCGCCCAATGTGCCGCTGGGCCTGCTGACGCTGTGGCTGGGGCGCAAGTCCTTGCCCGAGACGCCGCGCGTGGCCAGCGCCAACGGCGAGCGCGCGTTCTCCGCGCTGGACCTGGTGCTCAACATGGCGATGTTTGCGCTGGTGTTTCTTGGCGCCGACGCATTGGGCGTGGCGCGCAAGGACCAGCCCGGTTCGATGCTGGTGGGCGGACTGATGCTGGGCACGGGCCTGCTGATAGGCGCCTGGCATCTGGTGCGCCAGAGCCGCAAGCCGCGACCGCTGTTTCCCGTGGACCTGTTTCGCATTCCGGTGTTCGCGCTGTCCATGGCCTCTTCGGTCAATGCCTTCTGTGCGCAGACGCTGGCGTTTCTGTCCCTGCCTTTCCTGCTGCTCGAGACCTATGGCCGCAGCGCGCTGCAGGCCGGCCTGCTGCTCACCGCCTGGCCGCTGGCCATAGTCACCGTCGCGCCGCTGGCCGGCTGGCTGATAGGCCGCTATCCCGACGGGCTGCTGGGCGGCCTGGGCATGGCGGTGTTCGCCAGCGGACTGTGGCTGCTGGCGCTGCTGCCGGCGCAGCCGTCGGATCTCGACGTGATCTGGCGCATGGCGCTGTGCGGCGCGGGCTTTGCGCTGTTCCAGTCGCCGAACAACCATACGATAGTGCGTTCCACGCCGGTGCTGCGCAGCGGCGCGGGCAGCGCGATGCTGGGCACGGCGCGGCTCACGGGCCAGACCATGGGTGCGGTTATTCTCGCCGCGCTGTTTGCGCTGTGGCCAGGCCATGGCGGCATGGCCGAAACCGTGGCGCTGGTCGGCGCGGGGGGCTTCGCGGCGCTGGCCGGCATCTGCAGCAGCCTGCGCATTCGCCAGCCGCGCGCCTGAATGCGGTGCGCCGCGCGCGCGACACGCTGGCGACACAGGCCGCGCGGGCGCCAACGCACAATGCTCCAGCGGCCTGTGCGGCCAGCGAATTCCCACCATCAAGGAGACAGCGAGATGACGCGTAAGGTGCAACAACTGTTTGATCTCAGCGGCAAGACGGCCCTGGTGACCGGAGGCTCGCGGGGGCTGGGCCTGCAGATGGCGCAGGCGCTGGGCGAAGCCGGTGCGAAGATCGTGCTGAGCTCGCGCAAGGCGGCCGACCTCGAGGAAGCCGTCGCCGTGCTGCAGGCCGATGGCATCGATGCGCGCTGGATCGCGGCCGACTGCGCGCGCGAGGAAGACATCCTGCGCCTGGTCGACGAAACGCTGCAGCGCGTGGGCGATGTCGACATCCTGGTCAACAACGCCGGCGCGAGCTGGGGCGCGGCCGCAGAGGACCACCCGACCGCGGCCTGGGACAAGGTGATGAACCTCAACGTGCGCGGCTACTTTCTGCTCAGCCGCGAGATCGCCAAGCGCAGCATGATCGCGCGCCGCACGGGGCGCATCATCAATATCGCGTCGATCGCGGGCCTGGCCGGCAATCCCATCGAAATGAAGACCATCGCCTACAACACGTCCAAGGGCGCGGTGATCAACTTCACGCGTGCGCTGGCCGCGGAGTGGGGCGTGCACGGCATCAATGTCAACGCGATCTGCCCGGGCTTCTTCAAGACCAAGATGGCCACGGTGCTGATCGAGACGTTGGGCGAGGAAAAGATGGCCAGCCATGCGCCGCTGCGCCGCCTGGGCGACGACGAGGACCTCAAGGGCATCACGCTGCTCTATGCCTCGGATGCGGGAAAGCACATCACCGGCCAGTGGATGGCGGTCGACGGCGGCGTGAGCGTGGTGACCGGCGGCTAGCGCCTCGCACAGGGCATTTCTGCCCTGACAATAGCGCTGCCGTGGCGCGCTCAGCGCCCGGCCCCTGGCGGGCGGGTGCTGCCCCGTATCAAGAAAGGCCGATCCGGTGTTGAGTTTTGAAGCAGATATTCCTTTTGTGACCGAGCTGGGCTTCACGCTGCACAAGCGTGCCGGCGGCGAGTCGGAGCTGCATTACACGCCGCGTCCCGAGCACCTGAATTCGTTCGGCGTGACCCATGGCGGCGCGCTGATGGCGCTGCTGGACGTGACGCTGGCCCAGGCCGCCAGCAGCGTGGCGCCCAACACCGGCGGCGTGACGATTGAAATGAAGACGTCCTTCATGCTGCCTGCGCGCGGCGCGCTGGTCGCCAAGGGACAGCTGCTGCACAAGACGCATGGCGGCATGGCCTATGTCGAAGGCGCGGTCTACGACGCCGAAGGCCTGATGTGCTGCAAGGCCTCGGGCACGTTCAAGCTCAAGCACCGCGAACCGGTCAAGGCCGGCTGAGCCGGCCTGCGCTCGCTGCGTTGCGCCCGGCTTTCGATGGTATTGCAATGATTACAAGGAGACAGTTCATGACCCAGAATCAGCAAATTCTTCTCGACAACCGCCCCCAGGGTGAAGCCGTGGAAAGCAACTTCAGGCTGGTGCGCACCGAAGTGCCCGCGCTGCGCGATGGCGAGGTGCTGGTACGCCACCACTATTTGAGCCTTGACCCCTACATGCGCGGGCGCATGAACGACAGCAAGAGCTATGCCGCGAGCCAGCCGCTGGGCGAAGTCATGATAGGCGGCACGGTGGGCGAGGTCGTCGAGAGCCGCAATCCCAAGTTTGCGGTCGGCGACCAGGTCGTGGGCATGGGCGGCTGGCAGGAATACAGCGTCGTCGACGGCAACGCTCCCGGCATGCTGCGCAAGGTCGACACCACCCATGTGCCGCTGTCGCACTATCTGGGCGCGGTCGGCATGCCCGGCGTGACCGCCTATTACGGACTCGTGAAGATCATTGCGCCCAAGGCCGGCGAGACCGTCGTGGTCAGCGCCGCCACGGGCGCTGTGGGCAGCGCGTTCGCGGCGCTGGCCAAGGCGCGCGGCTGTCGCGTGGTGGGCATTGCGGGCGGTCCCGAGAAATGCCGATATGCGACCGAGGAACTGGGCTTTGACGCCTGCATCGACTACCGCGAGAACGCCGACGTCAAGGCGATGGCGCGCGCGCTCAAGGAAGCCTGCCCCGACGGCATAGACGGCTATTTCGAGAACGTGGGCGGCTACATTCTCGACGCCGTGCTGCTGCGCACCAATGCGTTTGCGCGCGTCGCGGTCTGCGGCATGATCGCCGGCTATGACGGCCAGCCGCTGCCGCTGCAGAACCCGGCGCTGATCCTGATCAACCGCCTGAAGATCGAAGGCTTCATCGTCAGCGAGCACATGGAAGTCTGGCCCGACGCGCTCAAGGAGCTGGGCACGCTGGTGGCCACGGGCAAGCTGCGCCCGCGCGAAACCGTGGCCCAGGGCCTGGCGGCCGCGCCCGCGGCCTTCCTGGGCCTGCTCAAGGGCAAGAACTTCGGCAAACAACTCGTCAAGCTGGTCTGAACGACTGAAAGGCCGCCATGATCAATGATTTTCAAGGCAAGACCGCGGTGCTGACCGGCGCGGGCTCGGGCTTCGGCCTGGAGTGCGCGCGCATAGGCGCGCGGCTGGGAATGAACCTGGTGCTGGTCGACGTGCAAAAGGAGGCGCTCGAAGCCGCGGCCGAGGAAATGCGCGCCGCGGGCGCGCAGGTGCTGACCCAGCGCGTGGATGTCTCCAACCGCATGCAGATGGAAGTGCTGGCGCGCAGCGTGCAGGAGCATTTCGGCGCGCCGCACCTGGTGTTCAACAACGCCGGCGTGGGCGCGGGCGGCCTGGTCTGGGAGAACTCGGTCTCCGACTGGGAATGGGTGCTGGGCGTGAACGTCTGGGGCGTGATCCATGGCGTGCGCCTGTTCACGCCGATGATGCTTGAAGCCGCGCAGACGGACCCGGGCTACCGGGGCCATATCGTCAACACGGCCAGCATGGCCGGCCTGCTCACGCCGCCCAACATGGGCATCTACAACGTCAGCAAGCACGCGGTGGTGAGCCTGACCGAGACGCTGTACCAGGACCTGTCGCTGGTCACCGACCAGATCGGTGCGAGCCTGCTGTGCCCGTACTTCGTCGCCACGGGAATCAACCAGAGCGAGCGCAACCGTCCCGAGAACCGTCCGGCCGCGGAGCTGACCGCAAGCCAGAAAATAGGCCAGGCCATGACCGACAAGGCCGTGTCGTCGGGCAAGGTCTCGGCGGCCGAAGTCGCGCAGAAAGTGTTCGACGCCGTGGCCGCCAACCAGTTCTACATCTACAGCCATCCCCAGGCGCTGGGCGCGGTGCAGACCCGCATGGAAGACGTGGTGCAGGGTCGCAATCCCAGCGACCCGTTTGCGCACAAGCCCGAGCTGGGCGCGAGCCTGCGCGCCGCGCTGCGTGCGACGCCGGACTGAAGATCGCATCCCAGCCATCCAGGGCCGTTTCGACGGCCCTTTTCTTTGCCGCAACGCTTGCTTGGCGCCCCGGGGACTGCATCGGCGCAAGCGCAGGAACCGAGAAGGCCGGCGCCAGACCCGCGCCACGATCCCCGCCATGCAAGCCACTGAAAAATCTGTAGCGTAGACGCTGAATTCGCCTTGCGCCAATGTAATGAGGGGTTACAGAGTGGCATCATTCCTGCTGCCGCAGAGAACTGCCCGACGTAGGCATCTCTGCCGGCAGCCGCGCGTTCAATGCCCTGTGCGCGCCGGCTTTACAAAAAGTAAATATTAGGCTTGCACAATGGTGCTCGCCTTTCAATTTCAAGATGCACCCCATGACGTCTGCCCTGTCTCTCTCGCTGCGTGCGCGCCTGCTGTCCCATTGGCCTTCCGATCGCCCCCTGGCGGCGCGGCAGCAGTTTTCGGCGTGGCGCATGGCGGCCGTGGCCGCGGCTGTGATCGTCGTGACGGCAGGCTGCTCGCCCAAGGCCGCCGAGGCACCTGCGGCCAAGGTGCCGACAAAGGTGGGCGTAGTCACGCTCAAGGCGCAGAGCCAGCAGCTCGACGCCAGTCTGCCGGGACGCACCCGTGCATCGCTCACGGCCGAAGTCCGCCCCCAGGTCTCGGGCATCGTGCAAAAGCGCCTGTTCACCGAAGGCGCGAGCGTCAAGGCCGGCCAGCCGCTCTACCAGATCGATTCCGCTTCGCTGCGCGCGACCCAGGCCAGCGCCGAGGCCGCGCTGGCCAAGGTGCGCGCGAGCCAGCGCACGCTGCAGGCGACGGCGGCACGCAATGCAGAACTCGTGAAGATTGACGCGATCAGCCGCCAGGCCAACGAGGAAAGCCAGGCGGCGGTCGCCCAGTCGGCCGCCGATGTGGCCGCGGCCCAGGCCGCGCTGGAGAACGCGCGCATCAACCTGCGCTACAGCAGCATCCAGGCACCGATCAGCGGTCAGACCAGCCTGTCGACGGTCACCCCCGGCGCGCTGGTCACGGCCAATCAGGTCGATGCGCTGACGACCATCGTCCAGCTCGACCCCATGTATGTCGATTTCACGCAATCGAGCACCGAGCTGCTGCAGCTCAAGCGCGATATCCAGGACGGACGCTTTCAGAAGCTCGAGCGCGATGCGCTGGCGGTCCAGCTCAGGCTCGAGGACGGACGTCTTTATTCTCAGACCGGCAAGCTGCAGTTCGCGGGCGTGATCGTGAACCCCAGCACCGGCGTGGTGACGCTGCGCGCCGTGGTGCCCAACCCCGACGGCGTGCTGCTGCCGGGCATGTATGTGCAGGCGCTGCTGCCCACGGGCGTGGCGCCCGAGGCCCTGCTGGTTCCCCAGCAGGCGGTGACGCGCGATATCGCCGGCAAGGCCAGCGTGCTGGTGGTCGATGCCGAGACCAAGGTGCAGCGCCGGCCGATTGAAATCGACCGCGCCGTGGGCAGCCGCTGGATGGTCACATCGGGCCTGACCGCCGGCGAGAAGATCATCGTCGACGGCTTTCAGCGCATCAAGGTCGGCGACGCCGTCGATCCCCAGGAAGTGGATCTGAGCGCCAAGGCCAAGGTGGCGGCGGACCGCGCTGCTCAGGCGAACGGCAAGCCGCCGGCCGATGCCGCGCCGGCCAGCGCCGCGCCGGCCAGCGCCGCGCCGGCCAGCGCCGCGCCGGCTCCCGCTCCTGCGGCCAAGCCCTGAGAG
>NZ_JAVWWA010000004.1:0-32228 GCF_036666375.1 Comamonas sp. | reverse complement strand
CGCCGCGCCGGCCAGCGCCGCGCCGGCTCCCGCTCCTGCGGCCAAGCCCTGAGAGAGAGCCGCACACCATGGCACAGTTTTTCATCGACCGGCCCATCTTCGCCTGGGTCATCTCCATCGTCATCATGCTTGCGGGCGCGCTGTCGATCTCCACGCTGCCGCTGGAGCAGTATCCCGACATCGCGCCGCCGCGCGTGACCATCACCGCCACCTACACCGGCGCTTCGGCCGAAACCGTGGAGAACTCGGTCACGCAGCTGATCGAGCAGCAGCTCAAGGGCATAGACAACCTGCTGTACATGGACTCGGTCAGCGACCAGTCGGGCCGCTCGCGCACCACGCTCACCTTCAGCCCCGGCACCAACATCGACGTCGCCCAGGTGCAGGTGCAGAACAAGCTGCAGTCGGCAATGAATCGCCTGCCCGAGGCCGTCAAGAGCCGCGGGGTGTTCGTCAACAAGGGCGGCAACGACTATCTGACCACCTACAGCTTCACTTCGCCCGATCCAAACGTGAGCCAGGTCGACATCGGCGACTACCTGACCAGCAACGTGGTCGATGTGATCGGCCGCGTCGACGGCGTGGGCGACATCCAGATCTTCGGCACCGGCTATGCGATGCGCATCTGGCTGGACCCGGCCAAGCTGCAGAAATACGCGCTCATGCCGTCCGACGTCATCACGGCGCTCAATAACCAGAACGCCCAGGTCTCGGCGGGGCAGCTCGGTGCCTTGCCGGCCGTCAACGACCAGCAGCTCAATGCGACCATCACCGCGCGCACCAAGCTCAAGACCGTGCAGGAATTCGAAGCCATACTGCTCAAGTCGTCGGCTGACGGCGCCGCCGTGTTGCTCAAGGACGTGGCGCGCGTGGAGCTGGGCGCCGACAACCTGAGCATCACGTCGCGGCTGAACGGCCGCCCCGGTGCGGGCATGGGCATCGTGCTGGCCGACGGCGCCAACGCTACAGCGGTGTCCGAGGCCGTGAACGCCAAGCTGGCCGAAATGCAGCCGTTCTTTCCCAACGACCTCAAGCCTTTCATCAGCTCGGACTCGACGCCGTTCGTGCGCGCCTCCATCGAGGAAGTGGTCAAGGCCTTGTTCGAGGCCATGCTGCTGGTGGTCGTGGTGATGTTCCTGTTCCTGCAGAACCTGCGCGCCACGCTGATTCCGGCGATTGCGGTTCCCGTGGTGCTGCTGGGCACGTTCGGCGTGCTGTCGGTCGCAGGTTTCTCGATCAATACGCTGACCATGTTCGGCCTGGTGCTGGCCATCGGCCTGCTGGTCGATGACGCCATCGTGGTCGTCGAGAACGTCGAGCGCGTGATGAGCGAGGAGGGGCTGTCTCCCAAGGAGGCAACGCGCAAGTCGATGGCCGAAATCACGCCCGCGCTGGTGGGCATCACGCTGACGCTGTCGGCGGTGTTCATTCCCATGGCCTTCTTCGGCGGCTCCACGGGCGTGATCTATCGCCAGTTCTCGATCACCATTGTCTCGGCCATGGTGCTGTCGGTGTTCGTCGCGCTGACACTTACGCCCGCGCTGTGCGCGACCTTGCTCAAGCCCGTGGCCAAGGGCCATGGCCACCATGACGGCGCGCCGCGCCCCGGCCTGCGCGGCGGCATCGACCGCTTCTTTGGCGCCTTCAACAAGGGCTTCGACTACAGCTCGCACAAGGCGCAGAGCACGGTGGGCAGGCTTCTTTCGCGCAGCAAGCGCATGGCGCTGGTGTTCCTGCTGATCTGCGCGGGCACGGCCTTCCTGTTCACCAAGCTGCCGACCTCATTCCTGCCCGTGGAGGACCAGGGCTACATGCAGGTGCAGATCACGCTGCCTTCGGGCAGCACCAACGCGCGCCTGCAGGCGGTGATTGCCGAAGTGCAGCAGTACTTCGCCGCTCAGCCCGATGTCGTGAGCTTTAACTCCATCACCGGCCTGGGCGGAGACCAGGCGTCGGCGCGCGGCTTCGTGCGGCTCAAGAGCTGGGCCGAGCGCCCGGGCAAGGAGCAGACCGCCGACGCGATTGCGCGCAAGGCCACGCGTGACCTGCGCCGCCTGCGCGATGCGCGCATCTTCGTGATGCTGCCGCCCGCGGTGCGCGGCCTGGGCTCGAACGCCGGTTTCAACTTCCAGCTCAAGGACCTGAACGGCCTGGGCCATGAAGCGCTGGTCGCCGCGCGCGACAAGCTGCTGGCGCTCGCGCCCGCCGAGTCCGCTATACAGAACCTGCGCACCAACAACCTCGACGACAGCTCTCAGCTGGGCGTGACCATTGACGACCGCAAGGCCGCGGCGCTGGGCGTGAGCACGGCCAACATCAACAGCGTGCTGTCCAGCGCCATGGGCGGAACCTACGTCAACGACTTCCTGAACAACGGCCGCGTCAAGCGCGTCTACGTGCAGGGCGACGCTCCCTACCGCATGCTGCCCCAGGACATAGGCCAATGGACGGTGCGCAACGACAAGGGCGAGATGGTGCCGTTCTCGGCGTTCTCCTCGACCAGCTGGACCTACGGCTCGCCGCAGCTGATGCGCTACAACGGCAGCCCCAGCTTCGAGTTCGTCGGCGACGCGGCGCCGGGCGTGAGCTCGGGCGCGGCAATGGACGCGATCGAGCGCATGATGCAGCAGATGCCCGTGGGAATTGGCTACGAATGGACGGGCGCTTCGTACCAGGAGCGGCTGTCGGGCGCGCAGGCGCCGCTGCTGTATGCGATCTCGGTGCTGTTCGTGTTCCTGTGCCTGGCCGCGCTCTATGAAAGCTGGACCGTGCCGCTGGCCGTGATCCTGGCCGTGCCGCTGGGCGTGGTCGGCGCGCTGCTGTTCACGGGCCTGCGCGGCATGCACAACGACGTCTATTTCCAGGTGGGGCTGTTGACCACGGTGGGGCTGGCGTCCAAGAACGCGATTCTGATCGTCGAGTTCGCGACCCAGCTGCAGGAGCAGGGCCGCAATCTGCGCGACGCCACGGTCGAGGCCGTGCGCCTGCGGCTGCGGCCCATTCTGATGACTTCGCTGGCGTTTGGCTTCGGCGTGCTGCCGCTGGCCATCGGTACCGGCGCGGGCGCGGGCGGACGCCAGGCCATCGGTACGGCCGTTCTCGGCGGCACGGTGTTTTCCACGGTGCTGGGGATTTTCTTCGTGCCGGTGTTTTTCCTGCTGGTGCGCAGCTGGTTTGCCTCGCGTCCCAAGGGCGCGGCGCCGGCCATCGACGCACACGACAGCGACGCAAAGGGCGTGGCATGACCATCCAATCCAAGAACGCATATCGACTCCACGGACTGGCCAGCGCCGCGGCATTGGCTGCCGCGGCGCTGACCGGCTGCATGAACCTCGCGCCTCAATCCAGCACGCCCACGGGTATGGTCCCGGCGCAAGTCGGCACGGCTGCAACCCCCGTGCTGGCCTCGCCCGCGAGCCTCGATGCGGCCCAGGCCCTGGCCTGGGTGCAGTCGCCGGGCCTGCGTGAAGCGCTGGCGCTGGCGCTGACCAACAACCGCGACCTGCGCGTGGCGCTGGCCAACATCGACAAGGCGCGCGCGCAGTACGGCGTCACCGAAGCCGATCTGCTGCCGAGCATCAACGCCAACGGCCAGGGCAACCGCAGCCGCACGGCGGCCGATTTGACGAGCTCCGGCCGCTCGGCCGTGGTCAGCCAGTACACCGCCCAGCTCGCAATGACGAGCTACGAGCTCGATCTGTGGGGCCGGGTGCGCAACCTCAACGAAGCTGCGCTGCAGGCTTTCCTGCAGTCGGGCGAGAACCAGCGCAATGTGCAGCTGACGCTGCTGGCCGACGTCGCCAATGCCTGGCTCACGCTGGCCGCCGACCAGGCGCGGCTCACGCTGGCCGAGCAGACGCTGGCCGCGCGCCGCCAATCGTTCGGGCTGACCCAGCGCATGTATGAACTGGGTTCGACCTCGGGCCTGGTGCTCGAACAGAACCGCACCACGGTCGATGCCGCGCGCGCCGACGTTGCCAGCTTTGCGAGCCAGGTGGTGCGCGACCGCAATCTGCTGCAGCTGCTGGTCGGCGGTCCGCTGCCCGAGACGGCCATGCCGGCGCCGCTGCAGCTGTCGGCGGCTACGTCCGCTGCCGCGCTGGCGCCTTTGCCGGTACCTTTGCCGTCGAGCGTGCTGCTTGCGCGCCCCGATGTGCGCGCCGCCGAGTACCAGCTGCGCGCGATGAATGCGAACATCGGCGCGGCGCGCGCCGCGCTGTTCCCGACCATCAGCCTCACGGCCTCGGTGGGCACGGGCAGCAACGAGCTGTCCGGCCTGTTCGGCAGCGGCAACAGCACCTGGAGCTTCGTGCCGCTGGTGCGCCTGCCCATCTTCGACGGCGGGCGCAACCGCGCGAACGTCGCCGTGGCCCAGGCCAATGAGCAGGTCGCGCTGGCGCAATATGAAAAAGCCGTGCAGACGGCCTTTCGTGAAACCGCCGATGCGCTTGCCGACCGCGCGCAGTGGGCCGAGCGGCTGTCCGCCCAGGCCTCGCTCGTGGCCTCGACGCAAAAGGCCTTCGATCTGTCCGAGGCGCGTTTCAAGTCGGGCGTGGACAACTATCTGGCCGTGCTCGACGCGCAGCGCAGCCTCTACGCCGCGCAGCAGACGCTGATCACGCTGCAGCTGCAGGAGCAGCT
Source organism: Comamonas sp. (assembly GCF_036666375.1). Taxonomy (GTDB): domain Bacteria; phylum Pseudomonadota; class Gammaproteobacteria; order Burkholderiales; family Burkholderiaceae_C; genus Comamonas. The sequence goes on along the minus strand of NZ_JAVWWA010000004.1, from coordinate 27,587 downwards.
CAACCGCGTGACGCTGATCAAGGTGCTGGGCGGCGAGCCGGTGGCGGCCGTGGCTGCGGCGGCTGCACCGGTCAACCGCTGAAACGTTTTCAGCGCGCGCGCGGCGCCTGGGCTGCGGCTTCGAGCACCGCTTCGGCGAGCAGTGCAATGGAGCGCGGCGCGCAGCCTTCGGCGTCGTTGCTCACGGTGACGTAGGCGCGCTGGCCGCGGCCCGTGATGCCGGCGATGGTGCGCGCCAGCAGCATGCGCGTGTGCGGGTCGGGCGAGCGTATTTCGCTGAACGGCGCATGTGCCTTCTGCGCGTCTTCATAGCCATAGGCGCCAAAGCGCCGGTTCAGGTTCCAGCGGCATACCAGCGGGCCCGGCCACAGAGAGCGCAGCAGCGGCAGTTGCTCCTCGATGGGCGGCATCTTGCCGTGCAGTCCCAGGCAGAACGTGGCGCCGGTGGCGCGCAGCACGTCGGCAAAGGCCGGCACCAGCAGCTCGGGATCGCGCACCTCCACGGCGACGATCACTTGCGGATGCGAGATGAGCTGGGACTGCACGCTGGTCAGCAGCGCCTGCAAGCGCGCAAACAGTTCGGCAGGCCGGGTCAGCCAGTCCCAGGACAAGGGGCTCAACTGGAACACCAGCACCCCCAACTGATCACCCAGGCCTTCGAGCGTGGGTTGCACGAAGGCCGTTGCGGCCAGCGCCGGGTCGAGAAACGCGGGGTTGGCTTCACGTCCACGGCCGTCCTCGGCGCGCACCAGCGCGTCGGTGATGACGGACGGACACTTGACGACAAAGCGGAAATCCGCCGGCGTCTGGCCCGCGTAAGTGACGTACTGGTTCACGGTAAGAGGGCGCCAGAAGCTGCGATCAATGCATATGGTGCGCAGCAATGGGTGCTGGGAATAGGCCTGCAGCCCTTTCTTTGCCAGCACGCTGGCGTCATAGGCTCCGTCCCAGACCAGGCCGTCCCAGCCCGGGTAGGACCAGGTCGAGGCGCCCATGCGCAGCTGGGCGGGCAGGGCGGTGGCCAGCGCATGCAGATCCGGCGGCGTGGGCGCGGGCTGTACCGCGGCCCTGCGCGCGGCATCGGCGCCCGGCGCCTGGCCGCTGGCCGGCTTGCCAGCGTCGCCCGGCGGCAAAGCATCGTCAAATAAGTCGTTTTGCATGAAATTGGAACGGTTTGTTAAAAAATGCCACAAAACCCATGACGTGTCGTCCGGTACGTCCAGGCGTGCAGAGGGCATTGCCGGGCTGCCCCCCATTCGCTCAACTGCGGGAAACAGAAGATGAGTATTGCATCGCTGCAGCATACGCTCACGGCAATCGGTTCCAATCAGGTTTCCAGCGAAAGCCTGTCGACTCCGATGGCCAAGACCTTGGATAAAATCCTCAACATCATCACCATGGGAATCTATGGCGCGTACAAGACCAGTGTCGCGTCGGAGATGAAGAATGACCTGCTTGATCTGGGAAAGGCCATTATCATGTGGGACCCGGCCTCCGCGGAAATACCGATGCAATTGACGCTCGATGACAGGCGGTATGAGATTTCCGACCTGCCCCAGGGAGGAATTCGTTTTCGGGAGTATCCCGAAGGGGAATCTAAGGAAATCGAGGGAGTCAGTCTCTTTTCCCTCAGAAACATGATTTTCTCAGAACTGATGAATCATTCCGATTTTTCGGAAGCAATGGTTAAAAGAGTGTACGAAACTGCGACAGTGCATGTGGACATCATAGGCATGCAACAGGAGCGAGCCAATGCCTGCAGCGAGGCCAGCAGAAACATGATTCTTGCCTATCATGGAATCGACTACGATCCTGCGACAAATTCGCGGAGTATATTCGAAGGTAATTCCAAGCAGGAGTTGGTTGCCGAACTGCGAAGAAACGGTCTGGTCGATCTGCCATTGTTGGCCCAGGGTCACAAGGCTTATACCTGTGAACAGATACAGGAAAGCTTGAAGAAAGGACCGCTGCTGTGCGAGCTGGAGAATCATTACCTGGTCGTCCACGGTGTCAATGCCTTGTTGGGTCGCATCGATGTCTATTGCCCCTTGTTAGGAAATCGATGTGCCAGTCTGGAGGATTTGAACGCGCACCTGGATTGGGAGCAGGAGTATATGCAAGCGCCGCTGATGCAATTTGAGAAGATCGATGATTCGGATAGTAGCGAATCGCCGGGTTTCGGGAGAAGAAAAGACGCGGATTTCTCGTTTGGAATAATTGACAGACTGGGCGTTTCGGTGCTTGCGGCCGCGACCGCGATAGGAAACAGCTGGCTTAAAATTCCCGATAATCTTCCCAGAGTGCGTTGATCGAAATGCATGGATGGCACCAGCGGCCGAAGACGGGCTTGCGCGCATGCGGTTGTGTGGCAGGCGGTTTGAATCTTCAGGATTTATGATTGCTTTGGGGCCACTTCGGAGTGCTTGCAGGCTTCAACGTGCTCCAGTCAAAAGTCGTGCTGATATTCTTTACTTTGCCCTGGGCTTTCTGGGGGCTGATTCGACAACCGGCAAATTGTCCTGTGGCCTGGCACTCGCTGCGGAATCGATGTTGGCTGGTGGGTTGACATACCCTGCCATCGGTGGCGCGAAGGCGGCACGCGTGCGCAGCTTCTCGCTTCCGCCCGGAGATGTGCCTGCCGGCATGGGATGATTTTTCGGGTTCCACGATGGTTGCGTAAAGGCTTCCATCGATGACGATTTCGTAGGCCGAGGCCCGCACATGCGTTTACTCGCCCAAGCGTTTTTTGAAGCCGGCCACTTTCCTCTCCTGTTCTCCCCGCTTGGATTGGAGTTCGGCTTCCCTGGAGTCGCCTTTCTTGAGTGCCGTCAATGATTCGGCGCTGCTGATATCTGCGGTCGATGTCTTGAAGTTCTGTTGGTTTTTCTCATGAATTGAATGCAGATCCTTCTTCAGTTGATCCAGCGTCGACTGCAGGGGTTCGGGTTCATGCCAGCATCCCAGGCTTTGCGGTGGAATGCTGACAGTTCTCACCGAAAGCGGCTTGTCATTGGTGGTTTGAGGGCTCAGGTTATCAAAAATCCTCAAAAACGTGCCAGGCTTCAATAGATGGGCAATGGATGAGTAGAGTTTCTGTCTGACGGACTTCCCGATTCTGGACGGTTGCGAAGAAATAATCCGGTGAGTGATTCTTCCCATGAAGGAATTTTTCGCGGCTATCCTTTTATTTTGCTCTTTCCTTTTTTCGTCAGCATCATCCTTTTCTTTGCCATGTAACGCCTTGGAGATGCTTGGATTCCCAAAAAAGAATGACGATATTCTGGAAAAATTTCTCATGACATATCCTTTGATGCAAAATTGATCTGATTGGGCCCCATGGGCGTGGCCGGCGGTTGTGTGCTTTTCAGCGGCGCATTGAATGGCTGGACGTATTTCCCGGCGGCATCCACAGGATGCTTTCATCGCAGCTTTCCAATCGGCCAGTTCCATGTTCGCTATGTCCACGTTCCTGGCCGTCGCGAACAGACCCGTTTCGGCTTCCATGCCTAGTGTTGCTCCTTCCGTCTATTCAAAGAAGTAATGGGCTTCGAGCGCCAGGGCGTAGACATCGCGTCCGGCGTTGTCAGATACCTGTTTCGGGCTGCTGTAAAGGGGCGCCCAAGTGCTTTCAGCGATGGCTTCGATATTCGCATGTATATCGTCGAATTTCAGAAAGCAATGACAGTTTTCGTGCGGCGCCATAAAATTCAGTCCCAGATGATTTTTTAAAAACCCTTCATTAATGGATGGATGTCGTTGTGAATTTGGGTTTTCATGTGAGATTTATCAATGAGGGGTGCGCGTCCGGAGAAGTGTTTTGGTTGAGTCGCGGGCTGCCGGGAAAAGTTCCAATGTCTGGCGGGAAAAATGCTCCCGTGGGTAAACATCAGTTCGAAAACATCCTGCGCACTGAATAATCATCGGTTTTGAACTCCAGGCCACTGTCTGGGACGCGGGCCATCGCTTTCGCGTGAGCTTTCGCGCCTATGGCACACTGGCAGGCTTCCCTTGATCCATCGCCGTGGGGCGAGTACCGCATGCAAAAAATCATTGGGCAAATTGCCGCAGAAATCAAAGTCAGCCAGCAGCAGGTCACCGCGGCCGTAGAGCTGCTGGACTCCGGGGCCACCGTGCCCTTCATCGCCCGCTACCGCAAGGAGGTCACGGGCGGCCTGGACGACGTGCAGCTGCGCGAGCTCGAGGCCAGGCTTTCCTATCTGCGCGAACTCGAAGACCGGCGCGTGTCGGTACTCAAGAACATCGACGAGCAGGGCAAGCTGACCGACGCGCTGCGCGCGGCGATTGCCGCCGCGCCGACCAAGCAGGAACTCGAGGACATCTATCTGCCGTTCAAGCAGAAGCGCCGCACCAAGGGCCAGATTGCCAAGGAGTTCGGCATAGAGCCGCTGGCCGACAAGCTGTTTGCCGACCCCACGCTCGATCCGCACGCCGAAGCCCAGGCCTATTGTCGGCCCGCGACGCTGCTTGACGACGGCAAGCCCGGCCCCGACTTCTCCCACACGCTGGCCGTGCTGGACGGCGTGCGCGACATCCTTTCCGAACGCTGGGCCGAAGACGCGGTGCTGGTGCAGGCGCTGCGCGAGTGGCTCTGGGAAGAGGGCCTGCTGCGCAGCAAGAAGGTCGATGCAAAGAACGAGAACGACCCCGAAGTCGCGAAGTTCCGCGATTACTTCGAATATGACGAGCCCATTGGCCGCGTGCCTTCGCACCGCGCGCTGGCGGTGTTCCGCGGCCGCGCGCTTGAAATCCTCGAAGCCAAGCTGGTGCTGCCGGTCGAGCCCGAGCCGGGCCAGCCGAGTCTTGCCGAAGGCCGGATCGCGCTGCACCTCGGATGGAGCCACGCCAAGCGCGCGGCCGACGACCTGCTGCGCAAGTGCGTGGCCTGGACCTGGCGCGTGAAGCTGAGCCTGTCGACCGAGCGCGACCTGTTCTCGCGCCTGCGCGAAGACGCCGAAAAGGTCGCGATCAAGGTGTTCGGCGACAACCTGCGCGACCTGCTGCTGGCCGCGCCCGCAGGCGCGCGCACCGTCATGGGCCTCGATCCGGGCATTCGCACCGGCGTCAAGGTGGCCGTGGTCGATGCCAACGGCAAGCTGGTCGACACCGCCACCGTGTTTCCGCACGAGCCGCGCAAGGACTGGGACGGCGCGCTGCACACGCTGGCCAAGCTCTGCGAAAAGCATGGCGTCAACCTGATCGCCATCGGCAACGGCACGGCCAGCCGCGAGACCGACAAGCTCGCGGGCGAGCTGATCAAGCTCATGGCCAAGGTCGAGCAGAACATCCAGAAGGTCGTGGTCAGCGAAGCCGGCGCGTCCGTGTACTCGGCCAGCGAATTCGCTTCCCAGGAAATGCCCGATGTGGACGTGAGCCTGCGCGGCGCGGCAAGCATCGCGCGGCGCCTGCAGGACCCGCTGGCGGAGCTGGTGAAGATAGATCCCAAGAGCATTGGCGTGGGCCAGTACCAGCACGACGTCAACCAGAGCGAGCTGGCGCGCACGCTGGACACCGTGGTCGAAGATTGCGTGAACTCCGTGGGCGTGGACCTGAACACCGCGAGCGCGCCGCTGCTGGCGCGCGTCTCGGGGCTGTCGGGCAGCGTCGCCAAGTCGGTGGTGCGCTGGCGCGATGCCAACGGCAGCTTCAGGAGCCGCAAGCAGCTGATGGAAGTCAGCGGCCTGGGCGCCAAGACCTTCGAGCAGAGCGCGGGCTTCCTGCGCATACGCGGCGGCGACAACCCGCTCGACATGACCGGCGTGCACCCCGAAACCTATCCCGTGGTCGAGAACATCATCGCCACCACCGGCAAGCCCGTGGCCGAGCTGATGGGCCGCGCCGACATGCTCAAGACGCTCAAGCCCGAGCTGTTCGCCAACGCGCAGTTCGGCGTGATCACGGTGCGCGACATCCTGGGCGAGCTGGAAAAGCCCGGGCGCGATCCACGGCCTGATTTCGTCGTCGCGCGCTTCAACGACGGCGTCGACGACATCAAGGACCTCAAGGAAGGCATGACGCTCGAAGGCACGGTGAGCAACGTTGCGCAGTTCGGCGCCTTCGTCGACCTGGGCGTGCACCAGGACGGTCTGGTGCATGTGAGCCAGATGAGCCACAAGTACATCACCGACGCGCGCGAAGTCGTCAAGACCGGGCAGATCGTCAAGGTCAAGGTGCTCGAGGTCGACGTGGCGCGCAAGCGCATCAGCCTGACGATGAAGCTGGACGCCGCGCCCGCGCGCCGCGACGGCCCGCGCGACAACCGCTTCGAAGGCGCTGGCCGCGGCTATGCATCGCCACCGCGGCGCAACGAACCGGTGGCGCAGAACGCCATGGCCTCGGCGTTTGCCAAGCTGCAGCCGGGGCGCAAGTAGCTTGAGGCCTGCCGGGCATCGCACTGAACGTGCGGTGCCCGCGCCTCATTGCGCAATTTGCTGCAATCGCTGCTGCCAGAGTGGGGCCAGCAGATCGAACAGCGGTGTCGGTTGGCGCAGCATCTGCGGCGTATTGACGCCCGAGGCCATGGTGATGCCGGGGGTGCTCAGATCCGCATTGGCCAGCTGCTGCATCCAGGCCACGTTCAGGCTGCCGTCGGGCATGGGCCGGGAAAAGATCAGTTCCACCATCTTGTGCGCCTCGGCACTGCCGCGTTGCTCGGCCAGCCGGTAAAAGCGCACGGCCTCCGCAAAGTTGGCTGGCACGCCCTGGCCCCGATGGTACATGCGCGCCATGCTGAGCGCTGCCTGGGCGGTGCCGCTCGCGGCGGCCGTCACCGGCGCTGACATGGAAGGCGAATGCGCCTTCAACTCCTTGAGGTTATGCGCGGCAAAGGGGGAACGCGATGCTACGCGGCGGAAGTAGGCGTCTGCCTGGGGCAACTGCCGGTTGCTGAAGGCGATGATGCCCAGCTCGATGTTGGCAGGAATATCCCCGGCCGCGGCGGCGCGCTCCAGCAGCTGCGCTTCAGGTATGGGAGCGGCGGCGTTGGCTGCCTGGTCCGGCGTGGCGATCTGCAGCGGCTGGCGTTGCGCGGCTTGGAGCCAGGCGAGGTAGTCCGCGCGCCCCGGATGCGCGGCGCGCAGGCGCTGGATGGCGCGTGCCGCGCTCGCGGGATCGCGTGGACCGGCGCAGCCGTCGATGCCGCACCAGGCGATGCCCGCAAAAGCCCAGGGCTCGCGGCCTTGCCTGGCCGAGCGTTCGAACCATTGCAGCGCCAGCGGGCGGTCTATGCGCACACCGGCGCCATGCAGGTGTATCAGTCCCAGCTGCCATGCGGCCTGGGCCGCCACCGCCGTGGAGCCGTAGCCGCTGGCGGGCGCCGCGGTGCGCTCCAGCTGCCGCAGTTCCCGGTCCAGGGCCTTGTCACGCGACTCGCGCGGCAGCAGCGCACCGGCGGCCACCGGCGCGGCGTTCATGGCCGGCGTCTGCACCACCGGAGGCGCCTCTATCGGATGCACCTCGGCATCCAATGGTGCAATGCTTGAAGCATTGACGCGCGCCGGCTCCATGCGCTGGGGTACGGGGGCTGCGAGCTCCGGCTGGGCCACCAGGGTGGCACGCGCGCGTGCCACCGCGGGCACGGTGGTGATCAGCACGCCCAGACCTATGGCTTCCACCACCATGGGCCAGCGGCTCCTGTAGAGGGTGGGCCGCATCACTTGGCCTCGTTTTCGCCGGGCGCAGCCGGCTTGCGGCCGACCACGTTCCAGCGAAGTGTTTGCGCCACGGCGCCGCGCGGGCCCATCGCGTCCAGGAAGCGCTGCTGCAGGCCCTGCACGCCTTGCAGATCCTTCACCGCGGTCAGTGCCGGCCCTTGCAGTTCGGGCGGCAGCTTGGGCATTGCATCCTCGTTCGTGGCAATGCACAGTGCGCTTTCCGTGCCCGGCTTGCCCGCATCCAGGATGAAGCCGGGATTGGCGCCCATCCAGTCGGGAATGCGTATCGCCTGATCGGCCGCCACGAGTGTATTGGTCTGCAAGGCATTCGGCAGCAGGCGTGTCACCGTTCCCGCCGCATCGACGTAATAGCAGTAGAGATGCGATGCCTTGGAGACGGTGGCGGAAATGAAGATCTGGTCGCCTTCGCTGAAAGCCGGACGCAGGCCCGCAGGTTGCGGGTTTTCCAGTTGCATGGTGATGAACCACGGGGCGACAGCCGCCGTTGCGGGGAACGTCACGCGGCTTGTGGATGGGCCGCTCTTGTCCCAGCCAATCCGTGTGAGCGCACCGTCCTCACCCAGGGCCACGAAGTTGCGCAGCGCGAACTCGTAGGTGGAAAAGTCGATGACGCCTGTCACCACGAGACCCGTATCCGCCTGGAAGCGCGCCAGCGCCTGGCGCATCGCGGGGTGGTTGGCGCCCAGGTCGCCCTGATCGCTGGACAGATAGCCGCGGCTGATGAGCGAGGAACGCACCAGTCGCAGTTGGCCCGAGGTGCCGCTTTCGTTGAACCAGTCGCGCATCTGGCGCTGGAAATTGGGGTTGGTCTGATTGAGCATGAGGCATTGCCAGTAAGGCACGCGTGCCCACTTGCCCACCAGCTCGATCATGGCCAGGTCGACCAGGGTGCGCAGCGCGCCGCCTGTGCCCATGGCGTAGTCGCGTCCCACATTGAAGCGCACGCCGTAGGTGCCGATGCGGCCGGCAAGATCCAGGCCCTGTCCGGCACCGCCTATGACCACCTCGTTGGCAGAGTCCAGGCCGGGAATGATGGTGCGCGTGCGGAAGTCGCCCAGATGCACTTCCAGGGCCACGACGGTGGTGGAGTTGCTGGCGCTGTAACCCGCGTCGACCCGGTCGCTCGACACGCCGGCACTCTTGCGCTGGCTGGTGACGTTCTGGTCGACAAACGCAATGGCACCCGACACATAGAGAGCGGGGCGCTGCAACTGCATCTGGTTGTTGTTGAGCAGGATGGTCGTCAGGTTCTGCACCGTGTCCTGGCGGGCGATGTCGACCTCATAGTCGACGTAGCGAAATGCGTTGCTCAGATGGGACATCTGCGACAGGGAGGTCACCACCATGTCCTTGACCGCGACCGGCACCTTGCCCGAGAAATCCGGGAACTGCTTGCTGCTGATCAGCGTCGTCGGCAACTCTGCGGCCCGCAGCATGTGATCCATGCAATTGAGCGAATCCGAAAAGCTGGAGATGGAACGCACAGGCCGTACCACGGGGCGGTTCAGACTGGTGGTCTGCTCATGGACGGCCATGTCGCGTCGCGCATCCAGCTGGCCGCAGCCGCTGCCCAGCAGCATGGCTGCCAGTGCGGCGCAGTGCCACTTTTTGCCGGGCCTGTTCCAGAACCGCGGTTCTCCCCCCAGCAACTTCCCTGCGGCGTATGTCGTGTGTTCCATGATGACCTCTTTTTTGCGGACCGTGGTGCAACCATGTTTCGGGATTCTTGGCCGGTTCTCAGTTGCAGATGTTGATGACGTCGCCTCGCAAGACCACCACCTGTTCGTTGTTCATGGTCTGTACGCCGCTGGGCGCCGACACGCTGCCTATCGACTGATAGCAGGTGGTCTGCGTGCCATTGGTCTTGACGGCCTGCACGACATCCTTTTCCGTCTTGATCTGGCCGAGATTCGGGGAGTAGGCCTTTGCCGTGTAGCGGCTGACCTTGGCCGCGATGTCATCGGAGAGATCTTTGCGGTACTGCACGTTGCCCGACCGCACTGCCGGAGCGGTGGGCAGCTGCAGGTAGGTCACGCGGCCGGTGATCGTCACCGGGTCTTCTCCAGGGGCCGCCAATGCAGTCGCTGGTGCGATGGGCGCCAGGATCCACAGCAAAACCCCGAGATGCAGAGAGCGAGGAAAGCAAGTCATGAGAATTCTCCTGGCGAGTACTTCGGCCAAGGTGCCGGATCGGCAAGCCGACCCGGCACTTCTCGAGCGGCGCTTTCGGCGCCGGTCGGTGCTGAACCAGCGGCTCAGTGGGCCAGTGCGAAGGGGCCGCAGGCCGGGCCTACGCAGACAGCTGGAGGGGGGTCGCAGGAATCGTTGGAGGCAATGTTCTGGATTGCCACCGCATGCGTGCCCCGGGCCAGGTTGGCGACCTGAGCGCCGTTGAGAATGCTGGTGCTCTGGTTGGAGTAGCCCGTGATGCTGACCTTGCCGTAGTTGGACGACAGGTTCTGGATGGCCGCAGTGCTCTTGCCGTCGGCCTCGTTGCTGACCCGGGTGCCGTAGCCCGAAACGCCTACAGCCTGAATGCTGGTGCCGCTGATGCTGATATCGCCCATGTTGCTGGCCGCGTTCTGGTAGGCCAGCGCCGCATCCCGGCAGTTGGACCCGTAGCAGCCGGCGCCGCTGTCGGCCTCATTGGTCATGGAACCATTGGTGACGTAGACCGTCTGTGTGGAGCTGCCGGTGAGCCAGTAGCTCTTGTCGACTGTCACGTCGCCCACGTTGGATGCCAGGCTCTGCACCGCGACATCGCCTGCCGACCTGGCATCGTTGGTGACGTTGGCCTGGGTCAGGATGGCGGTCTGCGACGAGGTGCCCTTGATCTCCACCCCGCCCTTGTTGGAGGCGATGTTCTGGTTCGCATAGGCATAGTCCTTGGCGGTGTTGGTCACGTTGCCGCCATTGACCGATGCGACCTGTACGGAGGTGCCGCTGATCTTGAGTGTGGGTGTGCTGACGGGCTGTGTCGCCATGGCAGCCGTGGCGATAGCGCTGAGGGCAAAGAAGGCAAGCGATTTCATGAGATTTCTCCTAGAAGAGCCAACAAATGCCGCGGTGAGATTGGTGTGCTTCCATCTCCCCCCCGGATCTAGACTTGGCCAGGGCTGCGGGCCTTGGCTTTGTCGGGGTTCAGTTTCATCGCTGGCGCGCGGCGCCTCAATCACCATAAATGGAGTGTAAAAAAAAGATTTGCTCTATCTATTTGGGCGCATGAATAGTCAAATTCAGCATGGCTATCGCATTGCTTGCTATGAAAAAAGAATTCATGACGAAGCGTTAGTATTTGAAACAAATTGATTCTTTTGAAATTCTTGGTGAATATCTGGAACCTTTGTAATTTCCGCGCCCGTCATCTTCCGTACGCTGCTGTACCCAGCGCTGTCTCGAGGAACTGCCGGGTTGGAGCCTTGCGGCCAGCACCAGTGCAGGCGCTCAAGACCCTAGGCCTTGGAACAATGCGTACGCTTGGTTACCGCTGGCGAGAGTCCGGCATGCAGCCATGCCTGCGGCAACAACGCCTGTTCACCCGGGGACCGGCCATCGCAATGATGCTTACAGCTGCGCTGGGTCGATGCCGCGACACTGCAGATCGCTGTTCCACCGCGCGCTCTTTGCACTGTCTGTCGCAAAGCTGTCTGGAGCGCCTGCATGTGGTCCGTTGGGCCGGCGCAGAATTGGCAGGCCATAGGGTAGCCTGCTGTCAACCATCTGCCCCAGGGGACGGAACGGTCGCAAGAGGTGTGTCTTAAATGGAAAACAAAAGTAACTATTGAAATTAAATTTGAATTCTGAAAAAAGATGTTGATACTTGTTTCATTATCTTTTGGACGAATGTATGCGGGGACCACGCTGCCGCTGTCAGCAGCAATCGCTTGTCTCTGTAAAAGGAGTTCTTATGATGCCCGTTGACGTTTCCCTGGCACCGCCGGCTGCAAGCTCACTTGGTGCTTCAGCTGCCCAGCCTCCGCAGTCGCACGCTTTTTCGTCAGTATCGGCGCGCCCGAGCACCCGAATCTGGCCCGACTTCCTCGTGGGCCAGGTGGACAAGCCGGTGCGCGTGCTGCTGATCGATGACGATGCACATATCCGCATGGTGATCGCCCAGGAGCTGATGGCCGACGAACGCACCTTGCTGGTGGCGCAGGCCAGCAGCATCAAGGAAGGGCGCAAGGCGATACGCCAGCACGCATTCGATGTGATGCTGGTCGACATGCACCTGGGCGACGGTGAAGGGCTGGAGCTGATCGACTTCATGAAGACGCTGCATCCGTCGGCCGAAGCCGTGGTGGTGTCGATCATGGAGAGCGACGATCTGGTGCTGCGCGCGTTCGAGCTCGGCGCCACGGGCTATCTGATCAAGAACTCCTGGTTCGGCAACTACCCGATGGCGGTGCTGCAGGTCGCCAACGGCGGCGCGTCGATCACGCCCAACCTCGCGCGCCGCCTGCTGCAACGCTTCGACAAGACCGCCGTGGAGGAAGTGCGCCGGCGCCAGCCCGACGAGGCCGAGCGCCTGTCCGCGCGCGAACGCGAAGTGCTGCGCATGGTGGCCGGCGGCTATACCAGCGTGGAGATCGGCGTGCGGCTGGCGATCAGCAGCATGACCGTCAACACCCACATCAAGAACATTTACCGCAAGCTCCAGGTGCGCACGCGTGCCCAGGCGGTGCGCTTTGCGTCGCTGCGGGGGATGTTCTGATGTGTCGGCCTTGCTGACGCAGCGGCTTTTGCCGGCGAACCATGTTCGGCCATCCATCCCTGCGCCGTGCCGATCTTGCCGCACTGCTGGCGCTGCTGGCATTGTTGTTATGGTTCTTTCCCCTGGTCCTGCTGTGCTGGCTGGCAGCCAGCGGGCGGCTGCAGCCCGCTGCGGATGCCTCCGTTCGCGTCGTGGCCGGCGCGGCCCTGGCCAGCTGGCTGCTGGTCGGCGCCTGGCTGGGACTGCAGGCCTGGCGGGCCCTCGTCTGGCGCCGCCGGCGCAATCCCCGACCCTCGCGCGAAATCCAGCAGGAACGCCAGCGCATTGCGCGCGCGCTGCACGATGCCGTCGGCTCGCAATTGGTCAACGCTGCGATGCTGCTCGATACCAGCGACACGCGTCAGATACAGCTGCATGCAGTGCTTGAACATTGCCTGCTCGACCTGCGGCTGCTGGTCGACAGCATGGATGGCGACCAGAGCATGCTGACCGACCGGCTGGCCATCCTGCGCCACCGCTTGCAGCCGGTGCTCGAACGCCGCGGCATCGACTGCCGGTGGGAAGTGCCCGATAACCATCAATCGGGATTGTTCACGGGCGAGGCCGCGCAGCACATTGCGGCCATTGTTCAGGAAGCACTGAGCAATATGCTCCAGCATGCGCAGGCCAAGGCCCTGGAAGTCCGGCTCGAGCAGGAGCAGGACGAATGGCATCTGCGCGTGCGCGACGATGGCGTGGGCATCGTCCAGGACGCGGGCGCATCGGACTATGGCAAGGGCTTGCACGGCATGGCCTACCGTGCGGCGCGGGCCGGCGCGCGTCTGGAACGCGGTCCGGGCATAGCCGGGCGCGGTGTATGCGTGCATGTGTACTGGCCCGTGGCAGCGGCGCGGCATTGACGGCGCGCTGCGCAGGTGTCATCCATACAATCCTGAACATGTTTCGAGGTCCCCGCTGACAGGCATGCCGGGAGCTTTGGGATGCAATGGACGCTTGCTGCCTTCCTCTGCCACCCACCGCCCAAGCCATGCCCGAGAATTTCCCTGAACCCGCATCGGCTGCCTCCGCGCGGCCGCAGCCCGCCCCATCATCGGGCAAGACTTCACAGGTTTCGCGTCCGCGCGGCGAAGCACCCGAGCGCGCCGCGGTCGAAACCCCGGTGTTTGCCCAGCTGGCATCCATGCTTCCGGCCCTGCGCCTGCTCATCGGCCTGCTGATTGCCGCGCTGGTGATCGCGGGCCTGTTCTTCGGGCGTGAACTGCTGGTGCCGCTGGCGCTGGCGCTGCTGCTGGGGTTCCTGCTCGATCCCGCCGTGAGCCGGCTCAAGCGCTGGGGTCTGTCGCGCATGGCGTCCACGCTGCTGGTGGTCGCCATCACGCTGTGCGCGCTCGGCGGCATGGGCGCCTACCTGGGCAACCAGGTCAGCCAGCTGAGCTCCGATCTTCCGACCTATCAAAGCACCATACGCACCAAACTGCGCGATCTGCGCAAGTACATCAGCGGCCCCAGCGTCTGGGATGGCGCGCGCAAGACCTACGACACGGTCGAAAAGGAAATCACCAGCCCCAGCAGCCGTGCGCCTGCACCGCGCGTGCAGAAGGTCGAGATCCAGCCCATCGAGCTCAAGCCCCTGGCCCAGTTCACGGCCTGGCTGGACAAGATCAGCGAGCCCGTGCTGATGGCCGGCATCGTGCTGCTGTTCGTGGTGCTGATCCTGCTGGACCGCGACGACCTGCGCGACCGGCTGGTGCGGCTGATGGGCGGTAACCTGCATCTGGCGACGAATGCGCTCGACGAAGCATCCGAACGCATAGGCCGTTATCTGCGCATGCAGTTCATCGTCAACGCAAGCTATGGCGTACCCATGGCGGTCGGGCTGTGGTTCATCGGCGTGCCCGGAGCGATTCTCTGGGGCGTGGTCGCGGCCATCATGCGCTTCGTGCCTTATGTGGGGCCCATGGTCTCGGCGGTGTTTCCGCTGGCGCTGGCCTTTGCGGTCGACCCCGGCTGGAACATGTTTCTCTGGACGCTGTGCCTGATCCTGCTGCTCGAGCTGATCAGCAACAACGTGGTCGAGCCCTGGCTCTACGGCACCAGCACGGGCTTGTCCACGCTGTCGATCATCGTTGCGGCGACGTTCTGGACCGCGCTGTGGGGGCCGGTGGGCCTGATCCTGTCCACGCCGCTGACGGTGTGCCTGCTGGTGCTGGGGCGCTACCTGCCGGCGCTGAAATTCATGGAAGTGCTGTTGGGCAATGCCCCCGTGCTTGACGCGCCGCGGCGCCTTTACCAGCGCCTGCTGGGCGGCGATGTGGAGGAGGCCATAGAGCTGTGCACCGACACCGTCGACACGCTGCTGCCTGCCAAGCCCACGCCGGCCCAGGTCAGTGACGGTGTGACCCGACTGTATGACGATGTGGTGATGCCTGCCTTGCGCGTGGCCACCAGCCACCATACGGGCGCGGCCACGGCCGAGCACCGCTTGCGCCTGGCGCAGGGCATGGAGCTGCTGCTGGTGGAACTTGCGGAGCAATATCCGGCGCCCGCGCCCGCCGACACCGGTCTTGCGCCGCGCCCGCGCGTGCATTGCGTGGGCGCGCGCTGGGAAGTCGATGCGCTCGCGGCCGCGGCCATGGCGCATGCATTGGCCCTCAGCGGTCATGCGGCCAGCCACTCCGTGCATGCGCTCAGCGCGCGCATGCAGGCGCCCGACGACGCCAGCTGGGGCGAAGTCGAATTGCTGTGCCTGTCGGTGTTCACTCCCCAGCCCGAAGCGCAGGTGCGGCAGATCTGCCGGCGGCTGCACCGGCGCTGGCCCGGCCTGCGCATCGTGCTGGCCTTGTGGAATGCGCCGCCCGCGCTGCTGGCCGAAGGCGCGGCCGCGCAGTTGGGGGTGCAGGCAATCACCACCAGCGTGCGCGAACTGCGGCTGCGCGCCGATGCCTTGCTCGCCGCTTCGCCCGATGCCGGGCCGCTGGCCGCGCCCGTGGGCGACAACGACGCGCAGCGCGTCGCGGCGCTCCATGCCAGCGGCTGGCTGGATACCAACCACACCGAGGCCATCCACGACATGGTGGTGCACGCAGCGAATGCCTTCCATGTGCCTTTTGCCCAGGTCTCGCTGGTCGACGCCGACTGGGTGCATACGCCGGGAACGCTGTTGACTTCGACACGCGACGGCGCGCAAGGCAGCGGCCTGGAGCGCGCGCTGTCGGTCTGTTCCTATGTAGTGCACGAAGAGCGCGAATTGCAGGTCGAGGACATCGCGCGCGATCCGCGCTTTGCCGACAACCCGCTGCTGCAATCGGCGCATCTGCGCTTTTATGCAGGAGTGCCGCTGCATGACCGCCATGGCATGGTGCTGGGCAGCTTCTGCATCATGGACACCGAGCCGCGCAACCTTGCCGCCAACGAGTTCGCGCTGCTGCATGATATGGCGCGCCAACTCCAGACCACGCTGTCGCGCAGCGCGGAAGTGCCGCCGCCGTCGGACGCGGGGCCAGCAATGCCTGGCGCGCCGGCAGACGCACCTGCGCCTGGCCCGCTGCTGGGCCCGGGCACTGGGCCGGCAATGGTCTGAGTCAAGCGCGCCGCGCCAGGCGCGCGCCTCAGGTGTTGCAAAAGCGGGTCAGCGCGCGTCCTTGGCACGCGCGCTGCGTTGATCCTGCCATCGCCAGCGACGCCAGCGACGCCAGAGGGGCAGATGCTCCAAAGGCGGCTGCGAAGCAGTCTGCGCGTCCTCGGCGATTCCAGCACTGCCAACAGTTGTTCTTTCTGCGCGAGCCTCGGCCCTTCCCATACTGCAAATGACGTCGCTGCTGCTGCCAGCACGCGCTGCGTCACGGGAAGAGACGTGTCTTATCTGCAAGGAGAACATTTATGCAACCCAAGATCAGCCATCTCGCAACGGCGCTGGTGGGGGCCGTCGCCGCATTGGCCTCGGTGTCCGGCATGGCCTGCACGCTCGCGCCGGCGAATCCGGTGAGGATCAAGCAGCTCATGGCCAATGAGATTGCTCACCGGCTGGGCCTGCGGCCTCAACAGATCCCATTCGATGCCATCACCGAGCCCCGGTTGATCACGCCGCTGGGGCTTGGCGCCGATTGCAGCGGGCTCGGGGCCTATCATCATTCAGCGGGCTTCCGCATCCGGCAGCCAGGACGCCAGGGTCCTGGTCCCGGTCCGGAGCCCGGACCCGGACCCGGACCCGGACCCTGGCCCGGCACCGGGCCCGACGGCGGCCCCCGACCGGGCTGGCCGCCGGGCGGCGGACCCCGTCCGTGGCCCGGTCAGGGCCAACAATGCGTTTATGAAGGCGCGGTGGTCGTGCTGGGCTATGGCTATTCCAGCCCGGTGTCCGTGAACTTCGAGCGCCGCTGCCGTTGAGCGCTGCCTGGCGTGTCCGCGCTCTTGCGCCGAACCGGATCGGATCACGCACCTGACGCGCAAGCAGATCGCGCACAGGCTGGGCGCGGCCGCCCTGCGCATTCTCCGGCCCGCGCCATTTCGCCGCCGCTGCTGCGCCTGCGGTTTCCGCCGGGTGCGGACTGGGCGCTCATCACACTAGCGCAGGCTTTCGCCGGGAAAAGGCTTGACGGGCGGACCCGGGTTCGCCGCCGATATCGCAGCGGTTGTCCACGGAGTCCGCCGCGGCCATCGGCCGTTTGCCGCCCGACGCAGCGGCATTCCTGAGCACCTGCATCCATGAAGCTGTGGCGGCGTTGATGGGCATTTATGACACCCGCCTCGTTGTCGCTCATTTCAGCCGCCGCCGTCGCTGCGGCCCAGGCGACGCTTTTTGCAAGGAGAATGGCGTGCAAATTTCAATGAAACCGCTGGTGCTGGCCCTGCTGGGGAGCGCCGCCTTCACGGTCCCGGCATGCTGCATGGCCTGCTCGCTGGCACCTTCCGATCCTTTGCTGCTCAAGAAAGCGATGCTCAAGGAAATTGCATTTCGACTAGGCATCAGTGTCGAGCAGATTTCCCTGGACGGCATCACTGCGCCCGAATCGCACCGCCCATTGGAGTTGGGGGTGGATTGCAGCGGCCTCGCCGCCTGGCATCACAGTTCTGGCTTCCGGGTCGCCGTCGCGACGCAGCAGCACGCCTTTGCCACCATGGCCAAACCGCACACGGCAGCGGGCGCCGTGGCCCGCTACCGAGCGCGGGTGTCGTCGGGGTTCTATTCGGGCCGGGACGCCGCTGTCTCGCGCGACATCGCGCGCGTACCCAAGCCAAAGCCTTTGCCGCAGGTGGACTACTCCGCTGATGTGCGCTGGCCGCAGTACCCGGGCGAAGCGCAGTTCGTGCAATCCTATCCGTTCCCGCCGGCTGGGCAGCGCTGGCCCCAGTTTCCGCACGAGTCGCCGTTCCAGGGACAAGCCCCTGGGCCGTTTCCCATGCGTTGGTCCACCCTGGGCGTGCTGCCCGCCAAGCCTTCGGGGCAAGGCTTTTGCCGCTACGAGGGCGTGGCCGTGGTGCTCGGCCATGACAGCTCCAGCCCGGTCGCGGTGAATTTCCAGCAGCATTGCGATTGACGGCGGGACGCGCAGGCGAGAGCTGCCCGCCGGCAACGCAGTGCCCATCGAGACGCGGATGGGGCGCAGCTTGCGGCATGATGGCGTCTGCCGGTGTCGGCTTGTTCCTTGTTTGCACGATCTGCTGTGCCTGCCTTCGGCTGGTGTTGCCTGAAGGCTTGCAGCAGCGTGCCCTGTTTACCGTGAATGCTTCTCATAATTTGTTGACCGCGCAGATGCGCGACGTGATCCGCCGCATGGAGCGGGCAGGGCGCCCGCCCTTGCACAGCCTGTCGCCCGAAGCCGCGCGTGCCGCCTATGCCGCGGGCTCGGGCGTGCTCGAAATCCCCAAGCCCGCGCTGGCGCGGGTCGATGAATTGCAGATACCGGCGCGCGACGGCCACCCGATGCCCGCGCGGCTCTATGCGCCCGCACCGGCCGAGTCGGGCCCGCTGCCCGTGCTGCTGTACCTGCATGGCGGCGGCTTCACCATCGGCAGCGTGGAAACGCACGACGTGCTGTGCCGCGAACTCGCACGCCAGGCGGGCTGCATGGTGGTTTCGCTCGACTACCGGCTCGCACCCGAACACCGCTTTCCCATGGCCAGCAACGATGCCTGGGATGCCTTGCAATGGCTGGCACTGAACGCCCGGACGCTGGGCGCAGATCCTGCGCGCCTGGCGGTCGGTGGCGACAGCGCGGGCGGCACGCTGGCCGCGGTGAATGCGATATTGGCGCGCGATGCGGGCCTCGCGCTGGCCTTGCAGTTGCTGATTTACCCCGGCACGACCGCCCACCAGGACACCGACTCCCACCGCCGTTTCGCGCATGGCATGGTGCTCGAGGAGGCCAGCATCACCTGGTTCTTCGGCAACTACGTGCGCAGCCCCGCTGACCGTGACGACTGGCGTTTCGCGCCGCTCAACGCCCACGACCTCGAAGGCGTGGCGCCGGCTTTCGTGTGCCTGGCCGAATGCGATCCCTTGGTTGACGAGGGCGTGGCCTATGCCGACCGGCTGCGCGCTGCGGGCGTGGCCGTGGACCTTGAAATCTACCGCGGCGTGACCCACGAATTCATCAAGATGGGCCGCGCTATCCCCCAAGCGCGCCAGGCCCATGCGGACTGCGCGCGCGCGCTGCGCCTGGCTTTTGGACTGGAGAACTGAACATGCTGCACCGGGAATCGTTTCGCTGTTTTCATCGCCTGCGGGTGCGCTGGGCCGAGGTGGACGCGCAAACCGCGGATGCGGACAGCGCGTACGCGCTGCGCCTGGCTTTTGGACTGGAGAACTGAACATGCTGCACCGGGAATCGTTTCGCTGTTTTCATCGCCTGCGGGTGCGCTGGGCTGAAGTGGACGCGCAAAAAATCGTCTTCAATGCACATTACATGATGTATGCCGACACGGCGATCAGCGAGTACTGGCGTGCCTTGGCCTTGCCTTACGAGAGCGGTTTCGCGCGATTGGGCGGTGAACTGTATGTGAAGAAGGCCACGGTCGAATACCACGCGTCGGCGCGCTATGGCGATGTGCTCGACGTGGGCGTGCGCTGCGCCGCCATCGGCAATTCGTCTATGCGCTTCGAGATCGGCATCTTCAGCGGCACGGCGCTGCTCAGCAGCGTGGAGCTGGTCTATGTGTTTGCCGATCCCGCGACGCAGAAATCCCAGCCCGTGCCGGCCGCGCTGCGCTCGCTGATCGATGATTTCGAAGCCGGGCGCGCGTTCACAGAACTGCGCTCGGGCGACTGGAATCTGCTGGGCCGCGAGGCGCTGCGCCTGCGCACCGACGTGTTCGTGCGCGAGCAGCAGATCGATGTCGCGCTGGAAGTCGACGGCCGCGATGAAGCGGCGCGCCATGTCGTGGTCTACAACCGCCTGGAGCAGGCCGTGGCCACGGGGCGGCTGATCACCGAAGCGCCGGGCGTGGGCCGCATAGGCCGCCTGGCCGTGGACCGCGACCTGCGCGGCAGCCGTCTGGGCCGCCAGGTATTGGACGCGCTGGTTGCAGCTTCGCAGGCACGCGGCGACCGCGAAGTGCAATTGCACGCGCAGCGCAGCGCTGAAGGCTTCTATCTGCGCGCGGGCTTCAGCGTGCAGGGCGAGCCCTACGAAGAGGCCGGCATAGAGCACATCACCATGGTGCGCGTTTTCTGACGCGCGCCGCGCATCACTTCAACTGGAATCCCCCATGCGCAATCTACTGGCTTTGAGTGCTGCCCTGGCGCTGCCCCAGGCCCAGGCCGTGGCGCAGGTGGCGGTTTCCACGCCGCTGCACCAGGCCGCGGCGCGGGGCGATGCGCACGCCATCGCGCAATTGCTGGGCCAGGGCGCGGCCATCGACGCGCGCGATGCCCAGGGCCGCACGCCCTTGCTGGTCGCCACGCATGGCAACCATGTGCAGGCGGCGCGCGTGCTGATAGGCGCGGGCGCCGATGTGAACGCCAAGGACAGCATCCAGGACAGCCCTTATCTCTATGCGGGAGCGCGCGGACATCTCGAGATCCTGACGATGGCGCTGGCCCAGGGCGCCGATCTGCGTAGCACCAACCGGTTCGGCGGAACCGCGCTGATTCCGGCGAGCGAGCGCGGCCATGTCGACACCGTGCGCCGACTGATCCAAGCGGGCGTGGCGGTCGACCATGTGAACCGGCTGGGCTGGACGGCGCTGCTCGAAGCCATCATCCTGAGCGACGGCGGTCCGCGCCACCAGCAGATCGTGCAGGCCCTGGTCGACGCGGGCGCGAACGTGCAGCTCGCGGACAACGAGGGCGTCACGCCGCTGCAGCATGCGATCCGGCGCGGCCATGCCGAAACCGAAAGCATTCTGCGCGCCGCGGGAGCGCGCTGAGGGACCTAAGCCGGGGCTGGCCTCAGATATCGTCGAGCAGCACGTAGGGCAGGGGCTGGACGGCCAATGCCGGTCCGCCGGCGCTGCCGGCGTGCAGTGCTTCTTCGGCCGACGCAATCTGCATCGATACCAGGGCCAGCCAGCCGCCGCCGGGCGCGGGCGCGGCCTGCACCACCGTGCCCGTGGGCTGCTCGGCGTCGCTGGCGGCGAACACTTCCATGCCGACTTGCAGCGCGGTCTCGGACTGGACGATATAGGCGCGGCGCTTGAGCGTGCCGCGGAACTGGCTGCGCGCGACGATTTCCTGGCCGGGGTAGCAGCCTTTCTTGAAGTTCACGCCGCCCAGCGATTCGTAGTTGAGCATCTGCGGCACGAACAGCTCGAACAGCGGCGCCGTGAGCGTGGCCACGCCGCTTTGTACTTCGCTCCACAGCCAGATATCGGCGGCCAGCGCGGCGGCCTGGGGCGCGGGCGTGCCCACGGGGGCGATCCACAGCGCACGCGGCTGGCCGGCGGCGGGATAGAGGTGGACCAGATGCGCTTCGCCCAGGTCCTGCTTGTCCCAGGGCGCGGCCTGGCCCTGGCCCGCAGCCGCGGCGACGGCGTCGCCGATCAGGCCGTACAGCGTGAATTCGGCCGTGGCGTCGCTGAGTTTGGCCTTGGCGCGCATGACGAACATCGACAGGCGCTTGAGCGTGGTCGCGAGCAGATCCTGGCTGCAGATCAGCAGCACTTCGGTGGCGCTGCGCTTGAAACCGATGAAACTGGCCTGCATACGACCCTTGGCCGACAGGAATGCGGCCAGGCGCGCATGCTGCAGGTCCAGCAGCGCGAAGTCCTGCGTCAGCTGGTTGTGCAGAAAGCTGGCGGCGTCTTCGCCTTGCACGCGAATCACGCCGAGGTGGGAAATGGGGGCAATGCCATGAAAGGACTGGGTCATGTGTGAATTATGATGCCCGCTCACTTTCATGGGGCGGTAAAGGTTGTGCGTAGATTCTTCCAAGGACTGCTTTTTCTGGTGTTGATGGCGCTCGTTGCCGGGGGCGCGGCCGCCTGGTGGCTGCTGCAGCCGCTGGCGCAGGGCGCGCCTTCGCTCGAGCTCGAGATCGAACCGGGCACGACGCCGCGCGGCGTGGCGCGCGACGTGGTCAAGGCCGGCGTGCAGACCGATGCCCGGCTGCTTTACGCCTGGTTTCGCCTGTCGGGCAAGGACCGGCTGATCAAGGCCGGCAATTACGAGATTCCCGCGGGCACCTCGCCCTACCAACTGTTGCAGAAGCTCGCGCGCGGCGAGGAGTCGCTGCGCGCGCTGACGCTGGTCGAAGGCTGGAACTGGCGCCAGGTGCGCGCGGCTTTGGCGCGCGAGGAATTCCTGCGCCAGGACAGCGCGGCGCTGAGCGACGAAGCGCTGATGGCCGCACTGGACAAGCCCGGCGTCGCGCCCGAAGGCCGCTTCTTCCCTGACACTTACACCTATGCCAAGGGCAGCAGCGACATTGCCGTGCTGCGCCGCGCGGTGCATGCGATGGACCGGCGCCTGCAGCAGGTCTGGGAAATGCGCTCCGCCGACCTGCCGCTGCGCTCGCCCGAAGACGCGCTGGTGCTGGCCAGCATTGTCGAGAAGGAAACCGGGCGCGCCAGCGACCGCGCGCAGATTTCGGGCGTGTTCATCAACCGCCTGCGCATAGGCATGCCGCTGCAGACCGACCCCACGGTCATCTATGGTCTGGGCGAAGCGTTCGACGGCAATCTGCGCCGCAGCCATCTGCGCGCCGACACGCCGTGGAATACCTATACGCGCAACGGCCTGCCGCCGACGCCGATTGCCATGCCCGGCAAGGCGTCGATGATGGCTGCCGTCCAGCCCGCGACCACGCCGGCGCTGTATTTTGTCGCCAAGGGCGATGGCAGCAGCCACTTCAGTGCTTCGCTCGACGAGCACAATAGAGCTGTGAACCGTTACCAGCGCGGACGCTGAACCAGCGTCCGCCGCATTGAGGATTTTGAGATGAGCCAGAACGGCCTGTTTATTTCATTCGAAGGCATTGATGGCGCGGGCAAGTCCTCGCACATCAGCGGCCTGGCTGCGGCCTTCACCGCCCAGGGCCGGCGCGTGGTGCTCACGCGCGAGCCCGGCGGCACGCCGCTGGCCGAGAAACTGCGCGTGCTGCTGCTGGGCGACGCGATGGATCCGCTGACCGAAGCGCTGCTGGTGTTCGCGGGCCGGCGCGACCACCTGGTGCAGGTGATAGAGCCCGCGCTGGCGCGCGGCGACGTGGTGCTGTGCGACCGCTTCACCGACGCAACGTTCGCCTACCAGGGCGCGGGCCGGGGCTTTGATCTGGCGCCGCTGGCCCAACTCGAGCGCCTGGTGCAGACCGGCGTCGCTCCCGACCCCGCACAATTGCGCGAACCCGATCTCACGGTCTGGTTCGACCTGCCGCCCGAAGTCGCGGCCGCCCGCCTGGCGCATGCGCGCGTTCCCGATCGTTTCGAAGCCCAGCCGCTCGAATTCTTCCGCCGCGTTGCACAGGGCTATGCCGACCGCGCCGCGGCCGCGCCGCAGCGCTTTGCGCGCATAGACGCCAACCACGAGCGCGCGCTGGTGTGGCGCCAGCTGCAGGCCACGTTTGTGGGCCGCGGCTGGTTGCCCGCGCCTGCCGACCAGGACCTGCCATGAGCGCCGTAGAGCGCCCCGCGGTCGCGCCCTGGATCGCGGCCCAGCGCCAGGCGCTGCTGGCCCAGCGCGGCCATGCCTGGCTGCTGCAGGGGCCGTCGGGCCTGGGTCAATACGCCTTGGGATTGGAAATGGTTCGCGCCTGGCTGTGCGAGGCGGTCGCCGACGGCCAGGCCTGCGGCCAGTGCCGCAGCTGCCACGCGATCGACGTGCGCGCCCATGCCGACTTGTGCGTGCTGATGCCCGAAACCCATATGCTCGCGCTGGGCTGGCCGCTGGCGGAAAAGGCCCAGGCCGATATCGACGACAAGAAGCGCAAGCCCAGCCGCGAAATCCGTGTGGATGCCATGCGCGACGCCGTCGAGTTCACCCAGCGCACCAGCGCGCGCGGGCGCGGCAAGGCGGTGCTGGTCTACCCGGCCGAGCAGATGAACCCGATCACGGCCAACGCCTTGCTCAAGACCTTGGAGGAGCCACCGGGCGATGTGCGCTTCGTGCTGGCCAGCGAGTCGGCCCATCAGCTGCTGCCCACCATTCGCAGCCGCTGCCTGATCCACACCATGTCCTGGCCCGGTGAAGCCGAAATGCTGGCCTGGCTCCAGGCCCAGGGTCTGGAGCCCGTAGCTGCCCAGGCATTTCTCAAGGCCTCGGGCGGGCGGCCCGAAGACGCGCTGGCGCTGGCGCGCAGCGGCAAGCCGGCCCAGGCCTGGACGCATCTGCCGCGCGCACTGTCCCAGGGCGATGTGTCGGCGTTTGCCGATCTCGCGCCGGCGCAGGTGATCGCCGTGCTGCAGAAGATCTGCCATGACCAACTCGCGCGCGCCAGCGGCGCGGCGCCGCGTTATTTCGCGCCGGCCGACCTGCCCGTGCCCGCACCGCTGGCGCTGCTCGCGGCCTGGAGCAAGGAGCTCACGGCCGCGCTGCGCACCGCGGAACACCCCTTCAATGCGGGCCTGATGCTCGAGGCGCTTGTCGCGCGGGGCCGAAGCGTCCTAAACTCCAGGCCATGAGGGCCTGCGTCGTGCGGCTCCTTCCTTTCCTCCCACCATTGCCATGAGCCAGATTCCTCCCACGCCGCGTCCCAGCGTCATGCAGTTGGCCATCAAGGAAAAGGCCGCCCTGTACGCCGCCTATATCCCCATGTTCGCCAGCGGGGGCATTTTCGTGCCCACGCCGCGCGAGTACCGGCTGGGCGACGATGTCTACGTGCTGCTGACGTTGCCCGAAGACACGCAGCGCTATCCTATCGCCGGCAAGGTCGCCTGGGTCACGCCTGCGCGCGCTGCGGGCAACCGGACCCAGGGCATAGGCATACAGTTTCCCCAGGACGAGAAGTCGAGCCAGCTCAAGGCCAAGATCGAACAGATCCTCGGCGGCGCGCTGGCCTGGGACAAGGCCACGCAAACGGTCTAGGGTACCTCTGCACAAATCATCGCGCCGTGTGCATCTGCGCACACTGACCGCTCGATTTATGCAGACGATCCCTGGCAGCGCGCATTCCCGCGGCTGCATGCCGATCCGCAGGCAGCGCGCATGCGCTGCAGTCGGGATCGGCATTTTTGTTTTGAGAGTATTTGATGTTTACCGATTCCCACTGCCACCTGAACTATCCCGCGCTCGCGCAGAACCTGCCGGAAATCCGTGCCGCGATGGCCCAGGCCCAGGTGGACCGCGCGCTGTGCATCTGCACGACCATGGAGGAGTTCCCTGACGTGCATGCGCTGGCCACGGGCTACGACAACTTCTGGTGCACCGTGGGCGTGCACCCCGATACCGAAGACATGACCGAGCCCGGCGTGCAGGACCTGCTCGAGCGCGCCGCGCTGCCGCGCGTGGTGGCCATCGGTGAAACCGGCCTCGATTACTACGGCATGGAAGACCGCAAGGGCGGGCGCACGATTGCCGACCTCGAATGGCAGCGTGAGCGCTTTCGCGTGCATATCCGCGCCGCGCGTGCCTGCCACAAGCCGCTGGTGATCCATACGCGCAGCGCGTCCGACGACACGCTGGGCATACTGCGCGAAGAGGGCGAGGACGGCTCGGCGGACCAGGCCGGCGGCGTGCTGCACTGCTTCACCGAAACCGCCGAAGTCGCGCGCGCCGCGCTCGACCTCGGGTACTACATCTCGTTTTCGGGCATCGTGACATTCAAGAACGCGCAATACCTGCGCGATGTCGCGGCCTTTGTCCCGCTGGACCGCATGCTGATCGAGACCGACAGCCCCTATCTCGCGCCCATGCCCTACCGCGGCAAGACCAACAGCCCGGCCTATGTGCCTTATGTCGCCAAGCAGATCGCGGCCGTGCGCGGCATGCCGGTCGAGGACATCGCGGCGCTGACCAGCGCCAACTTCGACGCCTTGTTCAAGGGAGTGGTTTCATGACCAGAGTGCATACCCGCCGCCATTGGCTGCAATCCGCGGGCGCCATCGGCGCTCTGGGTCTCGCCGGCCTGGCCCAGGCCGACGCGGCCGTCGATTTCGAACGTGCGCTGATCCAGGACAACCCCAAGGCCATGGTCGATCTGATCTTCCGTGGCGCCGATCCGAACACCAAGGATTCGCGCGGCCGCCCCGGCATGGTCGCGGCGCTGCACCGCGACTCGCTGCGCGTGTTCGAGGTGCTGGTGCAGCTGCCGGGAATACGCCTCGATGACGTCAGTGCCCAGGGTGAAAGCGCGCTGATGATGGCCGCGATCAAGGGCCACCTGGCGCTGGTGAACAAGCTGCTCGAGCGCGGCGCGGCAGTGAACAAGGACGGCTGGACCGCCTTGCACTATGCGGCTTCGGCTGCGCTGCCCGACAGCCTGGCCATCGTGCAGTTGCTGGTGCGCAAGGGCGCCCAGGTCGATGCCCCATCGCCCAACGGCACGACGCCGCTGATGATGGCCGCGCAATACAGCTCGGAAGACGTGGTCGCCCAGCTGCTCAAATACGGCGCCGATCCGCGCGCCAAGAACCAGCGCGGCTGGAGCGCGGTCGATTTCGCGCGCCAGGCTTCGCGCGACTATCTGGTCGATACGCTGACCCAGGCGCAAAAGCGCCAGCCCAGCGCCGCACAACCGGCGCGCCGACCGGGCTGGTGAGGGGCCGGGTCAGCAGGCCGCCTGCGCCCATTCGGCGTACAGGTCGGGCTGGCCCGGCATGCGCAGGTGGCAGATCTCCATGGACTGCTGGGCAAACGGCTTGGCAAGGTCCTCGTAGATCGCTGCCGTAGACAGCCCGAACGGCGCGCCGTCTTCGTTGGAGTAGGCATAGGCGACCTTGCGCACGCCCGCCATGCGCATTGCGGCCATGCACATGGGGCAAGGATGGCCGCTTGCATAGACGCTGCAGCCGCTCAGGTCGGGTGAGCCGAGTTGGCGGCTCGCGGCGCGCAGCGCCGTCAGTTCGGCATGGGCTGTGGGGTCGTTGGTGGCCCGGATTTCGTTGACGCCGGTGGCGATGACCGCGCCGTCACGCACCACGACCGCGCCAAAAGGGCGTCCGCCCTGGGCTATGTTGGCGCGCGCCAGGGCGATGGCCTGCTGCAGATATTGGTTGTCGTTCGTCATGGGGCGGTATCCTTCAGTGGGCCAATATAGAGATATTGCGCAAATATTAAGGCCAACGTCCGCCATTTTCTGCAACATGCCGGTGGCAGCGGCGCGCCTGAGCGCGGGCCGCCGCAGCGGGCTTTCAATCGGGTGCGATATCCGGCTCGTTGCTCGGCGAGAAGGGCGGGTGGGGCGGGTCATCGCCGTCGGCCGGCTTGGCGTCGTCGGGCGTGAGCGGCTCCTGTTCGGGGTAGGGCTTGCCCACGGGGTCCATGTCCTCGTCCTCTGGAAGCGATGCTGGCTGCTTGTTCATGGGTGCGATCCTGTGCGTTGAGGTGTTCCCAGCGTGGCGCAAGACGGCACTGGCCGTTGTAGGAGCGCTGCCCCGATTCCCACCGGCCCATCCATCTAGTCCAGGCGCTCGATGAGGAAGCGGATTGCGGGAATGCCTTCCTGGCCGCCCAGCGGCATGCTCTGCGAAAGCGGTCCGGGCTCGGCGACGACCCGGTAATTGGTCCATCCCGCCTGTTCCGCATAGGCATGGGCCTCTTCCTCGGTGTTGAACGATTCGGTGGGTGTCATTTGCGCGCTCCTTGGCTGTGGTGC